>JBEKIZ010000007.1:0-125448 GCA_050011515.1 Terriglobia bacterium | reverse complement strand
CATCCTTATCCCGAGGTTCGCTTTGCCGCTCGGTATCTACGATAAGAGCCGTATGCGCTAATGAGCGCCTGTACGGATCCGTGCGGGGGGTATCAGGTAACTGGTATCCCTACCGCGACCGGGCCAAATAGCCCCGGCGCGACGCTGCGCCTCATAACTGGAGCCATGCATGCCTACTTCTAATGAGCCTCAACCCGTACGTCTTAGGGAACGCGTCGGCTACGCCACCGGCGACTTGGCATCCTGCCTCTACTACAACACTTTCGTTCTGTTCCTTCTGAACTTCTATACGGACAAGGTCGGGCTCGCACCTGCGGCCGTGGGCACGATGATATTGGTCACCCGGACCGGAGACACCTTCGCCGATCCCATGATGGGAATGCTGGCGGACCGGACGAAGTCGCGTTTCGGCAAGTTTCGCCCGTGGTTGCTGTGGATGGCCTTCCCCTTCTTTATCACAGGAGTACTGGCCTTTCTGTCGCCCAATCTCGGGCCGACCGGCAAGCTGGCCTATGCCTATGCCACTTACATGCTGGTGATGCTGGTGTACACGGCGATCAATATCCCTTACGGGGCGCTGCTGGGAGTGATCACGCCCGATTCCGACGAACGCACCAAGCTCTCCTCCTTTCGGTTTGTGGGCGCCTTCACCGGAAACCTGATTGTGCAAGGCACGTTTCTATTTCTGGTCAAAGCGCTTGGCCACGGCAACGACAAGGCCGGGTTCCCTTTGACCATGGGCCTCTACGGCTTTGCGGCAATGTGCTTCTTCCTCTTCACGTTCGCGGCCACACGCGAGCGCGTCGTCGGCCCCGCAGGCGACCAGTCTTCGGTGGGTGGTGACTTGGGCGACCTGCTGCGCAACCGGCCCTGGCTTGCCTTGGGCGGTGCCAGCATTGTGTTTCTCACCTGGGTCTCGATTCGCGGGGCATCCCTCGTCTATTATTTCAAGTACTTCGTGGTCCAAGGCGTGGACATCGCGTTCAACATTGGGCCTGCGCACCACTTCGCTCACCACTTCGATTCCGTCACGCTCCTTTCCACTTACTTCCTTTCGGGCACGGTCTGCTCGCTCGTGGGAGTCACTATTACGGCTCCTCTGACCAAGTTCTTTGGCGGGAAAAAGAAAACTTACATGTGGCTCTCGATCATCAACGTGTTGACCCTGGTTCCTGTCTACTTTGCCGGCGCGAAGGACTTGGCGCTGATCTTCGCGTGCAATATGGTTGGGTCCCTCTTCACGGGCTCCCTGAACCCGCTGGTTTGGGCCATGTACGCCGATACCGCTGACTATGCGGAGTGGAAATTCGGAAGTCGCGCTACCGGGCTGGTTTTCTCGGCGGGAACGTTTGCGCAGAAAATGGGCTGGACCGTGGGGGGCGCCATCGCCGGATGGCTGCTGGCGTTTTATGGCTTCCACGCCAATGTCGCGCAGAATGTCGGGACGCTGTATGGCATTCGTCTGATGGTCAGCCTGATTCCGGCAGCAGCCTCTCTCTTCACGGTGCTCGTCATTGCCGTATACAACCTTGATGCTAAGCTCATGGATCAGATCGGGGCCGAACTCAAGGTCCGCCGTGAAGCCGCGGTACACAGCGCGGGCACGGTTTGAAAGGAGGATCTTTTCTTATGACCGCACGACCATCAGCGAAGCCGACCCTCGTGGGTCACTCTCTGCCGAACCTCCCTTGGCAAGAACGCGCTGCCGGTTGCAGCGACGTGGTTTGGCGTTATGCCGGGAACCCCCTTATTGGGTGGAACCCCGGCGGGCGCATGGCCCGCGTCTTCAATAGTGCGGCGTGGCCTCATGGAGGGGCATACGTGGGAGTATTTCGTGCCGATCACCGCAATGGCGTGGCCGACCTTCATTTCGGCCGCAGCAAGGACGGCATTCATTGGGACCTCGACCCCGACGTGATTCCGTGGGAGAACGATGCCGGCAAGAAGGTGCAAAACGGTTACGCCTACGACCCTCGCCTGTTGAAGATTGACGATACCTTCTACGTCACGTGGTGTGACGATTTTCCCGGAGCCTCCATCGGAATGGGTCGCACCACGGACTTCAAGACCTGGATCAAGATGGAGCGTCCCCTGATGCCCTTCAACCGCAACGGCGTGCTGTTCCCCAGAAAGATCAATGGACTCTATGCCTTGCTGAGCCGCCCCAGCGATTCGGGGCACACTCCCTTCGGCGACATCGTTCTGTCTTACAGCCCCGACCTCATTTTCTGGGGTAAGCACCGGCTGGTGATGCAGCGTCAACCCAAGACCTGGTGGCAGAGCACCAAGGTCGGCGCGGGCCCTGTGCCCATAGAAACATCAGAAGGTTGGCTGCTCTTCTATCATGGCGTCAGCACTACCTGTAACGGCTACGTCTACAGCATGGGCGCCGCGCTTCTGGATCTGGAGGATCCGAGCAAGGTGTTGTTGCGGACTCGAGATTACCTACTCACACCGGAGACGCCTTACGAGACCGTTGGTTTCGTGCCCAACGTCACGTTCCCGTGCGCAGCGATTGCGGATGCTCGCAGCGGCCGGATCGCCATCTACTACGGAGCCGCCGACACGTACACCGCATTGGCCTTCTGCCAAGTGGATGAGTTGCTCGCCTATATGAAAGCGAACTCGGAGTTCCAAGACGCCGACGAACTTCGCGCCGATGACGCCGCAGCCGGGCGCACACGAAGCTTCCCGCGCCCGGCTCGCCGCAGGCCAAGGGGCGCAAAGCCTTCGGTAACATTACGGCGGCCACTGTTTTGACCTACAATTTCTGCCGAACCCGTCAAACGTTGCGGGTCACACCTGCGATGGAAGCTGGCATTACAGATCACACTTGGACCCTGGAAGAACTTCTTCAGGAAGGGTAGGAGAGAATGGGTGAGCAGGACAACATTTGAGTCTGTGCCGGTGGCCCCTGGCGGGGCAACCAGAAGGCGCAAGAAGCATTCTGCAAGATCGATAATTTTTTGTCGATGTTTGGCCGTAAGCGCCTATGTTAAATAGAAAGAAAGAGTGGTCAACCCGTTTCCGGGAGATAGGCTCCACAGCGCTTAACTGGATCAATTCCCGGTGGTCGGCTCAGAGGCCTGTCCGTGCAACCGCACTCTATCCCGCCCCTCGCTCTTGGCGCGGTAGAGAGCAGTATCAGAAGCCCGCAGCAGGTCTTTGGAGGTTCTGCCATTTACGGGGAAGGTGGCGATGCCAAACGACAACGTCATCGGCCTCAGCAAATGGTCGTGGTATTGTATTTCCTCGTGTCCGACGGCGATCCGCATTTCCTCCGCCCGCTGCGCACCGAGCTCCGCAGAAGTGTCGGGGAGGATGAGCACAAACTCATCTCCTCCGAAACGGCAGGCGACATCTTCACTTCGAATGTGCGTTTTCAGCATTTGGCACAGATTCTGCAAGGCCACATCACCCGCTTCGTGCCCAAAGGTGTCATTAAATTCCTTGAAGTTGTCTACGTCGAGCATGATTACCACCAGTGGGCGCTTGTTTCGAGCCACCCGTCCAATCTCGCGCTCCAGCGTCTCTTCCATGTAGCGGCGGTTAAACCAGCCGGTGAGCGGGTCGCGGATGGACTGCGCGCGCAGAGTCTCCCGCAACTCCATATCGGCCAGAGCCAAGGCCAACCGCTCCGCCATGGTCCTGGCGAGCCATGTTAATTCCATTGACTCCGGGAGCGCTGCTTCGGATGAGCCTCGATTGTGCCGGCTCATCCGCACGTGGAGCATGCCAAGAGTCTCACCGTGGGCAATCATGGGGGCACAAAGGTAGCACGTCGGCGGAGGCTCTGGCAGATGGCGGCAGAGCAAACCGTTGTGGGGACCTTCAACCAGATGCAGACGTCCCGCTCGAAGCGCCCAGCACTCATCGGGGGCCAAGAAATCCGGCTCATTCTGGTGCGTTTCTCCCCATCTGATGACGACCTCTAAGTTGTTTCTGGATGCGGAGTGCACAAACAGGGCACCCGAGCTTGCCGGGATGAGTGTCTGTGCGAAGCGGGTGGTAACGGCGTAGGCATCTGCTGGGATAGAACTTGCTTGGAGCATTTCGCCCATTTCAGCCAGAAGCCTCAACTCGTGCGTCGTTCGCTCCAGTTGCTCGTGGGACTGCCGTATTACCTCCTCCGCCAGCTTGCGCTCTGTGATCCCCCGCGCGATGCTGGAGACGCCAACGATGCTTCCCTCCCGGTCCTGAACGGGTGATAACGTCAGCGCGACATCGATATGCGCGCCGTCCTTTTTGACGTGCACCGTTTCGTGGCTCTGGACCGAGCCTCCTTGGTGTATGCGCTCAATTAGGCGTTGCAGTTCCTCCCTGCGATCGGGCGGAACAATCAGCGAGGCAGGGCGGCCGATTGCCTCTTTAGCCGTGTAACCGTAGGTATGCTCAGCAGCTTTGTTCCAGCTCAGGATCGTGTTGTCCAGACTTTCGCGCATTATGCTGTCTGCCGAGGATTCAATGACCGCTGCTGCTGCCAGAATCGACTCCTCTGAACGCTGTAAGCGGTGGGTAATCCATGTGATCACAAGGCCCACACCGCAGAATAGAAGCAAAGGGACTAGGTTTCCCGGATCGGAAATCGCAAACGAGCGCAGGGGCTGAATTAAGAAATAATCTACCATCGCCACACTGAGCAGTGTCGCGAACACTCCCGGCCCCACTCCCCCGGTCGCGCTGGCAAAGACGGCGAGGAAGAACAGGAGAAACTTGAACTGCTGATGCAGCGGAGTAATGAGGAGCGTCAAGAGTAACGCCATCGTGACACTCACGGCTGCGACCGCGTACCCTCTGAGGACTCTCATCGTCGTGTCCTAAACGTCTGTTGCTGCCGTTCCGCTCGTGCGCCCTATCTGAGCTTACGCCAAAATCGAGAGCAAAATCAACAACTGTCAGGTCTAATTCAGTTGATACATACCCAGGATATAACTTTAGATAGAGTGATACCTAATAACTAAATGGTCCCACCCATGGGGCTGTCGAAGCCGGGGCCGCTGGTGCCGTGTCTGGGAGTGGTTCAGATTTACCCTTCATATCTTTCGGATGTTTCCAAAACCCTGCGTCTGTGAGTTGGTTCGAAAGTTCGTAAGGTATGTCTCAATCAAACATTTTCCCCTTACCTCCGCAAGGGCAGGCCCGTGGAAAGCACCGGCGCGTACTCGGAGGGCAAGCACCCCAAACATACCCGTTACCTATGGATTACACACAGGTTGGCAGTTTGGAGGCGGGGGGAGTCGGAACACGCGGGGGTATTGAAGGGCTGTAAGTTGTTGATTCTACAATCAGCCACATACGCCAAAAACGCACCTTCTGCCGAACTGTGGCACACGGTTGGCACACAACTGTCAATGACTGAGGGAACACAAATCGAAACCTAGACCCCGCATGAAAAGTGGGTCTAGCCGGCCACGATACGCGGAGTTCCTACGCCGGCGACCTCCTGCGGTTTGTTGTCCCCGACTAACGCTTATCGTAGGTATACCGCTCGCCTGAAAACCATACACTGAGTTCCGTCTCATCCGAAGTTTGCTTCACGTTGGGGATGGTTACCGCAAACGGCACTCGGCTTCCCGAACTAAGATATGTCAGCAACACTTGCCCTTTGCCGATCTCGTCGTCAGGCCGGCCTACGGTGTACCAGTCGGCAGAGGTTCCGCGTTCCTTCAGATATCGCTCGCGATTCTTATAATAGGGGCGGTTTGCCGTAAAGGTCACCGTGAGGGTGCTCAGAGTGACCGGAGTCGCGTTTCCGATGAACCCTGATAACTCAAGGCCGTTTCCCGTGTACTTCAAATCCTGGACGTCGATTGAGTACCGTCCTTGCCTGATGAATTGAATAGTACCGACTGTTGGCGTAATGAAATTGTCTGTTTGAAGGTGATCGGCGAGGCGCGCGTCCCATGCCACGTTATCTATAGCCTTCCGCAAGGCGCGTTGCTGGTGTTCGTTGAAGGCTACGAAGCTGAGAAATGCCAGCACCAAGACTGAGTAAGCGATCCATCCAGACTTTGTCATGAGAGCGATTATACTCCTCAAAGCAGCGTAATTAACCGCAGGCTTTTTCCTGCTCCAGAAAGGGCAGAACTTGAAGCACGGGTGGGCTTGCGCACATCCCGACCTGTGGTGTCTGGGATTTCGCGAAGGGCCTTGGGGGAACTGGGGCCACGTTCATCAGCACAATAAAGCGTCCGCGAAAATGGGCGGCGATGATAGAATCCAGGATTAAATCGCGGAGCGGACAAAGCAAATGAAATCCTCTTTCACTGTCACGTGCCTATGCGGTCATCAGATGACGTTACAAGCCAGCGGGACACAAGACATTAAGGACACGCAGTGTACTGAATGTGGCATGCCTTTGTGGTTCGTAAATCCGCTGGGTAACTTTGTGGGCATGAGGATTTTGAGTCGCGCACGGGCAGAACTCACAAATGCAGATTTCACGCTGGTTATTGTCCTGAGTGCGATGGCAGTGGAATGTGAGTTGGCGCGTTTATTCATGAAGTGGAGTGAAGTTGACCTCATGGACACAAGGATGCCAACGCCAGCAGACAAGGACAAATGGGCAGAACAGTGGCGCAAGTGGAACGCGATTGGAGTGCGACTTGACAAAGTATCGACCTTGCTGACCGGAGAGGATTTTGATTCGTTCTTGTCCCGCAATCCCAGATTACTGAATCCTATCCATGCCAAGTACCCAACTTTCAAAGGGGTGCACTTCACGAAGGACTTCTTCATCAAAGAATTCTTCCGCAAGCGTCACAGGATTGTTCACCTTGGCGAGATAGACTTTAAGCAACCAGACGGGGAAATGTGTTTCACATTGGCCGCAACGCTGTTTCAGGTTATGAAAGAGATGGATGACCAACGGATTAAGGCTATGGACGCAAAGCACGCCGCCCAAAGGACCGCCACAAGTAATCCAACTGTTTGAACGCCGTGACCTCTGTGCGCTGGAAAAGGTTTGGGAGAGAGACCCGGAGGAATATATCAACAAAATGATTGAGGCCCTTCGAAAGAATGCTGCGAATGATTAGGAATTGCCTTTCGAAGCCCTCAACGCTTCCGCTAGTAGTATGTCAGCGACTAAGAAGCCCGAAAAAGCGTTGAAGCCGATATCATCGGCCAAAAGATCAACTAGTAAACCAGGCTTAGGATGCACAAGCTTGTCCCTGGTTTCGAAACTTGTTTCGAGTTGAGCACGCGCAGGCGGGTGTAATGGTAGTCCCCCGCTTACAAGGGAATATAGAAGCAAGAACCGGTCCCTCGAACTGTACAGTTGCTTTTTTCTATTATCGTGCCGTTATCAAGAACCTTACGTTTCTCTCGAAGGCAGTCGATTTGACTTTCCATGAGTTGCTTTCCACCCGCTGCCCCAGCTTTAGCAACACGCTCAGCAAGGAAATTTGTGCATCCTTCGAGAGCAGCGGCAGCCGTCAGCACTGCGGCGCGAATTAAACGCTCTCGTCGAGGTGTACGCTTGCCCGGTCGCTTGATCGCCTCAATCAAGAATTGGTAGGCGTCAACCCAGAGTTGAGAAACGGGTTGCCCCAACTCGTTAATTAAGCGGTCCAGGTTTTCCAACCGCTTCGCCAAAGTTTTCCTCGGCCCATCCATGGTCACTTCTTGTTGCATAACGCTCCTGCTCCCCTAAAGCGGGTAGATTCTCTCTTCAATTTCAACAGGTTTTTCTTTCTAGAAGGGTACGGGAAACCTCTTTCTTTTTGAAGGTCAGGAAGCGACGAGAGCACGGGTCACCTCCTGGGCAGGGGCGGAGTTAAGCCGAAAGAGTTTGGAGCCCTCGTAGGGCTGATGGGTTTTGAACATGGCGTGGAGAGCGTGCAGGAGTTTGCGCATGACGGCGACCAAGGCTTGCATTTTGAATTTGCCCTGGGCGAGCAGATGCTGATAGAAGGCGCGCAAGTGCGGGTCGTGCTGGACGGCGACCAAGGCGGGCATGAACAGAGCGTGGCGGAGGTGTTTATTGCCGGCCTTGCTGATGCGCGGCTTCTTATGCACGGAGGTCCCCGAGGTGTACTGGCGCGGGTCGAGTCCGGCGTAGGCCACCCACTGGCGAGCCTCCAGATCGGGTGCCAGCACGCCCAACTCCCCCAAGAGCTGCACGGCACTGGTTTCGCCGATTCCCGGGACGCTGTCGAGCAGTTCAAAGCGCTCGGTCAGTTGGGGATCCTGCGCGATCAGCTTGCGAGCTTGGCGGGTCAAGCGCTCGATGGCCCGTTCCTGGGCCCGCAGGCTGCGCGCCAAGTCACGCTTCACCACCGTCGGAATCGCCTGCGACAGCCCCGCCGCATGCTGACGATTCTTCTCCGCCGTCTGCATCTCGACCAACTCCCGCAGGCGCCGCGCCAGCGCGTGCAAGGCCAGCGTGGCCACCGAGGGCCGCTGCCAGGGCTGAAAGGGCATACGCGCGGCAAACTGTTCCAGCACCCCGGCGTCGATCTGATCATTCTTGCTGCGTTGCATCAAGGCGGTGGCGAAATGCCGCACCGCACGCGGATTGGCCACCATCACCTCGATGCCCTCCTGCGTGCTCAGCGCCAGCGCCAGGTCCAGACCGTAGAGACCGGTCGACTCCATGCAAACGCGCACCACGCGGCCCGCTCGCCGCAGGTAACGAAGCACCATGGTATGGCCTTCCGGCGTGTTAGTGAAATTTCGCAAAGGCTCCAAGTCCTCTTGCCGCCGCAGCATCACCACCAATTCCTTCGCACTGACTTCAATTCCACACGTGTCCAGATTGCTCATCACACCCTCCCGGAGTTAAGCTTTCGGTCCGGTCCCCCCGACCCTGTGCCGTCTCCCGTCGAGCTTGAATATGCAGGCTCATACGGCCTCGGATTCTCCTCGGCGTGGGAGAAGAGGGCGGGGGGCCTATCTACCCGACAGGCTCGGGAGTTCCCTCCCGGCCTCAGCGCAGATCGGCCTCCGCCGCCGGACACCGCTAACTCCAGGGACTGTTTTACACCCGAAATCAACGGCCAAAGCAAGATACAAGCAAGATACAAGCGCGGACTCTCGCCTTTCCAGAGAGTCTGCGGCTTTTCCTTTAAGTCGCGACGCGCGGCGCCCAAGCTCAAGAAGGGAACCGCCCGAATACCAGCGGGACAAACAGGACACGGAGCGCAGACTTAGGCGTAGTTTGCCTTACCACTCGGTTCTTAATAAAGTTATTCTACACTTTTGTATCATCCAGTTAGAGAGGATGCAGAGTAGCTGAAGATGGTGCCGAAGCCGATGAGTCTCTGGAGATAGCCCAGTCGTCCTACGACAGCACCGCCGGGTGCGGCATAATGCCTCACATATGCGTTAATTGACATATGCTTTTGATTCCTTCTAAGCCACTGAACTAGCTTGGTATAACTCGCTGCTAAGACAGAACACCGAACAAAATACGACATTAGTTGGAAAAATGGAAATCCCCCGTTCCCCGGGTTACGAGGGACTCGACGAGCGATTGCCGGAACCCGCTGGTTCCGACGAAATCTCCCGTCTGGCGAAGACGTTCAACCGCATGCTGGAAAGGGTTCAGGCGTCGGTCAAACAATTGCGAGCCGTAACCGATGCGGTCGCTCACGACTTGAAAAGTCCCGTGACCTCGATCCGGGAAACTCTCGAATCGGCACTCTCGGCTGAAAACGGCGACCAATGGCGAGATTCGGTTGCGCAGGCTATCGAAGGACTGGACCGCATGTCTGCTCTACTCAACACGACGCTGGATGTCGCCGAAGCCAAAGCCGGTGCGCTTCCAATGAAGCGTGTGGCGGCGGACCTGCCTGCGGTTGTGACTCAATTACTCCAGTTGTACATGCCGGCCATGGCCGACAGGCATCACGAGGTAAGAACTGACCTGCAAAGCGGCGTTATAGTTGAGGCCGACCTTGGGCTGATCAATCGCACTCTGAGCAATCTATTGGAAAATGAACTTGTACACTTGCCGCCCGGCTGCCAGATCGATATTCGGCTCCGGTCGCACCAGGGCTATGCCGAACTGGTGATCGAGGATAACGGGCCGGGTTTTCCTCCCGAGATCGGCAGCCGTGCATTCGAGCCTTTTGTGAAGGGAAAGCACTCACCAGGAAACGGGCTCGGGCTGGCATTTGTCGACGCCGTGGCCCAGGCCCATGGCGGGACAGTGAAGATTTCCGATCGCCCGAGCGGGGGCGCCACGGTTACGCTGTCACTGCCAGCTAGCGAGATGACGTTGCCTACCTCTTTCTTGAAAGTGCCCGTTCGCAGTTGATCAATACCGCAAACCCCCTTTTGGAAACTCACGCTGGCGTGGAGGTGATGCTGCCGCACCTCCGCCACTATCCACCTTTTGGGCGTGCTTCTGCTGTCACGTATTCACAGTACCCTTCAACATGAACGGTAAATGTCCGGAGAATTACATCTTGTTCATGTTCGCAAATGCGCGTGTAAACCTGAGAGAAGCTGCGCTATTCTGATTCTTAGCGGCCCCAGGTCCCGACGTGACCGTAGGAGCCATTCGCAGGTGCGGGGTAATCGCTTCATGTAGAATTGACAGGTTTACCCAGGACACTACCCAAACTAAAAAGGAGGTATGGATGCTCGCGAATATCGCACACCGCAGCCGTACTTGTCTCGCCGGCCTCGCCGGCGCTTTTCTAATCGTTACATCAGGCCCATCGTTGATGGCGCAGGCGATGGGACAATTGATAGGCACAGTGACCGATCCTGCTGGTACCCCTATGGCGTTTACCATGGTTACGACGACCAGCGTAGAGAGTGGCTATGTGCTACCTGCGGCCACGGGCACGGACGGTACTTATAGATTTAGTCTGCCTTCTGGCAACTACCGCATCAAGTTCGAATCCCGCGGCTACAAAACAGTCGAAATCCGTGCCGCAAACGTCAGCGGGCCCTGGACGGTCGTCGAGAATTGCGAGCCCGAAGCCGTCGCGCAAACACAAAGCAATACAACCGCAGAGCCGGCTCAGAAGACGGCGCCCAGCCCTTCCAGTAAGCCGACGGAGCCGTCGCTGGAGGATCTCGGCATCACTCCGTCTCAAGCCAAGGGTAATGCACGGGAACAGGCACTACTTGACAGACGCTCGCATATGCTCAAGATCCATCAACGGCTCGGTTTGATAACGATTGCTCCTTTCGCCGCCACGCTCATCACTTCCGCGGTCGCCGGTGGAAAGCAGACCAGCACCACCGACCGTGATCTGCATGCCGCTCTGGGTGTGACGACGGCGGGATTCTATTTCACGACTGCTTACTTTGCTATCCGGGCGCCCAAGATACCCGGCACCCAAACCCGCGGGCCCATCCGCCTGCACAAGACCCTGGCCTGGATTCATGCTCCGGGAATGGTCCTGACACCCATCCTGGGGGAGATAGCTTTCGCTCAAAAGAGCCGCGGCGAAAGGGTACACGGGATCGCCTCGTTGCATGGGCCGGTGGCCATCGTGACGGGAGCGGCATTCGGATTGGCGGTAGCATCCGTGTCGTTTAAATTCTGAAGAGGTCATATGCTTCGAAAATTGCTGATGGGGCTTTGGCTGCTATCACTTCCCGCCTTTGCCGCGACGGACAGCCAGTGGGTGCTTGATCAAGGCACTCTCACCTATCATGTATCACATCCACTTCACCAATTCGACGGTGTCAGCCGTGCGGCGCGAGGCAAAGGCGTCTGCAACGATGCGCAATGTGATTTCTTGATCGCGGTGCCCGTGAAGTCATTCGACTCGGGTGACAGCAACCGTGATCTTCACATGCTGCAAGTGACGCGCGGGGCGCAATTTCCCTTGGTGACCGTGCGCACCCGAATGCCCGAGTCGGCTTCCACATCAGCGACGATCTATCTTGATCTGGAGATCCAGTTCGCCGGCCAGACCGTCCAGTATAAGCAGGTTCCATTCAAACGGGTGGCGCAAGGAAGAGAGAGCCGGATCACGGGGACAATTCCGGCAAAGCTAACCGACTTCAAGATCGACCCACCGTCGCTCCTAACGATGCCCATCAAGAACGATATTCCAGTGCGCGTCGACCTGACCTGGCGTCCAATGTGAAGGGCTGGCTCATGTCCCTCCGTTCTGGTTGGCACATGCTAACAACAGCCTAGAAGAATCGCGAGTCAGCAACGATCGTTAAGCAGCATTCGGGCAGTGTTCTGATCTCAAGCGACGAACGCAGGTTTTATGGCAAGTCCAAAATAGGAGGCCAGCGATGAAAAAATTCGCGGCAGGCGTAATCGTAACCTTTCTCTGTATTATCGGGGGAGCGTACGCCTACTTCGCCGGAGGCTTGGCGCCAGTGGCTACCGCCTCGCGTCCAATGCCGTTCGAAAGGAAACTGGCGCATATGGCACTGAATGCAAAACTGCAAAGAGAAATGCCGAAGACGGTCCCGATTGAGGCCAACGAAGCCAATTACCTTGCAGGCGCGCATGAGTATTTAATAAACTGCGCCGTGTGCCATGGGGTTCCGGGGAAGAAGGAAACCGCGATCACCCGCGGAGAGTTCCCCATACCGCCGGAGTTATTGAAAGGGAAGGGCGTCACCGACGATCCGCCCGGCGAGACATTTTGGAAGGTGGCGAATGGGATTCGGCTCACGGGAATGCCGGGTTTCAATCAGAGCCTGTCCGAGACCCAGATGTGGCAGATCTCGCTGATGCTGGCGAATGCTGACAAGCTTCCCAATTCGGTCACCGCGGTGTTAGCGGGACAACACGAGCCGCCCCAGCCGACATCAGCGGCTGCGGCCGACCACCCAGCCTCCATAAAGTAGTTCCCAGGTAATGCAAATGGATAGGCAAGCTCGACGACCCCAACGTCTCAGTCGAATGGGGTAGCGCTGATTCACGTCTACAATGGATATTGCGACCTTGCGCGTTACCTGATTTTTTAGTGTCCTGTCCCACGTTATTGCTGACAACGAGCAGCTTGGCAGGGACCCCCTCACCCGGCCCGCCCCGGCTGAAGAAAACGCCGGCGGCCGGCCACCCTCTCCCCCCAGGGGGAGGGGGCCGGGGGAGTGAAGGGTATTGTCACCAATTAGGTGGGACAGGAGACTAGCCGGGTTCTCCCCACGCCGGGGAAGGGTGGGTGGGGCAGTGGACGCTCAGAAGATCTTGTTGGGTTTCGCATCTTGCGAAACGAATTTATTGTTAGAGTGAGCCGCAGGTGCTGAGCCGTCATGCGTCCCAAAATGGTCGTGCTTCCGCTCGACCTCTTCCTTGATGGTGCACAGGGCATGGTTCCACACGACGTCGTGCATGAATCCTGGAAACAATAATCTGGCCCCTCCCCAAAGAACCCGACCTACGAAGCCCTTGCCTTTCTTGTAGTCGAACGCCGTGTAAATGGAGAGACTGCGGTTTCCGTCCTTGATCGCCGTGACGTTGAAGATGAGTTGCGCATGGTCCACAAGCCGCTCATCGACCTGATATAGCAAAGTTTCGAAGCCGACTCTTTTGGTCAGCCGCAGTTCCGCGCCCAACCTGACGAACGGTATTCTGTATCGAATCACCGATCCGACTTGGTTAGGCACCCCCTGGATTTGCCGAATGTTGAGGAATCGCGGGCTGACGAACTTCGCATGGGGTTGGCCGAACTTGGCCATCTCCTCCATGATCTCTTCCTCCGAACCTCGGATCTTGATCGCGTACATCCGTTCGAAGTCGGGCGACTTGCCCAGCTCCATTCCCAGGCCTGAGGCAAGCTGCTCCTTGAGCACCTCGCGCTTTTCCTTCAGAACCACTGTCGGGTACCGTCCGTACTCCCCCCATTTCAGACCGAAGAGCAACTCAAACGCCACGTTCCTCAGCGTGACCACCACACCGCTGAGAATAGATCGCAGCACGTTGTAGCCGCACATCTCCCGGAGCACTTCCCGATAGTCGGCCGTGCCACTGGCGATCTTCCATAGCACTACGCTCAGGGGCCGACTCCGCTCGTCTCGCACCTTGTACTCAGTGGCAAACGCTTGGTACATGATGCGGCTCATCACGGGCATGGTGAACGCTACCCGGCTCGCGGCAAATACTATCCGTCCGAAGCGATTGTCTGCCACCAGCCATTTGACGGTCTTCCCGTATCCCTTGGCGAGAGCCTGCTTGTCCACTCCCTCATGGAGCACGGTCTCGGCCAGCCGGCTCGCCGTCGCGTGGGCTGAGTAGAGGCCATCTTTGTTCAACCGCGACCCGACCGCGTCACCGATGATGGCAAACCGGTCGCCAAAGGGGGATTTCGCCGTGGTCACGGTCATTCTGGGAGCACAAGCGCAGGCGAGGGGAGCTGCTGCGATGCCTGGTAAGATGCGGTCAATCTGCGGCAGCGTCAGAAAATCGCGGACGATCTGCTGAGTGTCTCGTGGCAAGACCGCCTCGTCGATACACTTGCCGATCATGGCGACGGTCAAGAATCTGCCCTTGGGAATGAGGGCCGTATGCTCAAGAGCGAGGTGTTTTGAGCCGTACTCGACGAAGTAGATCTCCCGGTTAATATTGCGTTTGAGGTAGTCCTCACCCACATCGAGCTCGAAGATGAAGGCCTTTCGGGACTTACCGGGAACGAACGCGGGATTCAACCGCTTGACGGAGGCGATGAGCCCATCGTCACGATAATCGAGGCCACAGTGCGCATTGATTCCGGTCGCGATACTCACGAAGGCGGCATCGAGTGAGGCCTTCTTTCCGGATGGCGCACGCACCGTCAGGTTGGGCATCCCCGACGGGGCGTAGGCAATTGCCTGGACGTCGCCATACAGGATGCGCGCGCCCTCCTTGACCGCCTCACCGAGCAGAAACCCATCGAACCCCGCAGGTCTGCCCATTCTTCTGCCGGGTAACGAACCCCTGAAGACCGCGTACATCTTCATGTCTTTGGGAACGCGCAGCCGGAAGTTTTTCCACTCACCCTGTATCCAGACGTAGTCGATGCGCCCCTGAATGATTTCATCCGGAACGACGAAACCGTGCGCGCCGAGTATTTCATTCAACCTCGGTGAGATAAGGCCCGCGCAGAAGTTGCATCCCTTGCATTGAAAGTCGTCGGAGCTCGGGTCCGTCGGACCTCGTTTCTCGACGATGACGACCTCCATGTGTCGATCGAGACGCTTGGCCTCACGAAGAAGATGGATGGCGAAGAACGAACCGGCAGGTCCACCGCCGACGATGGCGACACGATCGCCGTTCAGGAGGCTCCTTAATTGCGAAGACATTTCCGTGTTCGAGCACGTAAATCTATAGTGTGAAAGGCGGTGTGACTTTTCGCGGAGACAAGCGTTCTCGCATCCTGCCCCCATGCCGCCAGATTTCTGCCCTCAACGCTCTGTTATTCGACCTGCTGGAGATTCAGCGCAACCCGCACACCATTCACCAGGACGGCACTTCGGCATATTAGATAGCCGCAGGAAAAAATCCTGCGGCTATAGCTTATGTGCGGTTCAGAAAACGAATCGCACATCCAGATACACTGTATTATTGCCGCTCGCGTTGCGACCCGCACCATCATAGTTAATTGCGGCGCCGTTGAAACGTGTGTATCCGGTATATTGGGCGGCGAGCTGCAAATTCTGCATCGGCCAAACCGAGAAGTTCACGGCATACCCGGCGCCTCTCGGGTCGCCATTGGCACTGCCGGTCACCGGACTCTGTGCATACAGCAAAGGGTCGACAGTCCCCCCGGTATCGAACCAACCGAGCGTGGCAGAATAGCGATTGCCGAAATGGTATTCGGCATTTACCAAAGCCGTGTCCAGGTGGTGGCTGCTCTGTTGTGCTTCCCCCGCAGCGAAGGTTGCGGCCAAAGCTGAATTCTCGCGGATATACGTGCCGCGCAGCGAAAACACGTCCTTCCTGAACAACGTTCGATCGTACTGAAAATCCATTGCCCAGTCCGTGTACTCATCCTCGAAGCCCACTATCGCGCCAGGGGTCGACGCCATGTGCATTCCATAGCTGCCTACCTCAAGCTGGGTCGTCGGCGTCGATTCCTGCCAAGCGACGCGCCAGTATGGCGCAACCCCACGGATGTTGTAGGGAGCGCTTCCTGGATTAGGTTGAGGAGCACCCACGTGCTCCGAGCGATAAACCGTTCCATCCACATACAGATGATTGTCCCACATTGCGTAGCCACCGAATCCTGCGACGTCCTGCGCCAGACGGCCTTGAATGATGGGCCCGGCAGTAGGAGTGGGTGCGAAATCGCTAGAGATCCACGGGAAACCCCATGCCGGCGTATCATTCCAAAGATCCTCTACGGTCGGGTTGTTGTTGAAGTTCACGCCGTAATCGAGCTCTTTACCCGCGAAATTCCTCTTATTCGCGTAGCGGATATCTGTATTATCGATGCCGAAATGGTCATTTTGGGTATCATAGGTTACTTGAAGAAAACTGCCGACGTGGGTCGCCCATGCCCCAGCAAGAAAGAGCGACACATCTTGAGGAAATTCAAAATTGCCATTCTGAGTTTCCGGCTGGGGTGATTTCGTTGCGGTGAATGAGGTCTCGAACAACACGGAAAGGGGCAGTGAGGAGAGAAGATCAAGCCCTGCATGCCGCTTATTTGAATTGTCCGTGACTCCTTTCTTCTCCGTATCTTTATCAACATAACCGAGCAGCTTGAATTTTCGTCCCGCAGGGTTGAGTTCCGGAGGCGTGTAGTGGCAGCCACTGCACGGCAACCCCGTCTGGCGCGAATAGCTCGGAACAGCCCGCACGCTGCGCGGATTCAGTGCCACAAGAAATGCGAGAAAAAGCGAAGGAACTGACGCAAGCAGAGAAATCACCACTTTTTTCATATCACTCTCCTTGTTTGGATAGCCACTCCAAAATTAAAAATTCAGTTGGGAACTCACAATCCCCGCTGAGTTGACTTGGCACTCCGTGACGAGGGAAGCAAGAGCCAGGAAGCGTTCAGAATCGGCGGAGCGCGATGTGGCAATGTTCGCGAAAAGGCCAAGGTGTTTTACCTCACCGAATATTTGGGCCCCGGCCGCGCTGGAGCTTGGTAGGGAGGTTGAGCGATGGCGCGGTAAAAGGCGATGACCGCCTCGATGTCATCTTGACTGAGCGTCTTTCCCCAGGGGGGCATGGAAGCTGACTTCCCCGCGGCGGCTCCACCCATCGTAATGACGTTCCGCATGAAATCGTCGCTGAGAACGTTCAGCGTGGCACCATCGTTGGCCAGCGGCGGATTGGGATTCAGGTTCGAGCGGTTCGAGGGGCCGGCGGGCGTGGAATCCGCGTGGCACCAAACACAATATTGGTAGAAGACCCGCTTGCCTTGCGCCTGCTGATAATTGAGCGGAATCACATGCTGCGAGTCGTTCCAATCCGGTTCGCTGTCGTAAGCCCGCGCGAGGGGATCGGGTTTCTCCGCAGCCCGGTTTGCGCGACAAGAAGTGGCCAAACCAGCACCCAGAACGACCCCGAGCGCGATGAGTAGCTTCAGTTTCATTTGCCCCTCCCGGGCGTTCCGCCGGCAGGGGCGGGGGCGCTCTGTTTGAGGGTCATCAGATAGGCGGTCAAGGCCGAGCGTTCCTCGTCAGTGAAATCTCGACGGGGCTCAATCGCGTCAGGCGCTAGAGACTGCGGATTCTTGAGCCATTCCTCGATCCAGGCGGCGTTGATCCAGTTGCCGACATTCGTCAGATTGGGGCCAACGTAGCCGCCCGCAGAACCGATGGTGTGGCACGACTGGCACTGATACTTCACCTCATAAAGTTCCTTGCCGAGGCCCGCCATTTGCGGAGTGAATCGTTTGGAATCGACGCTGGCCAGATTCACCGTGGGTGTTTGCATAACCATGCTGAGGTAATCCGCCAGGACGGAAACCTCTTCGTCGGTCATGTTGAACTGGGGCATGCGGAAAGTGAGCGTGGGACGGAGGGTTTGAGGATTTTTCAAGAACTCGGCGATCCACTTTTTCTGCGCGCGGCTTCCTTCGTTGGTCAGATCGGGCGCAAGCGTTCCACCGTAACCGTTAAACCGATGGCAGACGTAACACTTGTAGCGCTCAAAGAGCTCGCCGAACGCTCCGGCGGGGCGAAACTGTGCCTGCCGCGTCGGGAGAATCAGGCCTTCCAATCCTGCCGTGGTGGATTTCCCCGTCATGCTCAAGAGAGCCGTGGTGAGGGCGTCCAGGTCACCGGGAGAGAGCGAGTACTGTGGCATTCGTGCCGCAACATTGACGGAGACCGGATCGGTGATCTTGGCTTCGATGTAGGCGACGGGCGTGCGGAGAATCCTCGAGTTGCCGAATTCCAATTGCGAAACGGTTTTGCTGCCCAGGCTTGTCAGGTCCGGCCCGAAGTCCGTCTGCGGCGCCAGGCCCTTAATGGCATGGCAACTGGAGCAACCCTTTTCCGCGAATAAGCGCTGCCCAAGCTGGACCTCTTCGGGAGTAGGCGCCTGGAGTTTCGGTACATCGCTCAGCAGGCTGGGATCGGTGAGTCGCGATTCGATATATCGAGTTACAACATAGAGGTCCTGGTCGGACCACTGATAACGCGGCATCTCGGCATGGGGTAGATATGCCTGCGGGTCGCGCAGCCAAGCTGCCAGCCAATCCGGATTCACCTTGCTTCCCACTTTGGTGAGTTCCGGCCCAATGTCGCCACCAATCAATTTGGTTTCGCCAGCGCGCGTGACCGCGAGCGAATGACACGTCGTGCAGAACATCTGCCGGAAACGCGTCTCGCCTTGATCGATCAGGTCGGGCCGTTTTTCCCACGCGGCCACCGTGCGGGGATCAAACTTGTAGGGTGGTAGGGGCTCGCTCGCGAGCGTGCTCAGGTAGCCGGAAAGGGCCTGCAGTTCCTTTTCGCTCAGCCGAAACTTGGGCATGCGCGGCTCGTCTTCGTTTTCGTAGCCGATAACGAGGATGGTGCCGTCGCTCGCCGTGATGACGCGTGGTTCTTTCAGCCACTTATATAGCCAGGCGCGGCTGACCTTGGTCCCAACATTCGTGAGGCTCGGGCCCAACATCACCGGACGCTCGATCCCCTGCATATGATGGCAGCCAACGCAATTGAGTGTGGCAAGAAGCTCGCGGCCCCGATCGAGACGCGGTGTCTGCGGCAGCTCGGCGCGGTGGCAGGTTCCGCAGGAGGCTTGGATGTAACGCACGGGCAGGATCGGCTGTTCCCAGGCGAGTGTGGTCTCATGCGCGTCGCGAACTTCCGTGGCGAGCCCCTGTCCGCGATGGCAAACCACACATCCCCAGTCACGCACGCGGTGGGGAATGGGCGGGTGCGCACGGAAGGGTTGCGGCACGGAAGCATCCAGCAGACTTGGCCGCGTAATGCCTTGATGGCACGTCGTGCAGCGATCAACCACCTGCATTTGCGGAATCCAGATTTGTTCGATCTCCGGGCGGAAGTCAGCCAGCAGGCGCTTGGTATCCGGTCGCGACTCTGCAAAGCGGACGTAATCCCTCTCGTAGCGTCTCCAGTCGCTCAGGTAGTCGCGAATCGGCGAGATGGCAAGGACTATGAGGAGGACCACGCACGAAACCGCGAAGATCAGACGCAGGCGCTTTGTGACTTTTCCCATCTCTTCAGCAGGCATTTCATCTCCAGGGCCAGACCCAGGACCAACCCGGGCCCCTGAAAAAAGTCCCTACCACCGTGAGCGTCAGGGCGACGGCGATGAACCAGGTCATCAACCACCAGGGAAGCGGTCGCGACCCCAGGAATTTCTGGAATCGCGAGTTGCTGGTGGATTTGAAATAAGGAATCAGCCCGAGCGCCCCTACCAGCGCGGTGGGAGCCAGCACGGTCCATGCGTCGTAGATGGCGAACAAAACAGACAGTACCGCGAAGGCTCCTACATAAATCTGCAACCGTCGGCGGCTACGGTGCGCCCAGAGCGGCTCGCCTTCGATGTTCACGTCAAAGTAAGGGATGACTACGAGCGCCAGAACCACCAGCGTGGGGAGCAGAACTCCGGCCACCAGAGGCGGAAAGTAATGGAGCAGTTCCTGAAGTCCCAGAAAATACCACGGCGCCTTGGCGGGATTCGGGGTGAGCAGCGGATTGGCCAATTGCTCCAGCGGCGCGTCCCAGAAAAGCGCCAGCACCACAAGTACAATTGCGAGAACTTGAAACGCGATCGTTTCCCGCAGAATGACGTGCGGGAAAGACATGAGCTGTGGGCCAACCTCCCCTTTCACTTTGGCGGAGGTATTGCGCGTGATGAAGACAATGCGCCGTGGCTGCCGGAGGGCGTCTGAACCTAAACCCGCGTCGTAACTTTTCTTCTCACTCATGATCGTCTCGCACCGTGAGCCCGCCATCCTTTTGAATTCTCCAGAAATGCATCGCGATAAGGACCACGGCAGCCAGAGGCAGGATCACGCAGTGCAGCACGTAGAAACGCAGCAGCGCGTTCTGCCCGATGATGTGCCCGCCGAGCAACAGGAAACGGATGGGGCGCCCCAGCACCGGAACGTAGCTGATGATGTTCGTCCCCACCGTGATCGCCCAGAAGGCCAGTTGATCCCAGGGAAGCAAATAGCCGGTGTAGCTCAAGAAAAGCGTGACCATCAACAAGCCGACACCAATCACCCAGTTGAACTCGTGCGGGGGCTTGTATCCGCCGCGGTAGAAAACATGGAACATGTGCCAGAACACTGCCACCACCATTGCCTGAGCCGCGAGGCGGTGGAGATTGCGGAGAAAGACTCCATTCGACACCACGTAAACCAGATCTTTCATGTCGCGGTAGGCGTCCGGCACCGCGGGATGGTAATAAAACATCAGCAGAATTCCCGTAATCGTCAGTACAACAAAGAGGAAGAACGAAATCGAACCAAGATAATAGGTGGCCCTGACACTCAGGGATTTTTCGCGCACCTTCACGGGCAGTACGTGCAGCCCAAGGTTGCCGAACACTGCCAGGCTGAGGGTGCGATTGGTGCGCGCCGGGCCACGGCGAAAGATGGAACGCCAGACGCGTGTTTGCCTGAGCTGTTCGAGCCGTTGATGGGTCCAAGCGGTTGTGGCCATGCGTCCTCAGACTTTCAGAATCTCTGTTTGCTTGACAACTTCGAGCTTGTCGACAACCAGAACTCCGTCCTCCCCCAACCCCATCGCGAAATGAGGAAGCGGCCGGGGAGCGGGCCCTGCTTCCACCTTTCCGGTTCTCGCGAATTTGCTCCCGTGGCACGGGCAGGCGATCTGGTCGGATTCCGGCTTCCATTGCGTGATGCACCCGAGATGCGTGCACACTGCGGACAACGCCCACATCCCTTTGTCCGTGCGGACGATGTAAACCTGCTGGTCCTGAAGATAAGTGACTGAATTCACCGGGTAGTCATCCGGCGAGCCGGCGAGGAAGGTGGTGGGCGGCTCAAACAGAACATTCGGTGACGCGTACTTCACCGTGACGACGGCAGCGCCGAGCCCGGCGATGGTCAGTGCCCCACCGGCAATTTCATTGAAGAAATCGCGCCGGGTGACTGCGTTCTTTCCTTCCGGCTTTCCCGGAGCGTTCGGTTCACCGGGCATATTCACTCTCCCTGGTCTCTTCCTGAGCGCCGTCAGGGTCGTGGTCAAAGACCTCAAAACCCTCCATGGTGATGGTATGCGCAGGGCAGCGTTCAGCGCAGAGTCCGCAACGGATGCAGATGGTTTCGTCTTTCACCATCACAGAGCCTTCGGTGGCGTTAAGTTCGCCAGGCGTCAGGTGTTGAAAAGTGATGGGATCGGATCCCACCGTCGCAACGATCTGCTGCTTGTCCGCGTCGGAGATGCTTAGTTGACTAAGCGGCACAAGTTGCAGGCAATTCTCCGGGCAGACGTCCACGCAGCCGCCGCAAAGGATGCACTCCGAGCCTTGGGTTTCGTTGCCGTCGAAAATTGTATTGATCCAACACTTGAGGCAGCGGGAAGCCTCCTCGCGAGCCTGTTCCTCGGTGTAGCCGGTCTCCACTTCGGCCACGCCCGTGCGGCGGTCCAGCGGAATCGTGGGGATGGTGAGCCGCGAGTATTCGTCGTAGCCCGCAGCCATCTGATGATGGTCGAGCACCGTGATCTGCACATAGCGCGGTCGCGGCTTCCAGCCAGAACCTTGCAGGTAACGGTCGATTTCCTCTGCGGCCTTCTTGCCGTCAGCCACGGCACTGATGATGAGGCGCGGGCCAAAGGCGATGTCGCCCGCGGCGAAAACGCCGGGCGCCGTGGTTTTGAGCGTGTCGGGATCGATCTTCACCGTTCCCTGGCGTGTGGTCTCAACTCCGTCCTGGGGCTTTAGGAACGAGAGGTCGGAGGTCTGCCCGATCGCCAGGATCGCGGTATCGACATCGAGAATGCTCTCCGTTCCGGGCTCGAAAGCAGGATTGAAGCGGTGCTGGGCGTCGAATACCGATGTGCAGTGAATCGTTTCAAGCCCCGTCAGCTTCCCGTTCTTACCGACAAACCCCCGGGGGCCGCGCGAAGGGTGAATTTTCAGGCCTTCGTCGAGAGCCTCCTCAATCTCTTCCTCGAAGGCGGGCATTTCGGCGCGGGATTCAAGGCACACCATGTGAACTTCCCGCGCCCCCAGCCGCAGCGCGGTGCGAGTGACATCCATTAACTCCTTCATGGCCACGTCGCGCTCCGCGTCGGTGAGCCGGTCTGGAAGGAGGGATCTGCTGAGCGCATCGAGCGTCTGGAGTTGCTGCTGGCGGAGCGCCGTGCGCGCCACGTCAATCGCCACGTTGCCCCCACCGATCACGACCACGCTGCTGCCAATCGAAAAGCGGTAGCCGAGGTTCGCATTCAGCAGAAAATCCGTTCCAGTAATGACGCCATCGAGATCGCGCCCGGGAAGCATGAGTTCACGGCTGCGGTGCAGGCCAATGGCTAATAGGATGGCCTTGAACCCTTCTGCACGCAGGTCTTCCAGGGAAAAGTCACCCAGGCGGCTGTTGAGACGCAAATCCGGCCCCAATGCAAGGATCTCGCGAACCTGCGCCTGCACCACGTCGCGCGGCAGACGGTATTCAGGAATCCCCAGGTGCAGCATGCCCCCGGGCACCGGCGCAGCCTCGAAGATTGTGACGGGATAACCCCGCAGGGCGAGGTCATGGGCGGCTGCAAGGCCCGCAGGCCCGGAACCGATCACCGCCACCCGCTCCGAGTGAGTCACGCGGGGCTTCTCCGGGTAGAGATCCAACGGAGTGCGCGATTCCGGCCCGTGACGCTCCGTGACAAAACGCTTAAGAGCACGGATGGAGATGGGCGTGTCAAACTGGCCGCGGCGGCAGGCGGTTTCGCAAGGGTGGCCGCAAACCCGGCCGCAGATCGACGCGAGCGGGTTTGGAGCGCGGGCGTAACGGTAGGCTTCCGCGTACCGGCCTTCCGCAATCAGCGCCACATAGCGGCCCGCCTGGGTGTGGACCGGGCAGGCCTGCATACACGGGAAGTTCGACTCCAGCCAGTCCAGGTCGACGAGTTTTGTCTGCTGCTCGGTCACGCTGCTGCTCCACTCGCTTCGCACTCAAAGGACTCCGTACCGGCTAAGGTCTCGCCGCCTCGATCCACGGGCTCAGCGGGTCACCGTGATGTCGACGGAGGCCGATCCACCCGAGACCGAAACGGATTGGGTTGCAGGCTTGCCCGCTTCGCTCCACGTCTTCAGCGTATAGCTGCCATCGGGAACATCCTTGATCTCAAAATTCCCTCCCTTATCCGTCACGGCGAAGTAAGGCGTGGGAACGACCACTACGTAGCCGGACATCTCCGGGTGCACATTGCAGAGTAGAGGCGCGACCCCAAGGTCGTTAAAGGTAAACGATTTCTCCTGGCCCTGCGGCCAGGTGCCCATATTGTGAGCAAGCTTTTTGTTGCCGCTTATGGAGGGCCAGTAAACGTTGTGCCCCACCGGATCGCTGTTCAAAAATTGCACCGTGGTGCCTTTCAGGACGACGAGCACGTGAGGAACGAAAGCCATGTGCTTTTGATCCTCCACGGCGGGTTTTGAGGGCGGATTGAAGGTCTTACCAGGAAGGGCATCAACATAGACGGCGATGTCTTCCGCAGACCGCAGGCCGTGGGCCGTGACTTTGCCCTTGATTTCCCCGGCAAACGCCAGGGCCCCGAAACTGAGCAACAAGAAGCTAAGTGCAAGAACCTGGTGTACATTTTTCTTCATGTTTTCACCTCAAATTCAAGATACTGATGGTTCTCCAAGCCCATCAAGCAGTTCTGAAACAGGCGTTACGGCAGGCAGCAAATGTCGCTTAGTGAATAAGGAAACCGTGGTTGCATATCGTCTAACGGATGGAATGAGCGCCCACTTGCACCTGCAAATCGTGGACATCGTCAGTCCCTCGCTACAAAGAGTACTTGCGCCATCAGTGAAGATAGACGGAAGCAAGATAAAGGGTCAGTGATCGGCAACCATGGACATTGTGACCTGCGTCACAACCGACTCGCTAGAATGGACTCAAAGACCGACGAATGGGCTTTGCGGACTTATTTGCCGCACAAAGTTCGCCTTATGTTGATTTTTTCACTTGGATGGACATGGTTGCTTGGGACATAATAACGATTGCAAGGTAATCACATGCCCGATGATCCACCACGCGGCCCCTACAATTTGAAGGTAATCGAAAACTGCTTTGGGTGTGTCACAAAAGAGGAAGGGCTATTCTGTCAACTTCCCCACACTGCGCTGGCCGAGCTCAATAATCTCCGTCAAACTGCTTTTTACCCCAAAGGGGCATTGTTGTTTGTTGAGGGGCAACCGACTCGCGGGCTTTTCCTCATCTGCGCAGGCCAAGCGAAGCTCTATGTGAATTCCCAGGAGGGCCAGAGCCTCACGCTGCGGATCGCAGAGCCAGGCGAAGTACTCTGTCTTAGCTCTCTGATTGCGGATGGACCTTACCCTGCCACGGCTGAAACATTGTGCCCGAGCCAAGTGGGCTTCCTCCCCCGGCTGGCATTTCTTCAGTTGATGCGTGCTCACCCGGATGTCTCGCTGCGTGTGGCCAAGCATCTCAGTATGGAAATCAGCAAAGCCTGGCAGCAGACGCGCATGCTGGCGCTGGCCCCTGATACGCACGCCAAGCTCACTCAATTCCTTATCGAATGGGCAAACAAGCACGGCCAGGTTACCGCCGACGGTCTGCGCATCACACTGCACATGACCCATGAGGAAATCGCTCGCAACATCGGCGCCTCCCGCGAAAGCGTAAGCCGCATCCTCAGCGATTGGAAGCAACGGGGGGTGATTCGCGTGAGTGGGGGGACGATTACAATTCTCAGCCCTATGAAACTGCCTGGTGCGCCTGCGACTGTTCCAGCTCGGTAGAATACCATCCCGTGTGTCGCTGAACTCATCTTCAACATCGCACTGATCAAGGATGGAACCCACATGCTCTGCATTTACGCAGCAGAAGACCACAGACGCGCGGTGGCCGTGGGTCCCTCCGACTCGAAGCGGCTGAGCGCGGCTGGGAAACATCCGGGCGCTCATTGTTTTTACTGCCTAATGTAAACACGAAAACAGCCAAAGGTCAGGACGCAATCTGCGTACACTCGTCCAGACTGATGTCCAATGGCCTAATACCACGAGATTATAGAGCTCCCTAACGGTCCGCTAATCGACAGGAATAGACAAATTGTTTATCTTATCTTGAGCCATGGCAGCCATTATTATGACGGATGTCATAGACATCTATTGCTGCTGATCCTAGGCTCAGCCAGCGGGAGGGAGTTTCGGGTTGCAGCTTTCGGCCCGCAACGTTTGTATGTTCACCTACAAGCCCCCACTTCGGGTCTGGGTTGCGGAAAACTAAGGTGGCGAGGCTTTCCGATTTCAGGCAGTTTTGACCGTTTCGGGGCCTATGATAAGACTTTTCACGCGGAGTTCAGGAAGTGCTCTGGTCTTGGCCGCCAGCCTTGCATTGGGCCTGCCGATCAGATTCTGACCGTGAAAGAAGCGTCCGATCTGTCCAAGGCAACAAGGACAGGTAAATGCCAATGAGGATTAACCGCAGGAGCAGAGGACTTAAGGTCAAACGCAGGAGCAAATTACTTTCATCCACTGCAGTTTTCATCCTCGTGTTTCTGGCCGGACTCGGCTTACGCGTTTTCCCGGCAGCGGCTTCAACCCAGACCGGCCAAGGCTCTGACTGGTCTGAGGTCACCGGCCCGCACTATCTGAGCCCTGTGGACCTAAAGCTTTCGGCTGATGGCCAACGACTTTATGTGGTCTGCGAAGACAGTGATCTGATGCTGGCCGTGGACACTCGCACCGGGCAAGTTACAGGGCGCGTAAGGGTCGGTCATAAACCAAAAGGGATTGCGCTCTCTCCCAACGGCAAGACAGTTTATGTTTCGAATGAGTGGGACGATACGATCACCGAGATTGACGCGTATTCCCTGCAGCCCCGCCGGACGCTCGAGGCCGGTTGGGGGCCCGTCGGGGTAACAACCGACCGAACGGGAGAAGTGCTCTACGTAGCGAACACCCTGGGGAATGACGTTTCTCTCCTTGACCTCTCGAGCGGGAAGGAGATTAAGCGATTACGCACCGGGACGTTCCCCGAATATACCGCCCTTTCGCGTGATGGGAGTCAAGTCTACGTTTCGAACCTGCTGGGGCGCGCGGGACCTATCGATCAACCGCTGGTTTCCGATCTAACCGCAATTGACACCCGGAAGCAAGTTGTTGCGGAAAGGATCAGCGTGCCAGGGGTCATCCAGCTTCGGCACATTGCGGAAGTGCCGGCAGGGACGGGGGGTTGCTTGCTCATCCCGTTCATGCGGCCCAAGAACCTGAATCCGCTGGTTCAGATCGAGCAGGGCTGGTACCTGACCCACGGAATGGCAATCATTCGACCCTCTCCTTCTCGCGTTGCGGGCGGCGGGAAACCCCGCGTCGATGAGGTATTGCTGGACGACATTGACCATTACTATGCCGACGGGTTCGGCGCGGCTAGCACGCCTGATGGGCGGTGGGTGCTGGTGACGGCAGCCGGTGCTAATGTCGTTTCCATCGTCGATACCGCGAAGCTCAAGCAGCTGTTACGTCAGATCCCGCCGGACAAGCCCGAAGCGCTGGCGAACCGGCTCGATTCCGCCCGGCGGTTTGTTGTTCGCCGCCTCTCAACGGGATCTGATCCCACTGCCGTGGCCGTCGCTCCCGACGGCCGTTTCGCTTACATCGCAAACCGTCTGGACGACACGGTCAGCGTAGTGGACATGGGGAAGTTGATGATTACCTCTACGATTGACCTGGGCGGGCCAAAGGAAATTACTGCTGTGCGCCATGGTGAACGCCTGTTTTTCGACGCAAGCTACTGTTTTCAGGAACAATTGGCATGCGCTACTTGTCATCCCCATGAAGGGCTTTCCGATGGGTTGGCGTGGATGCTCGAAACTCACAAGCTGGGTCGCGACGTGGTAGAGAACCGCACGCTGCTCGGGATTAAGGACACATCCCCTTACAAATGGAATGGCAAGAACCCTGACCTCGCGACGCAGGACGGTCCGCGCACCGCCAAGTACATTTTCCGGTCGCAAGGCTTCAGTCCCAGCGAAGTAAAAGACCTCGAATCATTTATCCAGTCGCTCAAACTGCCCCCCAATCGACATATTGGCTCGGATCGCGAACTGACCGAAGCGCAGGAGCGTGGACGCGAGATCTTCTTTCGAACAAGAACGAATGACGGATCCCTGATTCGCCCCGAAAATCGGTGCTATTTCTGTCATCCCCCTCTGACACATTACACGTCGAGGGTGCAGATCAACGTAGGCACAGCGACGAGGTACGACACGATTAAGGAGTTTGACATTCCGCAACTCGAGAGCATCTACATGAGGGCTCCTTACCTCCACAACGGCGAGGCCCAAACGCTCGAGGAAATCTGGACCAAGTTCAATCCCGAAGACAAGCATGGAATCACCTCGGATATGGACAAGTTACAACTAAACGATCTGATTGAGTTTTTGAAGACCTTATGAAGAGAGAGGATTGTGGTCCCGCCCCAATGAATGCGGTAGTTGGCGTGATGAAAGAGAGGAGTCCATGCCACAACTGATGCTAAGCCCCGATGCTTATGATGTGATCATTGTTGGTTCAGGGGCCGGCGGGGGAATGGCCGCTTATGTCTTGGCTAAAGCTGGCGCCAAATGTCTCATGTTGGAGGCCGGAAGTTGGTTCGACGCGGCCCGGGATTCGAAGTGGTTGGAGTGGGGCTACGACGCGCCGCACCGGGCTGCCCCTACCCCCGAGCACCCCTTTGACTATTTCACCGCTGTCGCCGGCGGCTGGCAGGTGGAAGGTGAACCTTACACTACTGGCCCCGATACCGAGTGGATGTGGTTTCGGTCACGCATGTTGGGAGGCCGCACCAACGCCTGGGGACGCATCTCCCTCCGTAACGGCCCTTATGATTTCAAGTCTTACAGCCGCGACGGCAAGGGGTTTGACTGGCCCATCGGCTACGAGGATTTGGCGCCCTATTACGATAAGGTCGAAGAACTGATCGGGGTGTTTGGCTCCTACGAAAGCTTGGAGAACTGCCCCGACGGGAAATTCTTGCCACCGCCTACCCCACGCTGTTACGAATTGCTTGTCCAAAAGGCCTGCGGAAAGCTTGGCATTAATTGCGTCCCTTCCCGCCTAGCCATCCTGACGCGCCCCCTGAACGGGCGGCCGGCATGTCACTACGTCGCCCAATGTGGCAGATGTTGCCGGCTCTCCTCCAACTTCTCCTCGCCCGCCGTTTTGCTAGTTCCGGCCCAAACCACTGGCAATCTGGACATCCGGTGTGACGCGATGGTGCGTGAGGTCCTCACGGACCCGGATGGCCGGGCCACCGGTGTCTCTTACATCGACAAGAAAACGCGCCAAGAAGTTCAGGTTCGCGGGAAGGTTGTCGTGCTGGCGGCGAGTGCCTGCGAAACCGCGCGCCTGTTGTTGAACTCCCGCAGCAGTCGATTCCCAACTGGGCTTGCCAACTCCAGCGGCATGGTCGGCAAATACGTGATGGATACGGTGATGTCCGACGTTAGGGGGTTTCTGCCCAGCCTCATGGACTTGCCTCCCCATAACGAGGACGGTGTGGGAGGAATGCATCTTTACATGCCCTGGTGGAATTACCAGAAGCAACTGCGCCACGAACTGCCTTTTTCGCGCGGCTATCATATCGAGTTTGGCGGGGGACGACGCGGGATGCCCGGACCAGAACTCTTGAGCGGGTCGGAGCGCTTTCTAGGTGGAGGATACGGGTTGGAACTCAAACAGGGCTGCCGGAAGTTGTACGGCGCGTTTGTGGACTTCCACGGGCGTGGCGAGATGATCCCCAATAAAGCAAGCTATTGCGAGATTGATAAAGATGTGGTGGATCGGTGGGGTATCCCAGTTCTGAACTTTCACTTCAAATGGGGCGAGGAAGAAATCCTCATGGCGCGCCATATGCAGGAAACCTTTCAGGAAATCGTTAGGACTCTGGGGGGTGAAGTGATCCGATCCGCGGGACCGGAGGAGCGGTGGGGAATTTCACGTGGCGGCGAGTGCATCCATGAGATAGGCGGCGCTCGTATGGGAGATGACCCGAAAACCTCGGTACTGAACCCCCATTGCCAGGCCTGGGACTGCAAGAATCTTTTCGTCACCGACGGCGCGCCTTTTTTGAACAACTCAGACAAGAATCCAACATTGACCATCATGGCTCTCGCTTGGCGCACTTCAGAATATATTACGGACCAGGTTCGAAAGAAGAACCTGTAGGGAGGCGCTGTGGAACAGAAGAAGGCTCCAAGACCTGGCATGCGTCTTGACCGACGCGCCATCCTTAGACTAATGACAGCCATGCCCGCAGGGGCTCTTTTTTCTGTGACCGAGCGTGCAACTGCGGCACCGCAAGAAATGACTGCCAGCTTCGCTTCTCAGGAAGCTCCGGCGCCTTATCAGCCTAAGATCTTCAATCCAAGCGAGTGGAAGACGGTTCATGTTCTTTGTGATCTGATCATACCCGCAGACCAGCGCTCGGTGAGCGCCACAGCCGCAGGCGTTCCGGAATTTATCGACGACTGGCTGGGCTTCAAACGTGGCAACCTTCTTTCCACAATCCGAGGGGGTCTAACATGGCTGGACTTGGAGTGCAACCGCTTGTTCGGGAACGATTTCACCGATTCCACGACCAGCCAGAGAAAGCAAATCCTTGACCGCGTTGCTTATCCCAAGAAGGCAGCGCCCGAGGATGCCAGTGCTGTTGCCTTCTTCAACCATTTCCGAGATCTGGCGGTGAACGGATTCTTTACCAGCGAAATAGGAATAGGAGATTTGCCCTACCTCGGAAACCAACCACAGTCAGAGTGGAGAGGATGTCCGACGTCTGTATTAACCCAACTTGGCCTCGTGAGCAAGGGCACAAAGTCGTGACCTAGCCCTCGCCAAAATCACACCTACCCCAAGGCAGTTGATCGGCGCTTCCTTCAGCAGCGCTGAACGAACGTAGCCCGTCCCCCTAACAACGCCACTTTCATTCCACGCGTCTCATATCGGACGAACCGAGTTGCACGGCCAGCATCGAGATCGACCCTCCATCAATGCCTTCGATCGGGAACGTGATGACTTCGCCCTGCTGCCGGATCGCAAGCACGTAGAGGAGCGGCAGGTAGTGATCCGGTGTTGGGATGGAAAGCATGGCGTCCCGGCCAAGTCCCTCATAGTCGATGAGGGGTTTGGATTCGCCGGCAAGCATCATCTTTTTCGCCTCTTCTTCGAAGCGCGCCGCCCAATCATACGGATCGGGCATGTGGCGGCCCCAAGCGTAGGCGTGAAGATTATGAACCAGGTTGCCGCTGCCCACGAGCAGGATATTTTCGTCGCGCAACGGCGCGAGCCTCCTTCCGATCTCGAAATGGAAGGGCGCCGGCTGAGTTTCGTTGATGCTCAACTGCACTACGGGAACATCGGCATCCGGATACACGTGACGGAGCACGGACCATGTTCCGCGATCGAGTCCCCAGGAGTTGTCCAGTTGCACCGGCACCAGCGCCAACAACTGTCGCACACGGCGCGCCAGATCGGGATCGCCCGGAGCTGGGTATTGCACTTGGTACAGTTCTTGGGGAAAACCGCCGAAATCGTGAATCGTCTTTGGCGCCGTACTGATCGTGACGTCGGTTCCTGGCACAAACCAGTGCGCCGAAATCGACAGGATGGCCTTGGGCTTTCTTGTCTTTTTCCCAATGCGCCGCCATCCTTCGGTGTAGCGGTTGTTCTACAGGGCATTCATGGGGTTGCCTTGGCCGAAGAAGATCACTGGTAACACTTCAGACATCCCGGGGCTCATCTCCACTGTTTGTATCACGCCGTCATTCCAATACCTGTGAATGTTGCAGAAGATTAGCTGGATCCGAGCACTACGGAAACAGGGCTCATCGGCCAAACACAACAACGTTCGCGGTCCTCTTCTCGACCGGCCAGCTTGGAGAATTGGTGCCGGCGACAAAGGCGACCCGCTGCTGTCCATCCAGGGAATAAATAATGATCCCACCCCCGGCTACGTCGTCCAGCTGGCCAGTGTCTATCGTAGACCCAACCGCCTCTGATTGGCGAAGGGCGCGAGTAACGAAAATGACTACCATCGAATGTTCTAAATGTGAAATCCTTCGCTCCCTTCAGCATGAGAATGCCGGAGTGTGTTTGCTACAGCTCCTGCCAAGCGAACTGGCTCTCACATCTGTCGACCCGTGAAAAAAGTTGGCACGCCGCGTCCTCTTCCAAGGGCGAACAGTGGGATCGCATCGCCTGTCGTTCATGAGGCGATTGATTCCGCCCTGCTTCTCACAATCGCCGACCCGCAAGAATAATCCTACAAGGCCGCAGTCGTTCTTTTCATTCCGAACTCGTCATCATAGTCATCCTGCCATGCTGACAACGGTACCCTCCAAAGGAATTCCTCAAAGGCCAAGGTAGTACAAGGAGCACGGAGCCGCAAGCTTCACGCTGACGATGAAGTGTTGCCTCCGGACGATGGCAACAAAGCCCAAGGCCGAAAGGCGCTAACCTTAATGGGGCTATTTTATAGTGATCGAGGTTCTTATGGCAACTCAATCCGTTCCCACTTTTCAGCAGTTGAGCAGCTTGGCGGCAGTGGCCAACCTTCGCCGTCCATTGCCGGCGCGACCGCGCCGACGCCTGACTCCTCCTATTTTGCGTCCCAGGGGAAGGCGCGAGGAAAAGGTCCTCCCGGATAGGGAGAAGCTGCTGGTTGATATGCTTCCCTTGGTGAAGCGTGTGGCTCTGAAGATTCGCAAATGCCTACCGGCCCATGTGGAACTGGATGACCTGTTCCTAGACGGCGTACTGGGACTGGTCGATGCGGTCACCAAGTTTGACGAGAGGAAGCGGGTGAGGTTGGCGACCTACGCGAGGCACCGGATTCGCGGAAGTATTTTGGACGGTCTCCGCGGCACCGATCCGGAACGGGTTTCGGTATTGCTGGGCCATTCCAGCGTCAAGATCACTGAGAGACACTATGCGCCATGGGTACGAGAGCGGCAGGGGCAAATGGAGGCAGACGTCAGGAGGGCTTGGAAGGTCGATCCACTGTTGAACCGTACAATTTCCGTACAGTCCGAAAATGGTGGATGTAAATGACTGATGAATAAGGACTTGTATGGTGGAGGCGGGGGGAGTCGAACCCCCGTCCGAAGAGCCGAACGGTCAGGAGACTACATGCTTGTCTCGTTCGCTTACCGCTTTCGCCAGCGGCCCTCAGGAACGGGCAATAACGAACCGCCAGCTAGCCTCAATTCCGCCGAAGCGGATCTCGCCCAAAATTCCGAAGCGATGAACTTTGAGCCATCCCGCCAATCGACGCCTCTTTCCCTCATGCGGGCCTGAAGGAGGAGACGGCTACCTAATTAATTAGGCAGCGTAGGCATACTGCGTGTTGGCAGTTGTCTTTGTCCCACGCCGATCTCGGGTGGTGTGGACCCCCGGCATGCCTCCTAAGCGCAAGGACTCCCGTCGAAACCGTGACGCCCCCGCTCTTCTACTTCAGATTACGCTGCGGGGAGGCCCGTGTCAAATAAGGCAGAAAGCAGAAAGCGGAAGGCAAAGGGCAAAAGTCAAAAGGCTGAAAGCTGAGAGCTGAAAGCTGAAAGCCTCGACTGAGACCTGGACCGTGGCACAAAGACGGTGTGGCACAAAGCCGTTGCACGGATGAGGCGCTTTGTACCATAATGAGAGACGTATCAAGTGATTCGGGCCGAGGTTGCTGTCCTGCCAGAAAACGACAATAATGCATCAGCCGTGCAAGTCCGCCGGGCGCGCGAGCGGTTGGGGGAGAAGTTTCGCGCCCAAGCCGAGCAATTGCAAAAGCTTGAACAAGACTTGAAGGAATTGCGCGGCGAGCACGAGCAGTTAGAGTCAGAGGCTTGGCATCAATTCGAGGCCCTGGAGAAGTCTAGACTTCCCTCTGCGCCAGTGCCCGTCGACGCCGTGCTCGCAGCCGTGCGCAACCTCCTCACGGCAACTTTACCCAAACAGGTGTTCAATAAGTTGACGGAGGAAGCATGCCGGATGGGAGTTCGGGCGGTGGCGTTCGAGGTTCGAGGCAAGGCGGCCTGGGGAGCTTCGGCGCACGGATTCGGATCTCAACTCTCCGAGCAAGACCTGCGCTCCCTGGTAGTGCCCCTGAGTGTAGATACGCCGTTCCGCCAGGCCTTTGAAATCGGCGGGCACTTTGAGGGAAGCCCCGATGCGCTGAAGAAGAACGCCAACGTCCTGAGCCGGCTCCAGCCAGATTCGGGTGATTCGATTCTGCTTTTGCCGATTCGTTCGGCGGACGCCGTTTCCGCCATCTTTTACGCTGACTCAGGAGGGAGAGGGGCGTTGCTGCCCGAAGCTGGTCTTGAGCTTCTTGCCGAATTCGCCGGCGCACAACTCGACCGTTTGAGGGCATTGAGTGGCACGGCATTGGCAACGGTCAGTCAAGATGCTAACGGGGAAGGGGAACCTGAATCGGGGCCCGGTCTAGCGTCTCCAGCAGGGGCTGCGGAGCCGCCCGCAGAGGTCGCGGAGCTTAGTGAGGCTTCCGCCTCTCAGGGCGAGACAAGCGCCCCGAGCATCGACGAGCCACTGCCTCCTCCGCCCGCGTCGCCGTTGATTGAAGCGGGCGCGCCAGTTGTGCCGCCACCCACCGAGGCGCAGGCTGAATTGCCTGCTGCACGCGCAACGATAGGATTCGTGCCCGCTCCAGGGCCCGTTCCTGTCCTTGTGATGGAGTCTCAAACGGCAGTTGGCGTCCCGCCCGCCCGAGCCCCTGGGGCGGGGTTCGACGTCTCGCAACTCAGCGAAGCAGAGCAAAAAATACACAAAGATGCAAGGCGATTCGCGAGACTTCTGGTTTTTGAGATCGAACTCTATAACAAGGCGAAGGTTGCGGAGGGCCGCAAGACTAAGGACCTGTACAGACGGATGAAACTTGATATCGATCGCAGCCGTCAGACCTTCGAGCAACGGTTCGGAAAGACCGTTGGTAAGCAGTTCGACTATTTCCACGATGAGCTCGTGAGGACCCTGGCAGGTAATGACCCATCGCTCCTCGGCTCGGGTTATCCTGGTCCTTCGTGTGAGACCCCATTTCAAAATCCTGGCTGAAGTCTGTTGGGCGCTGCTCGCCGTCCAAATCCTCCTTGAGGCGCGTCCAGCGGCTGAGTCTGTTCCCGTACCCCTTCGCAAGCTGGCCGCTCGTGCGGAGAAACGATCCGCTTGGCCACAGTTGCGCCGCTACGCGGAGTCCCAAAAAGCGCCTGAACAACGTGCTCTGGCCTACTTCGCCTTAGGTTACCGGGAATACGAGGCGGGTGAGTACCTCGCGGCTGCGAAGGACTTCGGTCAAGCGGCAGCGCGCCAGTTCTCCCTGGCTGATTACGCGACCTATTACTCCGCCGCTGCGGCTCTCAAGGCTAACAATCCAGTCGAAGCGGCTGAGGCTGTCCGGGACTTCTCATCCAATTTTCCTGCGAGTCCTTTGCGCTTACAAGGGCTCGAGTTGCTCGCCGAGGCCCTGACTGATTCCCAGAAGCCACAAGAGGCTGTTCAGATCCTGACGGGAGAACCCTCGGTGCGCCGGCACGCAACCCTTTCCCTCCTGTTGGCCAAGGCATATGAGGAGGCTGGCAACCTCTCACAAGCGGCGCGGGCATTCCAGGAGATATATTTTGCGTTTGCCGCGTCCCCCCAGGCGAAGGAGGCAGGCGAGGCTCTTGAGAGTCTCCGTTCCCGCCTGGGCGCCGATTTCCCCCAACCCACGGAGGAAATCGAAGCCGCACGCGTAGAATTGCTCTTCAATGCATCCTTGTTTAAGGAGGCCCTTGAGGGCTACGAAGTGTTGCTCTCGTCCCGACCGGCCAGCGCCCATGCGGACGAGTGGAAGTTGGGCCGGGCGCGCTGCCTGCTCCGTTTGCGGCGTGACCGTGAGGCGGACGAAGCGCTCTCTGTCAGCCTTGCCAGCCCTGCTTTGAACGCGGAGCGGCTGGCCCTGTCGGTGGAGGCTTGCGCCCGGGAAGACAACTCGAGTGGCGCCCTTGTGGCTCTTTCCCATATTCAGGCCATTGACCCGCATTCTTCGTCGTTCGAGTCGGCGCTTTATTCCGCAGGGAATCTCTTCTTCAGGCTGGGCGACTGGCAAAACGCAGGCCGCCAATACGAGACTCTGGTGGAGTCCTTCCCGCAAGGGGGCCACACTCAAGATGCCGGTTGGCGTCTGATCTGGTGTTATTACCTGGCGGGGACCCATGACCGGGCTCGGCAGGCCTTGCGGGACCGTTTAACACATTACTCGCGGTCAAGCCACACAACTGCGGCGCTATACTGGCTGGGGAGGCTCGAGGAGGAGCAAGGCGACATCAGCGATGCTCAAGCGCTTTATTCCCTCCTCCAGAATCGGTTCGCGCATAGCTTTTACGCGGAGCAGGCGAGCTTGCGGGAGCGGAAACTTCCTGCCGACCGCCCCGCTGACGTGCCTTCGCCAAATTCAACCGCTTGGGAGGTGGCTCAAGAGATTCCTCCGCGTGACCCCTCTCCTATTCCTTCCTGCCCTTCGGATGTGACAGTCGAGTCATTACAGCCAGTGCTGGCGCTTCAAGCCCTGAGCTTGGATGGCCTGGCCGAGCAGTATCTTAAGGCGTCGCTCGCCATGCGGCCGGCGCCGCCGGAACTTCATTTCTTTCTCAGCCGGCTTGAAGCCGGGCAGGGCAATGTGAGCGCTGCGATCTTCGAGGCAATCAAGATCGTGCCTGACTATCCCTCTTACGAATTCTCGGAACTGCCGCGAGAAATGTGGAACCTCCTCTTTCCGCAAACCTACTGGAAGCTCGTGCAACGTCAGGCGCGCGCCAACAGGCTTGACCCGTATCTGGTTATGGGCTTGATACGCCAAGAGTCAGCTTTCAATGCCCGCGCCACATCGTCCGCCGACGCCCACGGCTTGATGCAGGTTTTGCCGAAGACTGCCAGCCGCAGCACGCGCCCGTCCAGGATTCGTTCCACCGGCGCGCGGCTTTATAACCCCACCTATAACATCCGGTTTGGTTGTTCCTATTTGCGAAGTCTGTTGAAGGATTTCGACGGCCAGCCGGAGATGGCGCTGGCTGCTTACAACGCCGGCGACTTTCGCGTCAGGGACTGGTTGAAAAGCAATTCGTTCCGGGACTCCTCGGAATTTCTTGAGGCTATCCCGATTCGCGCCACGCGTGTCTATGTGGAGTCTGTCTTGCGCGACGCAGCTATTTACCGGCAGTTGCTGACGGGACGGGCAAAGTTTGCGACGTGCAGCAGATAATCCTAAGTCGAGAGGCTGGAGGCGGACGTCAAAAGGCAGAAGGCAGAAAGCAGAAAGCAGAAGGCAGCCACGAACTCCATGGTGATTGGTTGAACGCGCCAAGCATACGAGCGCGGCAGGCGGATTCTGCTGTTTAGTCTCGTGAGATGAACAAGAGAGGTGATGTGAAACCGCGATCAATAACCCTAGAGCTTGCCATTTCCCTCATTTTATTAGCCCCTCGAGGTGTTTGCAGACCGGTCGATTTCAACGCTGTCATTCCAGACAGCCTAGGTGTGAATATTCACTTCGTCAGCCCCAAGCCCAAGGAGATGGAAATGCTTGCGGCTTCCGGAGCCCGCTGGGTCCGCATGGATTTCGCATGGGACGAGATCGAGAAGGCGCCCTCACGGTATGACTTCAGCAAATACGATAATCTGGTCCAGACTCTGGAATTCTACAAACTCTCTCCTTATTTCATTTTTGATTACACCAATAAACTCTATGACAATGGCATGTCCCCTTACACGGAGGAGGGCCGCAGGGCCTTTGCGCAATGGGCATCCGCTTCTGTCGAACACTTCCAGGGGCGGGGAATCATCTGGGAAATGTACAACGAGCCGAACTGGAGATTCTGGCGTCCCAAGCCGAACGTCCACGACTACATCGTGTTAGCTCTCGAGGTGGGAGAAGCTATTCGAACCGTGGCGCCCGGCGAGGTTTACATCGGTCCGGCAGGCGCCGTTATTGATTTCGGCTTCCTGGAAGCCTGCTTCAGAGCGGGACTGTTGAACTACTGGTCGGCGGTTTCCGTGCACCCTTACCGGCAACGCGAGCCCGAGAGCGTGGCGGAAGAATTCCGCAAACTCCGCGAACTCATCGCGGCCTATGCGACGAAAGGGAAGCAGGTTCCAATCATTGCCGGTGAATGGGGTTATTCATCGACGTGGAATTGGAAAGGCATGGATGAAGCGAAGCAAGCCAAGCTGCTGGCACGTGAATTCCTCAACAATCTCGCCAGCGGCGTGCCTCTCACCATCTGGTATGATTGGCATGACGATAGCGCCGACCCGAAAGACCCCGAGTCTCACTTTGGCATAGTTCGTTTCCCATACCAGCCCGACTCCCCTCAGGTGTACAGCCCCAAACCTGCGTACTTTGCGTTGAAGACGCTGACCAGTGTTCTCAACGGCTATCGATTCAGCAAACGCCTCCCGGTTGGAAGCCCGGACGATTATGTCCTGCTGTTCACCAAGGAGAAAGACGTTCGCGTTGTGGCATGGACCACTTCTTCAGCGGAGCAGAAAGTCATCATTCCTGCGAGCCGGGGACGATTCTCAATCACGGACCACCTGGGACAGAGTCTTAGACCCGCTGGGGCAGATAAGGGGAAACTTGGGATTACGTTGACTGATGCCCCCCAGTACTTGGCGCCGAAACGCCCCAACGAGATCCTCCAGAAAGCTGCCGGTGTCCGCTAGCGGCTCTTTTCAGAAATGTCGATATGCATTGGCGGCGTAGGCACGGGTCGCATGGCGCGCGTAGGAGCGGGGTGGGACTCCTCTCCTGCCGCGGCGGGAGGGGTTAGGGGGTGATGGTGACCCAGGTCATCTCCTGATCGTCCCAATTGAAGCGCCAATTAGGATGACTGCCTGGTCCCTACAGGGGAATTTCAAAGTTCGGTTTAAATCCCGAGACCAGGTAGTTTACCAAGGCATCCAGCAGGTCGGTGGCATAAGGATCGCTCCCGTAAGTTGTGGCAAGAGAGAAGGTGCAGATCAGGAGCGTGCCCTTACCGCATTTCGCCTGAATAAGCACGCCGACGTTGGAGTGAATCCAGCCGTAGAACATTCCCGCCAGCACATCAGGGAAGTCCTTGGGAGCAATCCCCTGCACGACTGCGGCGGGGGTGACCGCCTGGGCCTCGAATCCTGGCAAGGCATCAAACCCAATCGCGGTGAAAGGCGGCTGCGTGTTGCGGACCCAGAGGAAATCAGATATCCAGTTTCCCTCGTAGTCGCTGCCCGCACGAGGAACAATCTCAATTCCCGGCGCCAGGGTCTGGCGGTCGCTGGCGAGCAGGATGACTCGGCCACCGGCCTGCAAATTCTTTTTGACCTCCGCGTCCAAGGTTGAGGTAACCAGGACGGGCAGCGCTTCCGACCCGGTGGGCGCGGGGTAGTTGCGAGCCCGCATTTCATTGACCAGCCGCCGCAGCCTGCCCGCCGGGTCATAGAACGAAACCGGAGGCGGCAGTTCGGATTGTTGAGCCGGATAGATGTAGAACTGCAAGGAATTCTCCGCCAGGCTTTTTCCTTCCGAAACCATCTCAACCTTCAGTGCTTTTTTGGCGGGCGCGGCCACGGACGGGGCGGCGAATTCGATCTTACCGGCTGGTGTGACAGAGGCGGCAGGGAGGCTGGGGAGCGAAAGCGTTCCGGCCAGCGATGTCCCCTCGACTTTCCATGCGATGCGGCCGCCGTGCAGAGCTTCCTGACTGTAGTGCGAGAGCGAAACCTCGATTCTCACTGTCTCACCTGGAGAGTAGTTGCGCTTCTCGGTGCGAAGCACCACCACGTCGTCGCGCTGCAGCTTGCCCAGTGAGTCGGCGAAGGCCTTCGGATTTCGCCAGATGTCCAGCAAGCCATTCGACTCCCAGTTTACGTCCGTGAACTCGGTGATGACGTAACCCTGGATTTCCGGATGTGACCGGATGGATTCGAGCTCGTATTTCAGGGAGGCGTATTCGTGCCACTCGGTGGCATCCGTCAGGTCGTCGAGACTGGGGAAGAGAGAAGAGTATCGATAGTCAGCATACCTCTGCTCGATCCCCTCGGGTTCTGTAATTTCGCTGCCCCCATTATGACGGGAGAACCACCAGGGTTTGTCGTGGGGAATGCGAGGCAATCCCCAGTTGCCGAATTCGGAGAGCACCAGCGGCTCGTCACCCTTGGGGGAGGCGTCACCATAAGGACTGAAGAGCCAACCCGGCCGTTGGGCCAGGTCCTCCACCAAGCGGTCAAAGTTGGCGGCGAAGTCGGGAATGGCGGAATAGGTGTGGTAGTCGGCCACGTCGGTGGAAATATGAAAGTTGTCAAAACATGCACTGTTATCATCCACAATCCAACCGGGTACGATCTTCTTCGCTTCCTGGTAGGCCTGCCTCAGCCACCGGCGGCCAGCAGCTTCCTTCAGGTTTATTCCCCAGCTTTCGTTGATGAGGCTGACGATGACGAGGCAGGGATGGTTCCAGTCGCGCTCCACCATACCGTGCAGCGTCTCCATGCCGCGGCGCTGGGAGTTGTCCGTGAGCTTGTCCCAATTGGGAATTTCGTACCAGATGAGGATCCCAACTTCATCCGCTGCCTGGAGGTAACGCGGGTCCGGGGCCTTGATGTGGCAGCGCAGCAGATTCAGTCCCAAGGCTCTTGCCTTCTGCATCTCGTCCTTGATGTAATCGAGCGAGGGAGGCGTATAGATCGTCTGGGGATAGAAATCCTGGTCGAGCGCGCCGCGCAGATAAATCGGCTTGCCGTTCAAATAGAACTTTCCCTCCTGCGTCTGGAAGGTGCGGAAACCGAAGGGATAGTCGCGGGAGTCGCCGGAGCCGAGGCTGACGCGAAGCATGTAAAGCGCCGGATCGGCAGGACTCCACAGCCGCGGGTTGGCGAGATTTCCCGTGACCTCCACATTCGCCTGTAGGTCGCTGAGCTCTCGGGATGCTTGCCAGACGACCTTGCCGGCGGAGTCATTGATTTCCACACTGAGGTGGGTTGGGCCGCCAGTTTGTGCTCCCGAGGCCGGCGTGACGACGGGGACGTTGATCTTGAAGTCTCCATTCGCGGCGGCCAGGATGTGGACGGGGCCCAGGTGAACGCGCGGTCGAATCTGGATTTCGACGCTCTGCCAGAGGCCGCTGGTCTGGACATACCAACTCTGTTTCCCGTGGGGAATCTCCGCGTAGTTGATGCCCTCCACGATATTGGGTTTCGCTCCCGGGTCTGCCACCCGCACCGCAATCTGGTTTTCGCCCGCGCGGAGCAGGGAAGTGATGTCAAACTCGAAGGGAGTATAGCCGCCTTCGTGCGTCCCGACCTTCTGCCCGTCGACGTAGACATCGGCAAGATAATCAACCGCTCCAAAGCGCAACACGGCAACCTGGTCCGGCGCAGGAGATTGAACGTTCACGGAGCGCCAGTACCAGGCCACTCCGGCGTAGTCCCGCAGGTCCGCGAACTGGGATTGCCACGAGGATGGGATGCGCGTCGGGCGCACATTCGCCGCTGCCGAGAGTTTCTGGACGTCCAAGGCGCCACTGGGATCCGCGAGGAAGTGCCAATCCCCGTCCAGCGAAATCGTTGCGCACCGGGCTGAGGCGCAAAAGAGGCACGCAGCGAGTAGGCACAAGAGGAGTAAGTATCGACGCATGGTGTTCACCAGTATCCGGGAAAGCTGTAAGTCTAAGCTGCCTGCGAGTGGGAATGCAACATGGATGCAGGGTTCCGTCAAAGTCCCCGGTGGCCAGGTATATGCGCTGCTTGCGAAGTGACCCCTCACCCGGCTCGCTACGCTTGCCACCCTCTCCCCAAGGGAGAGGGCGGTTTTTATAACTACCACGCGCACGAGAAAAGACAGCCCTCTCCCAGGGGAGAGGGTGCCCGACGAAGGAGGGCGGGTGAGAGGTCTCTTCCTAGCCCGTTGGGCTTTGAGGGAACCCCATGGCACATAGTGCGCTAAATGGAAAGCCGGGTTTTGCTACCTCCTGGAGCGTCGGCTGTGCTAGGATGGCGTGGTTCGAGAGTTTGAATCTTGGTCCTACGGCAAGACAGACGATGACCCTGAGCATTTCGACGCAACCGACGGTTTACCATCTTGTTCCTCCTGAAACCCGCGTGGAGAGGAACGGCGCAGGTCCTGCTTACGAGCTCGGCGCGCTGGCGGGGAAGCCCGTGATGATCGTGCTTCGCATCACGGAGATCATCGAACAGGAATCTCTGCATCTCTCGATTTGGGGTTCGCCGGACGGAAAAGACTGGGGCAAGCAGGCGTTGTTCTGGTATCCCGAGAAGTTCTACCAGGGAGTTGCGCCTGCGGCTCTCGATTTGCGGCAACTGCCCGGCCTCAAGTTTCTCCGGGCCAATTGGGAAGTCAACCGTTGGGGACGCGGTGATCCAAGGCCGCTGTTCATGTTTGGCGTCGAGATTCAGGAACTCGCCACAGAGCCCGGCGCAGCCTCCGGGTAGTTGCTGCGGCAGGGTCGTGTATTCCGTCCGGCATGGGCAGGCGTTTCGTCGGGTTAAGCGAGGAAGCCCGCCGGGCTCTTCAGAAGCTTGTTGACGAGTCAACCTGGTCCCTGCCATCTTTCTCCCAGGAAGCAGCCTTTAATACTATATGAGATCAAAAACACACTTGATAAGCTGTGCTCTTCTCCTTGGATTCTGCGTTACATCGGGGTTGGCGCAGCAGCCAGCGAAGGACCAGACTCCGCCCAAGCAAGCCGTCGGCGCTCAGGCTGGTTCTGTCCCCCCGACGGAGACCATTCCTGCTCCCCAACCCGCCCAAACCTCCATGCCAGTCAATGACCCGGGATTCATGGAGCCGGTCCAGGTGAAAGCTCTTGCGCACAAGATCTGGATCGCGGAGTATCGCATCACCGACCTTCTGACGCAGGTGCACCCTGAAAAGTGGAAAACCTCGAACGTAACGCGCAATACCTTCAACCAGACGCTGGAGAATCTCCACAAGGCGCTGGAGGGGCTGGAGGAATGGCGCGCGCAGTTTGAAAAGCGTCCCGATAGCATGTACTTCGGATTTCAGACCTACGCGGCAATGAATGCGGCGCTGCCCCGTCTGGATGGCGTAGCCCGCGCCGCCAGCCAGTTCGAGAATCCCAGCCTGGGCGCGCAGTACAGCCAGGCCGGCAACCAACTCTCTGACCTGCAACAGGCGCTTCAACCATATGTCGCTTATCTCTTGCGCAATCCTGACCAGCTCCTTTATGTGGCGCAAACCAACTTGGCCGGATGCCAGAATAAATTGGGCAATGCATTGCGTGGGCAAGAAGAACCGGCCAAGCCCCTTAAGAACACCTTTGTTGAGTTCCATGCCAAGCGGCATAGAAAAGGCGAGCCTGGGGCAACCCACAGCCGAAACTCGCCTCCGGGTGGGGAGAAGAAGGCCGCAAGCAAGACCGAAAAGAAAGCGGAATCCAAATCCAAATAGAACATAGCGCCCCGGCCGCAGAAGACTCGATTGCACGGCCCGCCATGACCGGGGTTAGGGTCTAGCCTAGGGTGTGGGGAACTGTGAAAAATGCACGTGAGGAGGTAACGATGAGACGCAATTCTTGGCTAATGTTTTTTCTGTTCGCAGGACTCTTGCTGCCCGCGCCGGTGCGGGGGCAACTCGTCCCGGAGTTCAAGCCGCCCAAAGCAAACTGCTGCCTGCCATTCGCCGCGCAAAGCCTTGCCGACCAGTTGCAGGATTGGAATCAGATCGGTCGCTACCATGAGGACGATGTGCGACTTCAAGCTCAGCCGGTGGAGAAGGGCCGCGTAGTTTTCCTCGGTGACTCGATCACCGACGGTTGGAAACTGGCGCAGTATTTTCCTGGCAAGCCATTCGTGAACCGTGGTATTGGCGGGCAGACCACTCCGCAGATGCTGGTACGGTTCCATCCTGACGTGATTAATCTGCATCCTGCGGCGGTGATTATTCTGGCGGGGACGAACGACATTGCGGGCAACACCGGCCCCGAAACTCTCGAAATGATCGAGGACAATTTCCGTGCGATGTGCGAACTGGCGCAGGAGCATGGCATCAAGATGGTGCTTTGCCTGCTGCTTCCGGTCAGTGACTACACCCAGCACAAGCAGACAGACCACAGGCCGCCCTCTGATATTCTCAAACTCAATGAGTGGCTGCGCCGATACGCCGCCGAAATCCAGGCGGAGGTTGGGGATTACTATTCGGTCCTGGTGGATAGCCATGGCATGCTGAAGGAAGGCTATTCAGAAGATGGCTTGCATCCCAACGAGCGTGGTTACATGCTAATGGCTCCCGTGGCTGAGGCGGCCATCGAGCGGGGGCTGAGAAGCGGGCAGTAAGAAAAGGGGGACTCGGGACTAGGGGCTGGGGAAACTCTGAATTATGAAGTGTAAAGTAGGAAATATCGCGACTGACCACGGCCAACTGGCCACGGACGCATGACCAAGGACATTGTGCCTGTTGAACTTTGAGTTGCCGAAGCATAACATCAGCCCAGGTCTATTTCGTAGAGGTTTCGCGAACAGAGGGGTTCGCTGATGAATTATCCGGTCTGGGAACCATACATGTTAGGTGGGGGAATGGTCATTGGGATCATCGCCATTCTCCACGTCTTCGTTTCGCATTTTGCGGTTGGCGGCGGTCTCTTTCTGCCTCTGACAGAGCGCAAGGCCTATCGCGAGAACAATCCCGCCTTGCTGGAATACGTGAAGTCCCACTCGAAGTTCTTCGTTCTTGTCGTCCTGGTTTTTGGCGCCGTGAGTGGTGTGGGCATCTGGTGGAGCATCGGCTTGGTGAATCCTGAAGCAACGGCGACGCTGATTCACGTGTTTGTTTGGGGCTGGGCGATCGAATGGGTTTTCTTCATTGTGGAGATTGCCGCAGCCTTCATCTACTATTACGGCTGGGACCGGCTTGCCCCCCAGACGCACCTCATGGTGGGATGGATTTATTTCGGGTCAGCGTGGGCCAGCCTGCTAGTGATCAACGGCATCCTGACGTTCATGTTGACGCCGGGGAGATGGATCGAGACCCAGACTTTCGCGTCGGCTTATTTCAACCCCGGCATGTTGCCTTCGCTGGTGGTGCGCACGGCGGTGTGTATTGCGCTGGCGGGTGTTTATGCCCTGATTACCTCGTCGGCGGTCAGCGACGTTGCCCTGCGGACCGAAGTTGTCCGCTATGCCGCCAGATGGCTGCTGATCGGCGGGCTGATTATTCCCTTCGCGGGCATCTGGTACATCTCGGCGCTTCCCAGCATGGCGCGGGAGATTTCCATGGGCGCAGCGCCGGCCGTCACCATCTTCGCCGGGCTTTCAATATTCCTCTCCGCGCTGGTGGTGGCGTTCACTTACTTTGGCCCCTACCAGCGCCCACGCCATTTCAACTTGACCTTTGCTTTCCTGCTCGCTGTCCTTGCCCTTTCCACAACAGGCGTTACGGAATGGGTACGGGAGGCGGTGCGGAAGCCCTACATCATTTACGATTACATGTACGCCAACAGCTTACGCCTGGCGGACATCGAGCGTGTCCGGGAGGAGGGAGTGCTGAAGTCGGCGCGTTGGGTTCGTCAGCATGACGTGGACCCCAATGCCCTGGAGCGCACCGGTGAAGAGGTTTTTCGGGTGGAGTGCGCGAGTTGTCACACCGTAAACGGTTACAATAGTATGCGCTTCGCCGTCAAAGGCTGGAGCTGGGTGATGATTGACTACCAGTTGGTCCACCTCAACGAGTTGAAAGGCTTCATGCCGCCGTTCGTCGGGACCGAGGCCGAACGGAAGGCTTTGGGCGCCTGGCTGGCGAGTTTGAACCCACCGCCAGCCAGCATCGAAATTGACCCTGGACCTTCTGCCATGAAAGGCCAGTTCCCGGGTGCGACTGGAGAAGGAGCGTCGCAACAATGAGTCCTGTCATCCCTGCGCCAGTTCCAGTGCCCTTGCCGGCGCCGCCCTGGCTGCTCGAGTTTCTGCTGGTGTTCACATTTATCCTGCACCTGCTGGCGATGAACTTTCTGTTGGGCGGGGTTATCATCCTGAGCGTTTCCAGCTTCCTTGGCCGGCGCGATTCCAAGCACCACGAATTCACTCGCCGGGTTTCCCGCGCCATGCCCTCCGTGACGGCCTTCACCATCACGCTGGGCGTGGCTCCGCTGCTTTTCCTGCAGCTCGTTTATGGGCAACTCTTCTACACCTCCTCCGACCTGATGGCGTGGTATTGGCTTGCGGTCGTGTTCTTGGTCCTGCTCGGTTACTACGGTGTTTATTGGTATCAAATGCAGCACGACGAGCTTGGGTCAAAGGCGGCATGGGTGATCCTGGTGACCGCCATCCTCTTTATTCACGTGGCCTTTATCTTTACGCAAAACATGACGGCCATGCTGCATCCCCAGGACTTCTACAGCCTGTTTGTGAACGGCAAAGTCGGGACAATTCTCGGTCCCATCACTCTTCTGAACATTGCCCGTTTCGCTCACTTCATGGTGGCTGCGGTGGCCGCGGCCGGCTTGGGGGTTGCTTTGCTCTCCCGCCGATGGCAAACGGAATCGCCGGAGCTTGCGGATTGGGGAAGACGTTACGGCGTGACTTGGTTCATGGGCGGGACCTTGGTGCAATTCCTGGTTGGACTCTGGTTTTTGTTCAGCCTTCCAGTGGAAATCCGTCAGGCCCTGGTGGGCGAGAAGCTCGCCGTGGGCATTCTGCTCTTGGCGATTATTCTGGCCTTGCTGGCGCTCTTGACAGCTCCCAAGAGTCTGTTGACATCGAGTGTGGCGATTCTTGGCACTGTCAGTCTGATGGCCGTATTGCGACACTTCGTGCGCAGCGCTTCTCTGCGCCCATACTTTGACCCACGCTTGCTGCCGGTGCAGGGCCAATGGGTTGTTTTCTCCATTTTCGTTGTCTTGTTGCTGGCCGGCCTCGCCACCGTCGGCTGGATGCTCTACGTGTTCTTCCGCCCTGCCGCCACTCGTGGGGCATCTTCCTAGCATTACTCCGCTAGGTTTGACTTCAGCGATGAGGCTTGGCGTGGCCAGGCTGCGGAGCGGCGGGGGACCACTGACGAGTGGCCCGCCGTGGCGGGGCGAGCCGGAAAGCCTCCCGCTTGCCTTCTCCCTCGCCGGGGGAGAGGGTGACGGTAAGGGCGGGGTGAGACTCGCGGTTAGTCCAGTCATCTTGCCTGTTGTCCTCCGGTTGCATTCCCGGTAAGATTCGACTGGAGAGGGTACCGAGCTGAGAAAAAGTCGGGACCGGGGAAGCTTGCGTCGAACACTTACCTGTGATAGCGAGTCGGAAGCGGAGGAGGGATGCGAAAACTTCTTATTGGCGTGATCGTTACACTTGTGTTGAGCTTTGCCGTGGCCCGCACGAGAGCGGGGCAGTACCAGTCCGCTGTCCAGTCGGAAAGAAAGATGCTCAAGGTGCGACAGAAACAAGAGAGGAAGACGCTCAAGCTCCAGCAGAAGGGCCAGAAACACTCCTGGAAGGGCGAGCATCTCTCCAACGCGGCACGGGCGCAAATGATGCACCAGATGCAGCGCGATAAGCGGGCTCTTCTCGAGAGGCAAAGGAACGATCGCCAGGATTTAAAGGACCGCCAGCGACTGATGAAAGAAAGGGCGAGGCAAGTCCATTAGCCGTGGCGCTGCCTCGCACGGCCGGACCTGCTTCCATCCGGCGATGGAGTTGAGCATTGGGTACGGACAGCCGAGTGGGGAGCGATGGGGCCTCAGCAGTGCGGCTGAACTGTCGAGCACGAACGTCAAGCTTGCATTGGGCTCTTCCCTCTCCAGTGAAGTCGAAAGGGTCTTGGGAGGTCGCCATGAAGCGAAGCGGCTGGTTGTTGGTGATAGCATTTCTATTGCTTCCGGTGCTGGAGGCGCAGGAGGCCCAAAAGTCAGGAGGAGAAAAGGAGCCACAGCCCACCCTCGGCCCCTCGCCTGCGCCTGGTACGCAAGGTCCTCGAACAGCCACCGTGAACGACTACCGAAAGCTCATGCGAATTCGCAGCATCTACATCGAGAAGATGGACAACGCCCTGAGTGAAAAGCTGGTCCAGAGCCTTGGGAAATTGGGCCGTTTCAAGATCGCATCCACGCCTAAAGAGGCGGATGCCATAGTGACCGGCTCATGCTTGGAGTCGCGCCGGCTGAAACGGGTTCACTCCGAGGTGTTCATCGCCGATCGAGGTGGCGGGTCAGTTTGGCAGGATAGCGTCTACCGGCCTTACAATCCTCCTTCCCTTGAACAGGCTGTCAACGAAACCGCGCAGGTGGTGGCGGAACACTTAGGGGAGAGTCTCAGCGAAGCTGCAACGAAGTGAGCGCGAGGATCAGGGCACGGCTTGTCGCATGGGGAGAGGGCGGCATTGCTCAGGGAAGAACCTTACGCTCACTCAGGACCTTCTTGAGGCTCGAATTGAATTCTTGAATGGCAGGGATTTCAGTGGCCGAGGCGGAAAGGCGAGGCGGAGCCTGTCCCGAGCCAAGGGAGTCCCGGCGCTTCTCACCGCGAAGCGGTGGGCCCCGCCTCGCGGGACGCAAGCCCACGGTGGGTTTCGTCCCGCAGGGCGGGATCGCCCGACCCCGCAAGGGGTTGTCCAATGTCTAGCCCCTAGCCCCCAGCACCAAGCCCCGGTCTTTGAACTGACAACTGACAACTGAATCCTGAATCCTGAATCCCGAATCCTGTTTTCTTATGCACTTGCGCGCTTTCCGTTCCGACGATCTCGAAACACTCTACAAGATCGATCAGGCCTGCTTTGCACCGCGTATTTCTTATCCGCGTGAAGAGTTGAGCAGGTTCATAAGCCAGCGGGGAAGCAGGACATGGGTCGCAGAAGAGTGCGGGGAAATCGCCGGCTTCCTCATTGCCGAGCGCCAAGCGCAGAAAGTGACGCACATTGTGACCATCGACGTGGTGGACCGCTGGCGCCGGCGAGGGTTCGGAAGCTTGCTGATGGACGCCGCGGAGCATTGGGCGCGGGAGCAGAAACTGCTGTTTGTTTACCTCGAAACCGCAGAGAACAACACCGCCGCGCAAGCCTTTTATGAGGCGCGAGGTTACAGGAAAGTGGACAGCGTCGCGAACTATTATTCGGACGGTACGTCTGCCTGGGTCATGCTGAAGTGGTTGAAAGGGAAAGAAGCTGCTGGCGTCTGAGTGCTGGAATCCGGAAGTCGAAAGTTGGAACCCCAAAGCAGAACTTTTTGAGATTGACTTTCGGGGCCGAGTGAAGTTGAATGCCCAAATCTGCTGAGGGTAAGGAGGCAGAAGAAAGCCTACCTAACCGTCGAACTTCCAGGATCGGCTGATCCGAGGAGCCCATGCCCATCAAACTGACATCATCCGATAGCAAGACCATTGTTGTTGGCGTCCTCATTGCTGCTTTTTCGCTCGCCATTGGTGTCAAGTACTTCTCTCATGCATTTCCGGAGGCGGCGATTCAGTTCCGCGTGAACCGGGACGACTCGGCTCCGCTGGCGCAGAAGTTCCTTGCCGAGCGGGGTTTCAAGCTGGACGGCTACCGTCATTCGGCAGCGTTCGATTACGACGATCAGGCGAAGGTTTATCTGGAGCGTACTCAAGGCCTGGAACGGATGAACCGGCTGACGCGCGGGCCTGTTCATCTTTGGCACTGGTCCCATCGCTGGTTCAAGCCGCAGCAGAAGGAAGAGTTTCGCGTGGACCTGACGCCCGCTGGCGAAGTGGTGGGCTTTGACCACGATATCCCCGAAGCGGCGCCGGGCGCGGCCCTGGATCAGGCTTCTGCCCGGACTATCGCGGAGACATTTCTCAATCAGGTGATAAGGCGGAATCTGGCGGACCTCGAGTTCGTTGAGACGCAGACGGAGAAGCGCCCGGCGCGCACCGACCATGACTTTACGTGGAAGCAGAAGAGCGTGGACCTCGGTGATGGAAGCCTGCGCATCGAGGTGGAGGTGGATGGCGACCAGGTGGCGGGTTACCGTGAGTTCATCAAGGTTCCGGAGCAGTGGGCTCGTGACTACGAAAAGCTCCGCTCGCGCAACAACGCCGCTCAAATCGTGGACGAGGTTTTCTGGATTCTGTTGAGCGTCGCCATGCTGGTGATTTTGATTCGGCGCCTGCGCGATCGTGACGTACCGGTTTGGATGTCTCTGGCTTTCGGTGGGGTAGCTGCCGTCTTGTACTTGCTTGGCCAGCTCAATGCCTTTTCCTTGGCTGAATTCGGCTACCGAACCACAGACTCGTACTCGAGCTTTGTCACCAATTATCTGTGGGACAACCTTCTTGCGGCGCTCGGCATTGGAGCATTTATTTTCTTGCTGGTGGCTGCCGCGGAGCCGGTGTACCGCGAGGGTTATCCGAACCAAATCTCGCTGCGAAGATACTTCAGTTGGCAGGGCCTCCGAAGTCGCTCGTTTTTTATCGCCAATGTGGTGGGGATCGCCCTCACCTTCTTCTTCTTTGCTTACCAGACTGTTTTCTACCTTGCCGCCGACAAACTGGGGGCGTGGGCGCCCGCTGACGTTCCCTTTACCGACCTGCTGAATACACGATTCCCCTGGGTTACAGTGCTTTTCATTGGCTTCTTCCCAGCCGTTTCCGAAGAACTGCAGTTCCGGGCTTTCGCCATCCCATTCCTGAGGAAGTTGCTGCGCTCCGGGCCTGTCGCGGTGGTGCTCTCTGCTTTCATCTGGGGATTCCTCCACTCGGCATACCCGAACCAGCCATTCTTTATTCGTGGCCTTGAGGTGGGGCTGGGCGGGATCGTGACGGGCCTGATCATGCTGCGTTTCGGCATTCTGGCCACCTTGATCTGGCACTATTCGGTGGATGCGCTTTACACGGCCTTCCTTCTCATTCGTTCTCCCAATCATTACCTGATGGTGTCGGGCGGCGTCTCCGCGGGCATCATGCTGATCCCGCTGCTGGTCGCGTTGGTTGCCTATTGGCGTGCCGGGACTTTCAGCGAAGACGAGTCGCTTACCAACGCGCGCGAGGGCATTTCCAGGCCGGTTCGCAAAGAGGTCACGGAACCGGAGGCCCCTCTTGTCTATCAACCCTTGTCCCAAAGGCGACTGATTCTGGCCGTAGTCCTCACCCTCCTCTTCATTTTGCTGGCCGTGATTCCTGTTTATCGTTTTGGGGAGGGCCTCTCGTTGCAGATCACCCGCGCCCAAGCCGTGCGCGCGGCTGATGCCTACCTCAGGCAGCAGCAGGTGGACCCGAGACGTTACCACCAGGTGGCGTGGGGGCGCGACAACGTCGACCCCTTGGCAGTCCGCTATTTGCTCGAGCACAAATCCGTTAAAGAGTCTGACCAGACTTACCGGCTGGCGACCCGCCTTGCGGTCTTTGAGGTGCGTTACTTCCGGCCGCTGGAAAAGGATGAGCACCTCGTCTTCTTGGATCCGAGCAGCGGCCAAGTGTTCGGCTATCGAATGTTGTTGGACGACAACGCGCCCGGGGCTTCGCTCTCGCCTGAGCAGGCCCAGACCCTGGCAGCAAAGTATGTTGAGGAGCAAGGCTACCGTCTTTCGGATTTCGATCTCCAGAGCTCGGAAGCGGAGAAACGGAAGGCTCGCGAAGATTATACGCTGGTGTGGCAGGCGAAAGCCGGCGATCCCCGCAATGTGGCAGATGCGCATTATCGCCTGGAGGTTGATGTGGCCGGCGACCAGGTGGTGAGTTTTGCGCGCTCCTTCAAACTTCCGGAAGCGTGGGAACGAGCGCGCCGTTCCTCGAGTTTGGTTAATTCGGTGCTGTCTTTTGCGGGCATTCTGGTGGGTTTGGCCTTGGTCGGAGCTGGGGTGGTCTTGTTGGTCATGAAGATCAGGTCCGGCCAGATGCCTTGGCGTCCCGCAGCGAAGGTGGGCGCTCTGATCCTGGCGTTGATGGTTCTTACCGAACTCAACCAATGGTCAACTTTGGAGCGCCAGTATGTGACTTCCATCCCTCTCTCAACATGGCGGCTGTACATGGCGGTCGGCCTGGTCGTCGTTCCGTTGCTGGCCGGCTTGCTTTGCTGGTTACTGGTGGGCCTCGCCGCAAGCCTTTATCCGGAGGCTTGGAATCTCTTGCGAGGCAGTGCCCGGCGCCTGTGGCGGCGAGATGCGGTAGTGTGCATTGTGTTGGCCCTGGCTGCCAGGCCTGGCCTGGACAAGCTGGGCGAGCTCTTCGTCAGCCGTTTTCACGCCTTTGCCCCCGTGGACACCGAAGTTTTTTCGGCAATGTTCAATGCTGCTTCTCCCGGCGCCGGCTTTTTCCTGCGGGCACTTGGATGGAGCATCGTCTACTTATCTGGGTTGGGACTGGCAATCTATGTCATTCGCCTGGGATGGACCAAGCGGGCTTGGTGGCTGTGGGCTGGAATACTGCTGGGGCTGGTTGGACTGGGGCCGGCGGGTGCGCATTCGGTTCGCGAGTTCTTTGCCGGCTGGGTGATGGGCTTTGTTCCGCTCGCGGTTGGGGCGGCGATTGTTTTCGGGTTCTTCCGCAATAACCTGCTGGCCTATTTGGGCGCCGCTTTCTGCCTGCTGGTGGCGGAGCCTTTGGTTTCATTGCTCTCACAACAAACTGCTTTCTACCGGTCGAACGGATTGCTGCTTGCCGTCCTGGTGTTCCTCTTCCTGATGTGGTTGCTTCTTGTAGGGGGGGGAAGTGAGGCTCGGAGCGAGCCATGACCAAGCTCCATGAAATTGAAGTGCGCGTCCTCGGCTCGCTCGCGGAAAAGGAAATCACCACGCCGGATTACTATCCGCTCTCATTGAACGCCCTCATCAACGCCTGCAACCAGAAGTCCAACCGTGACCCGGTTATGGCGCTGGACGAGCGTGTGGTGACGCAGGCGCTGGACAGCCTGAATGAAAAAAGCCTGGCGGGCCAAGTGACCAGCGCGGACAGCCGTGTTCCGAAATATGCACACCGGCTGCAGGAAGTCTTCAATTTCGATCGAAGAGAAATGGCCGTACTCTGTGTGCTCCTGCTGCGCGGTCCGCAGACTCCGGGCGAATTACGCGGACGCGCAGAAAGGATGTACCAATTCGACGACCTCGAAGTGGTGGAGTCCGCGCTTCGTCATCTGATGGAAAGAGAACCTCCCCTGGTGAAAAAGTTGGCGCGCCAGCCGGGCACGAAGGAGTCGCGTTACGCGCACTTGCTGGCCGGAGATGTGGAAGGGTGGATTGCGCCGGCAGAGGCACACGCAGTTGCTGCAACAGGCGATCAAGATGAGCAGCGGATCACGCGCCTGGAAACTGAAGTCCAGAGCCTACGAACAGAAATCGCTGATCTCCGGCAACAACTGGAAGACTTCCGGAAACAATTCTGAGCATTTGTCTCTCTGAGGCAACAATGCGGCAACGCTTCGGCAATGGATCAGCCCTTACCGTGATTCTCCTGGCGCTCATCCTTGAGCTCCTTTCCCCGTCGACCTCTGGGCGCAAGGTGAACGGTGGAGCGTTCTCCAAGCCGCCTCAATCAGCCTCGGATGAATACAAGGCCGGGCGGGAACAGATGGTTCGCGAACAGATTGAAGCTCGCGGCATTCGCGACGCCCGCGTTCTGGCCGCCTTGCGCAAGGTCCCTCGCCACCTGTTTGTGCCGCCGGAGGAACAGGGCGAAGCCTACAACGATTACCCGCTGGCGATTGGGCATGCGCAAACCATCTCGCAGCCCTATGTCGTCGCTTATATGACGGAAGCGCTGGAGCTCAAGCCGCGCGATCGCGTGCTGGAAATCGGTACGGGCTCGGGTTACCAGGCGGCGATCCTGGCGGAGTTGGTCGCGGAGGTTTATTCCATTGAGATTGTTGAGCCGTTGGCCAAGCAAGCGGAAGCTCGCTTGCGACGCCTGGGCTACTCCAACGTGCAAGTTCGCGCCGGCGACGGCTACCGGGGGTGGCCGGAGGCGGCGCCCTTCGACGCCATCATCCTCACCGCCGCCCCCGGCCACGTCCCCCAGCCACTCGTAGACCAGTTGCGTGAGGGCGGGCGGATGGTTCTTCCTCTGGGGCAGTGGAACCAGGATTTGGTCCGCCTTCGCCGAACCCGCCAGGGAATCCTGCGCGAGGTTCTCCTCCCCGTCCGCTTCGTCCCCATGACCGGCGAAGCAGAAAAGCACCCCAACTAACTCACGGTCAGCGTGAGCGTCACACTATGGCTCAAGGCAGAAGATCCCGAACCCGCGGTGCCCGTCACCGTCAGGGTGTAGGTTCCGGCGGGTGTTCCGGGGTTATGCGTCACATTGGAACTGCTCCCTCCACCACATCCTGCCAGCGCCAGAGCCAGCAACAATCCCGAGGCAAGCAGGACCATCGTGGATCGCCATCGGCTCACGCCGGGTTGATTCCGGCGCGCGATGGCCCATGTCACCGCCGCAAGAGCCAAGGCGAGCATCAACAGACCTCTCAGGCCCGGCGACAGTGGTGGGACCGGGGGAAGTGGACGCGAGCGAGGCGCGCTGAGGGAAGGTGCGGTCGTTGTGACGCTGACCGTGATATTCGTCGCAGAACTGCCCGGGGTCAGCGCGCTCGGCGAAACCGTGCAGGTGGCCTCTGAGGGAGCCCCTGTACAGGTGAAGCTCACACTTTGATTGAATCCACTTTCGCCGGCCACACTTAAAGTGTAGCTTGCGGATGAACCGGGCGCGACGGTCGCTGAGGTGGGAGAACCGGAGGCTGCGGCGAAACTGAAGTCCTGGCCCGTCCCGCTGAGGGCGACACTTTGCGGACTGTCAGAAGCACTGTCAGAAATGCTGAGCGTGCCGGTCCTCGTCCCAGCCGCTGTCGGCTTGAAAGTCACCGCGATGGTGCAGTTAGCGCCCGCGCTTACGCTGCTCCCACAGGTGTTGGTCTGGGAGAAATCCCCGCTGGCCGTGATGCTGGAAATGGTCAGCGAGACGTTGCCCGTGTTGGTCAGCGCGACGGTCTGTGCGCTGCTGCTGTTTCCCACGATTTGAGCTGAGAAGGTGAGTGAAGAGGACGACAAACTCACAGCGGGCCCCATCCCGGTTCCGGTCAAAGTCACGGTTTGGGGGCTATTCGACGCATTGTCCGCGATTGTTAGAGCGCCGTTGCGCGTGCCGGCGTTCCTGGGCGTAAAGGTGACGTTGATGGTGCAGGAACCGGTCGCGGCCACGCTGCTGCCGCAAGTGTTGGTCTGAGCGAAGTCACCGCTCACAGTGATCGTGAGGGGGGTCAGGGCACCATTCCCCGAGTTGCTGAGCGTAACGGTCTGAGGCTGGCTGGTGGTTGAAATGGCTTGCTCGCCGAAGGTGAGAGTTGTGGGCGAGAGGTTGACCACCGGCGCCAGCCCGGTTCCGCTCAGCGTCACGGTCTGCGGGCTATTGTTTGCGTAATCGGTCACCGTGAGCGTGCCGGTCTGGGGGCCGAACAGGGTGGGCTGGAAGCTGACGTTGATGGTGCAACTGCCGCTCGCGAGCACGGGCTGCATGCAATTATTGCTTTGGGTAAACCCGCTCGAAGTCGCCACGCTGCTGACCGTTAACGGAACGGCGCTGCTGTTCGTAACCGTAACCGGCAAGGAAGCGCTTGAGGTTCCCACATCCTGGCTGCCGAAGCTTAAGCTCACGGGAGAAACGTTTACTGCGGCGACGCTTCCCGTGCCACTCAAGGCAATGGTTTGAGGGCTACCCAAGCCCGTGTAGGTGATGGTTACGGCTCCGGTCCTAGGGCTCGCCGCCGTAGGGGTAAAGGTAACATCGATGGTGCAGGCGACCTCGGATGAGAGCGCGCCCCCGCCGTACGGGCAGGAAGTAGCCGTGGTCACGAGCGCAAAGTCGCCGCTGGCCGTAATGCTCGTTAGGGTTAGCTGGCCGATAGCGATCGGCGTCAGGGTTACGCTCTGGTTTGGGCTAGTAGAGTTGCCCGGAACAGATCCAAAATTGAGGCTGCTTGGGGCGAGTGTTACAGCGCTCGGGGGTGAAATCTTGGCCACATAGGAGCTCGCTGAATTCTGGGGACTGTCATTGGTCCCCTGTAATGGATTAACCGTAGGAAAGTCCCTCGAATCAGTCCATCCAGTAACGTAGGCGTTTTGGGAAGAATCCACCGCGATGCCTCGGCCCCAATCATCACAACCGCTGCCACCGAGATATGTGGAGTAGGCAAGGGCGGTCCCGGCTGCGTTCAGGCTGGCCACAAAGGACGTCATACCACACCCGGAACGATTGGTGGCTTGTATGGGATCGACGGTTGGAAAGTCGGTCGAATAGGTCCACCCAGTCAGGTAGGCATTGCCGGCGGAATCGACGGCGATGGCAGCGGCCCCATCGCCGCCAGTATCCGCCAACATATTGCATTTTCCGTGGCCCGTGCCGCCGAGATAGGTGGAATAGATGAGGGCTGAGCCGGCCGCATTCAACTTGAAGATGATGGCGTTGCCGCTATAGGGACAGTTGTTGGTCGGCTGCACGGGATTCACTGTAGGAAAGTTCGTCGACCCAGATTCGCCGGCCACGTAAGCGTTGCCGGAGGAATCGACGGCAATCGCGTTTGCGGAATCGAAAATAGTAGCGCCCACGTAGGTGAAGTAGACAAAGGCGCTGCCCGCTTCGTTCACCTTGCATACGAACAGGGTCGTAGCAATGCCTATGGTCGTGCTGCCTGGAGGGTAAGAACTAGAGAAGTTGAAGGACGTCCCGGTCAAATAGGCGTTGCCTGAAGAATCCACAGCGACGCCTGCGCCGCTGCCGAAGACGACATAGGTGGAATAGACGAAAGCTGATCCGGACGCGTTCAGTTTGGTCAGGAAAGCGCTATACGTTCCCAGGAGCGTTCCCTGTATGGGATTGACAGTCGGAAACTCGCTTGAGTAAGTCGTGCCGGTTACGTAGGCGCCGCCGGAGGAGTCCACGGCGATGCCGGCAGCAGAATCGTAGGGACCACTCCCGACTGCCGTGCCGCTCCCACCAAGGTAAGTCGAATAGACAAGCGCCGACCCGGCCGCATTAAGTTTCGACACAAACCCGCCACAGGCGCCATTGAGGGCGGCTTGAACCGGAAAGACAGTGGGAAAGTCAGTGGAACAAGTCTGGCCGGCCACGTAGGCGTTGCCCGCAGCATCTACAGCGATGGCATTACCCTGGTCGCTCACGCTTCCGCCCAGGTAAGTGGAATACACAAGGGCTGAGCCGTCGGCGCTCAGTTTTGAAACGAAGGCGGTGCCGCCGGTTGATTTGTTTGTTGATTGCAACGGGCCGGCCAAAGGAAAGTCGGTGGCGGAAGTCTGGCCAGTCACATAGGCGTTGCCCGACGCATCCACAGCAATAGAGTAACCCTCGTCATAGCCGCTTGTTCCGCCCAGGTAGGTAGAATAGACGAGCGTGGGGTCAATGATGAGCGGCTTGGTGTGGTCGTAGGGGCCGACAGCGAAACGGACTTGGTTCGACGCCGAGAGGACGTAGTGACCCCCGATTAATTTTGGATTTTGGATTTCAGATTTTTGATTAGCGAAGCCTGCTTGTCGCACCGCACCCTCAACTATCGACTGAGGACTGGCGACAGTGGAGAGAGGCTGATATACGACCGGCTTCCGGAAACGGACCTCATTGCCTCGATCGCTGCGTAGCACGAGATCGCCATTCGCATCGATTTGAGGACGCCCTGCGCCTGCCGACTTCTGCTTACTGCCCGGTCGTTCTCCGGCATCGATGGCAAGCAAAATCGAGTTGGGGCTTGCCCCTGGCGCCACCACGAAGTCATACTCCAGTTCCCCATCCTGGTTGCCGTAGTAAACCAAGTCGATACCCGGATAAACATTCCGATATCGCACTTGGGCGTAGGTGGACACGTCGGTGCGCCACTTCTCGGGATCATTGCCGATAAAGTAATTGACCTTGCCAGGCAGTTCATCGGCGCCCGTCACTCCTGCGCCGGCGTTTGCGCCCACAAGTTTCATCCGCAGAACACTGGCCGTGGTCCGTGCTCCGTTGTCAGTTGTCCGATGCACGGCCTTCGCGGTAGTGTCAAGTGCCGGGTGGCGAGTGGCAAGCTTCAAATTTCCAGTTTGCAATTTCCGGTTTGCAATTTCTTCTCCCGTTTCTTCTACATTTGCCATTTGACTTTTGCGATTTGCGTTTTGACTTGCCCTTTCTAACGTCAAAACTGCCTCGTCACCGGAGAGGAACAAAGCGTAGCCCCTCCCGCGCGAGAGAAACTTGACGGGGCCGCGCACCTGGCCCTGGTTAGCCTCAAAACTGAGAGGTAGCTTGCCGTAACTCGCGACGAGCTTGGGCTGAATATTCGTGGACGCGGCAAAAACTTGATGGTCAGGGAACGTATTCTCTGCGGCTTGCATCCTCTGAAGAAGACCAAAGCATACGATGGCGAGAAATGAAAGGCCGACAAATCCCCAGCAGTGCACAATGCGCTTCGTCGCGGTTTGCCGCTGGTTGGTAGCGCTGACGCGCGGAGACATAGCGACCTCCACTGGGGCGAGGATCCGAATGATTCTGCCGAAATGTAACTCCATAAAAAGGCGAATGTCAACGCTTTAAACAGTACAGTGTCGGAGGGAAGGGTGGAAAGAGGGGCGGTTGCGGTCTTTGGGGTTCTCGCGAGAAGAACCCATGGCTCCTTCGGTGGCCCATGGAAGCACCTTGCACTGCAAATTAGAACGAGGTTTTCAATATGCACAGCATTCCGAGTCGATGAGAGCTGATGCTACTGCGTTGACTGTCCCGTTGCCTCGGCCGGCGGCCATCGCGAAACAGCCGTTTCGCGCCGCCGCTTCTGCAATCGTGGTGATCCCATCGCCTCGTTTAGCTAAGTGAATCTCGGGATTGATGTTGTGCTGTTTGAAAATCTCGATGAGGCGGTCGCGCAGGCTGCCTTGGTTTTCCGCGCCGGCAGCATTGTTAAGTATGACGGTGAAGTGTCGGGCCTGCATCGTAAGATTTACGGGGTTTTGCTTGCGTTCGCCGGGCTTCGATTCCTCACCCCGCGCGGTTGTTAAGAACATGGTCCAGAATACCAATCGCTCCCACCCAAACAAGGGCGGCGCAATAGCCGCCTACGACATCGCTCGGGTAATGCGCTCCCAGATAGATGCGCGAAACTCCGATAAGCCCGACAAGCAGTGCGGCGCACGTCCAAATAAACAATCGTGCTCTTGGCGTTGGAGCGTGCGCGGAAAGAATTCCTGCCAACACCCCATAGAAACAAAGCGATGCGAAAGCATGGCCGCTCGGAAAACTATACGAGCTTGGGGCCGTCCCGAAAAAGGGGACGGGACGACCACGGTGGAATGCATGCTTCAACACCAGATCAAGAGCGACCGCACCCGCCATGGTAATGCCCATCAAATCAGCCGCTCGAGGGCGATGGATGTATAACAATATTGCAATCGTGAGGAGACTCAGCGCCACCAGGAATGTTCCCGAACCGAGAAATGAAAAAACTTGCATCGCGCTGGTCATTGCCGGCGAAGCGAGTCGGTGGATTGCTGCCCGCACGGCATCATCGAATGTCTGCGTCTCTGATTCGAGCATCTCTTCCGCCAGCCAGCCGAATAATAACAGGGCCGCGGCGGCAACGACGATGCTGCCGATGAGGAAAAAACCGAGTTCGACCTTTTTGGGCTTGGTCACAGGGAGTCCATAATACGCGGAATCGGGCACTACGACGAGGTCGTTTTTTCTTGCGCTCGCTTATTACCGGGGCAGAATGACTCGCGTAAACTCGCGTTCAAGGTTAGCCTGAGACGCAGTCTGGAAACAGAGTTGAGAGAGAAGGCCTGAGCCTCTGGCTGTCCAACGACAACGGGGAGCCACGCGCGGGGTGCAGTGTGGACAAGGGCGAACCGTACCGGGAATTTGTTCTCGAAGACACCGAGAATCCGTTCCTAAACCGTTGGGAGCAACTATTCCCAGGCTGGTTATGACCACGCGTCGTTTGAGCATCAGTGCGCCTCCAGAGATGTCCCTATTTTACGGCGACTCTGACTACTATCAACCCGGATTTTCCCATCACGGCCATGACCGGGCGCGGACAAAGTCCTTGAAAACGAACTTGGCCGGAGTTATAAACGAGTGGAGGCCCGCGCCGGTCGTGGGCCAAAGTTATCTGGGAAACCCGGGATTATGTCGGTTCACGCTCAAAACCACGTTAGTCCGCAACAGCTTCCCGGCCACCTGATCCGCGTGCTGCGCCGCCACGCCGACGAACGCCCGCGGCAACCGGCCTTCGTCCATCTGCTCGACGGCCAGGGCGATCACGCCAGTCTGACCTACGCCCAGCTCGATCGGCGAGCCCGAGCCATCGCGGCTCGCTTGCAGGACATGGGCTTTGCCGGCCAGTTTGTGCTGCTGGTCTATCCGCCCGGCCTCGACTTCATTACGGCTTTCTTCGGCTGCCTGTACGCCGGTTGCGTAGCGGTGCCGACCTACCCGCCGCATCGCCACCGCATACTCGAGCGCTTCCAAGCCGTCGCCGCCGATGCCGGGGCCCGCATCGCCCTGAGCAACACCTCGGGCGCGGCTCAGTTCCAGGCCAGAATAGAAGCGGAAAAAAGCGGTCAAGCGGCCACTTCCTCCCAGCTCTCGTGGCTCGCCACCGACGAGATTCCCGACGCCTTGGCCAAGCGCTGGCAAGAACCAGCCATCGCCCCCGACACGCTTGCCATGCTCCAGTACACCTCCGGCTCGACCAGCCGGCCCAAGGGCGTCATGCTCAGTCACGCGAACCTCATGGCCAACATCCACACCATCCATCAGGCTTTCGGCATACAGCACGAGGACAGCAGCGTGTTCTGGCTGCCCATGTACCATGACATGGGGCTGGTGGGTGGCGTTCTGGTCCCGGTGTTCGCCGGTGTGACAAATGTTTCCATCTCGCCGGCCACGTTCCTCCAGAGCCCCATCACCTGGCTGGCCGCCATCAGCAAGTACCGGGCCACCATTTCCGGCGGGCCCAACTTCGCCTACGATCTTTGTATTCGCAAGATCACCGAGGAGCAGCGTGCCACCCTCGACCTTTCCTCCTGGGCATTGGCCTTCGTCGGCGGCGAACCCATTGAGCCCGGAACGCTCGAACGCTTTGCCGCCGCCTTCGCCCCCTGCGGCTTCAAACCCGGAGCCCTTTATTGCTGCTACGGTTTGGCGGAGGCGACGCTCATGGTCAGCGGCCCGACGCGCGACAGCGGCGCGACCATCGGGACCTTCCACGACCCGGCGCTGGCCGAGAACCGCGTCGAGCCCGTGCCCAACGATGCGCCGCAGGCTCATCGCCTGGTGGCCTGCGGATCGCCCGTCGGCGGTCTGCGCGTAGTGATCGTCGACCGGCACAGCCGCGCAGAGGCCGCCCCCGACCGCGTGGGCGAAATCTGGGTTGCCGGCGCGGCGGTCGGTCAGGGCTACTGGCACAAGCCCGGCCAGACTCGCCGTTCCTTCGACGCCCGCCTGAGCGACTCGGGCGGAGGCCCGTTCCTGCGGACCGGCGACCTGGGCTTCATGCGCGAGGGCCAACTCTACGTCACCGGCCGGCTGGATGACCTGATCATCGTCCGCGGCCTGAACCGCTATCCGCAGGATATCGAGGCCACCGCCCGCGGTAGCCACCCGCTGCTGGTAGCCGGCTACGGGGCCGCTTTCGTCGCGGACAATCACGGCCGCCAGCGCCTGGTTCTGGTGCAGGAGGTCGCGCGCAAAGGAGAGGTCGATTTCGCGCACGTGCTGGATGCGGTTCGCAGGGCGGTGCTCGATGAACATGGGTTGGCCCTGGACGCGGTCGTGCTGGTGCGCAGCGGTACGATTCCCAGGACCTCCAGCGGCAAGATCCAGCGCCATGCCTGTCACGCGGCCTTCCTGGCCGGCGAGCTCAAGGCCCTCGCCGAATACTGCGGCTTGCCGGTCGACAATGCCGGCCCGAGCGGCGCCATCCGCCCTGGCGCCGAAGATGCGGGGTTTTCCACGGCGCATCCCGCCCCGCACTTTTGGCAAGCCGCTCTGGCCGCCGTCCGCCAGCACGCCCGCGCCTTGACCGGCGCAGCTTTGCCCGACCTGACACCGGACACACCCCTTGCCGCCCTGGGCCTGGATTCGCTGCAGAGCCTGGACCTCGTGGCCAGGCTGGAGAAAACCTTCGCCATCTGCCTGCCCGACACGGTGTTCAGCCAGGCCCGGACGATGGGGGATCTGGTCCAGGCCGTGCAGAAGCACCTGATCGATGCCCCCAGGCCCGATGTTCCCGCCGACCAGATCCCGCCCGAACATTACGATTTGGCTCGCTTCCCCGAGTACGGCGAGTTGAAGCGTCAGCAACACCTGCTGCTGGCGGCCGGCGACAACCCGTATTTCCGCGTCGACCAGGGCGGAGCCGGAAACGCACCATGCATCGAGGGGCGACTGCTCGTCAACTTCAGCATCTATGATTACGTCGGCCTGGCCCACGATCCGGAGGTCGCCGCCGCCGCCAAGGCCGCGATCGACCGCTATGGCACCAGTGCCGGCGCCAGTCGCTTGGTCTCCGGCGAGAAGCAGGTGCATCGTGATCTGGAGCAGGCCCTGGCCGCCTTCCTGGCCACCCCGAGCGCGATCGTCTTCGTCTCCGGCCATGCCACCAACGTCACCACCATCGGCCACCTGGTCGGACCGGACGATCTGATCCTCCACGACATTCTGGCCCACAACTCGATCGTCCAGGGTGCCATCCTTGCCGGCGCTACGCGTCGCACCTTCGCCCATAACGACTGGCAGGCGCTCGACACCCTGTTGTCCGAAGTGCGCCACCGCTATCGCCGCGTGCTGGTCGCCATCGAGGGCGTATACAGCATGGATGGCGACTTCCCCGAACTGCCACGCTTCCTGGAACTCAGGAGGAAGCACAAGACGCTGCTGCTGGTCGATGAAGCGCACTCGCTGGGCACCATGGGGGCGACCGGCCGGGGCATCGGCGAGCACTGGGGCGTGGCCCGCTCCGACGTCGACCTATGGATGGGCACGCTCTCCAAGTCGCTGGCCAGTTGCGGCGGGTACATCGCCGGCTCGACCGAGCTCGTCGAGTACCTCAAGTACACCGCCCCCGGGTTCGTCTACAGCGTGGGCCTCTCCCCGCCTAGCGCTGCTGCGGCCCTGGCCGCCCTGACGGTCCTCCAGCGCGAGCCGCGGCGCGTGGCCCGGCTGCGCGAGCTGGCGGCGCTGTTCCTGAAGCTGGCCCGCCAGCGCGGTCTCAACACCGGCTCGGCCGCCGGTACGCCCGTGATTCCGGTGATCGTCGGCAGCTCGGTCAAGAGCCTGCGCCTGGCGAGCGCCCTGTTCGAGCGCGGCATTAACGTCCAACCGATTCTGCACCCTGCCGTGCCCGACCACTCCGCCCGCCTCCGCTTCTTCATCACCACCAATCACAGCCAGGAACAGATCCGCGCTACGGTCGACGCCACGGCCGACGAACTGGCCAAGTTATAGCGCCGCCCTGCGCGGGTTTGAGGTGAGCCGCGAAACCTGGGAAGGAGACCTCATGCAAAAAACGCTGTGGTGGTTCGCCATTCTCGCCCTGCTGGTCGCGCTGGGCTGTGCCCAGCCAGAAACTCTGCCGCTGTTCACCATCGCGCAGAGCAATGCCGCGCCCAGCCCGGCCCAGCCGGAGAATCAGCCGCCGGCCGGCGCCGAGCAGAGGAAGCCCACCCCGGGCGTCAAGCAAAGTCAGCCCGCATCGGCCCCTGCCCATCCTGGAACTCAGCCGCTCTTCATCATCGAGCGCAACACGAACGCCAACGTCGTGCATTACGATGCCCAGCTCACCGCCGACGGCAAACTGGATCGCAAGAAACCGGTGATCGCCTACTGGGTCATGCTCGCCAAGGACGGCCACCGGGAGAATCTCAATTGGATCGAGAAGAAGATGGCCTATGGCATCAACATTAAACCGTACCCGTCGGTGAACGGATACCAAATGACTATCGCGGCCGCCCCCCAGCGGTCGATCACCGTAAAGAAGGTGGGCAGCGCCGTCCATGCCGAGATCGTCATCGACGGCCGGCCGGCCATTCTCGAGAAGATGTACATCAATGCCTCCGGGCACACCGTCCACTATCTCGAGCTTTACGGAAAAGACGTGCAGACGGGGGGGAAGCGCTTCGAAAAGATCATACCGAAGTAGCCGCCTCCCTTTCGTGCCGCGAGACAGAGAAGATTCATGACCCCGACCCGGAGCACTCAAGAAACGGCTTGGCTTGGCGCAAGGCTGAAGGCCCATTGGCGCTTCAAACTGATGGCCGGGGCGATCAATGTCATCGCCTTCTTTATCGGTTACTTCCTGCTGCTCGGCTTCCACCTCTTCCCCGTGCGGGAAATGCCGACCACCGCCCTGGACCGGCTGATCGCTTTCCAGCCTGGCGCTTTGCCGCTGTACCTGTCGCTCTACCTATATATTCCGCTTGCTCCCTGGTTGCTGAAAAACAAGCGGGATCTGAACGCCTGCTGCCTGGCCGTGAGCGGACTTTGCCTGGTGGGACTCGTCATCTTTCTCTTCTGGCCAACAGCCATTCCTCGACCGGACAGCGCCGCCTACCGGCCCCTCATCGCCATCGACGGGCCGGGCAACGCCTGCCCCTCACTCCACGCGGCCTTCGCCGTCTTCTCGGCCATTTGCATTGATCGCATGGCCCGGCACCTCGGCGATCGCGGTCTGGCTCGCAGCCTGAGCTGGCTCTGGTGCCTCGGCATCCTGTATGCCACGTTGGCCACCAAGCAGCACGTCGCGGTTGACTTGGTTGCCGGTATCGCGCTGGGCGCGGCCTGGGCCGGGCTTTATCTGCGATTCTTCCCCCTTGGCGGGAATCTCCAGGCCTGACCGACACGGGCGCACCGGCCGTCGGCCAGACGCAGGATCCAAACTGCCGCGCAGGCTCAGAGCCATCCGGCCTGGCGATACCATTGGGCCGTTTCGCCCAGGCGTTCGGCCAACGTGGCCGCGGGGGAGCAACCCAACTGCATACGGGCCTTGGCGGATGAGCACGTCCACGACCCGGCCAGGGCTTCGGCCATCTTGTCGCTGTTCACCCAACCGGCACGTTGCCGCACGCGCCCCAGCGCGTCGCCGCAAAGCCCGACCAGCCGCGCGAGCGGTTCCGGCATATGCACTACCATGGCCCGCTTCTTTCCCAATGCCATAGCCATGGCCTGCCCCAGTTCGGCATACGTCGGATCGTGCTCCGCCGCCACGAAGTAGACACCCTGGCCCGGCGCTCCGTCGGGGTGAAGACGCTCGCCTTTCTCGGCTGCCAGGAGCAGGAGTGAGACCAAGTCGGCCACGTGGATCAGCGAAACGCGTCGTTCCTCCCAGCAGGGCACGACATGCAGCCCCGAGTGGGCGATCGGCCGGAACATTTCCAGCACGCCCCTATCGCCGGGACCAAAGACGATCGGCGGACGCACCACGGTGATCGACAGCCTGGTGGCATACTTGGCCGCCGCCAGCTCGCCCGCTAGCTTGCTGCGACCGTAGGCGGAAACAGGCGCGGGCGAATCGCCTTCCACGCGAGGTTGGTCGCCGGCGCAAGGCCCCGCCGCGGCCAGCGAGGAAACCACGATCAACACCGGCCGCTGGGCGCGGTCCGCACAGGCAGCCGCGACGGATTCGACGCCGCCGGCGTTCACGCGTAGAAAATCTTCTGTCCGCAGGGCCTTCAGCAGGCCCGCCAAGTGGAACACCACGCCTGCCTGCGACTCCGCCAGCGCGCGTTCAATGCCAGCGCGATCGGTCGCATCGCCCACGATGAGTTGGGCGCCTGATGATCGTAGTTCGTCGATGCGCGACGTGGCCCGCACCAGGCACGACACCCGGTCGCCACGCTCGATCAGCCGGCGCACCAGGTGCTGTCCGATAAAGCCGCTGGCCCCGGTGACCAGCACGGATTCTGCATCCCTGGTTTTCATCGTCGTACCTCTGCCGGGCGGCAACAATCACCAACCATGACTCTTGTCGGGATTATACGCGGTTCTCTATTTAAGAACCAACACTTGTGGCTGGGCGGCGCCGGCCCAACGATTGAAAAAGCTTCTGCAAAATTGGTCAGGACTGGCGGTTTTCATCGCCCAAATTGGGCTTGCGGTACTACGCGAACGGGAGATAATGAAGTAGAATTCCTTCACGGTGATCGTGAGGTGGCAGTCATATGGAAAACCCCGTCTCAAACGGAACGCTCACGGCCGGCATCGAGATCGTTGTTGTTGAAGGAGGTTCGGAACTAAAAGACTTCATCAACCTCCCCTGGAATCTCTATGCCGAGTACCCCAGATGGGTTCCTCCCCTTAAGAAGGAGGTTCGCCGGCTGCTGGATCCCCGCCGGCACCCTTTCTGGTCGTCTGCCGAGCGCCGGCTCTTTCTGGCCCTGCGCGGTTCGCAGGTGGTGGGCAGGATCGCGGGCATAATTGATCGTTGCTATAATGAGTTCCACGGCGAACGGATGGGCATTTGGGGATTCTTCGAATGCGCTGACGATCCAGCGGCGGCCAAAGCCCTCTTTTCCGCCGTGGAGACGTGGGCTCGCCTGAAGGGCATGGCCTTCCTCAGGGGGCCGCTCAACCCGTCCACCAATTACGAGCTCGGGTTGCTCGTCGAGGGCTTCGATTATCTGCCGACGTTGATGATGCCTTACAACCCGCCGTACTACTCCAGCTTGGTCGAATCGTGCGGTTTCGCCAAAGAGAAGGACTTGCTCGCCTTCCTGATCGATGGCGATTACCGGCTTCCCGAGTGGATGGATAGTCTGGCTGGGCGGATAGCCGGAAAAAAAGGCATCCGCATCCGGCCCTTTCGTCCCAAGGATGAGGACGCCGAGTTTGCCCTGATCAAGGAGCTCTACAATGACTCCTGGTCTGCTAACTGGGGTTTCGTCCCCCTGAGCGATGAGGAGATGCGGGAAATTCAGAAGAGCGTGATGACCTTCGCGGATCCCGACCTGGCTTTCTTCATCTATTACGAGGACGAACCAGCGGCGTTCTGTGTAATCTTCCCCGACATCAACCCATTGCTCAAGCGTCTCAACGGGCGGATCGGCCTGCTGGGTTTGCTGAAGGCGCTCCTCTATCGCCGGGAGATCGCCGGATTGCGTTGTTTGTTGTTCGGGATCAGGGACAAGTACCGGCAATTGGGAATCCCCATGTTGGCCTTCCACCACATCTTTGAGGTTGTGCGGCAAAAGGACAAATACCGTTCTCTGGAGCTGGGCTGGACCCTGGAGGACAATGCGGCCGTCAACACCTTGGCCGTGGAAGCGGGCGCAAGACCATATAAGAGATATCGCATATTCAGAAAATCTTTGTAATTCCGCGTCGCGTAAACGTCTGGCATTGCATTGGAGGTCTGGGCATGTTGGCTGAGGGGCAAGTTCCCATCATTGCTTTTGTCTGGAGACCTGGCGAGATAAGTGCTCCAGTGTCCGAAATGGCGCAACGCACGGGCAGCCGGGCCATCTTCGATTTTTCCACGATGGGGCTGGAAGCACTGCATTCGTTCTTACAAACGGCCGACCCTGCTGGCCATGTCAGCGATATCAGGATTTCCACCTCCGCCCTGATGAATCCATCCGTCGGCCAGCTCCTGAAGGAAACAGGCGCCCGGAATCTCTGGATAGAATGCCAGTCCCAGTTCTTCGCGGGGGATCCTTCGGCCTTTCAACGGCGACTGCGGACCTTGTCGGAAGACTACCGCTGCTTTCCCATTGTCGGGGACGTGCCTCTCCTGGCCGCGATGGTCAAGGATGGTTCGGGCATCGGGCGCATAGTCCTAAAGGGCTGCGAGGCTGCAGGATTCGTAAGCGGGGAGACGACCTTGGTCCTCTATTCGGTGGCCAAGGAAATGTTGCACGCCTATGCGAAGTCTCTGGACGTCCTCATCTGGGGCGGCGTCTCCACCCCCGAGGCGGCCGCGGCCTTCCTGTCCACCGGAGCCGCCGGCATCGTCTTCGAGAGCGTCCACTGGCTGACTGATTTGGTGGTCATGGACGATCACCAACGCCAGCAACTCGCCAGACTCCGCATGGATTCCACTGCTCTGGTGGGCTTGGACCTGCAGGTTCCGTGTCGCCTTTTCAACAAGGGGAACTCGCTGGCCTTCAAGAAGATCCAGGCGTTCGAGGACTCGCTGTGCGCCTCCGAGATCACGGACGAAAGCCGGCGTGCCTTCGTCGGCCAAGTGCAGGCCAGCGCCCTCCACCCCCTGGACAGCCATTTCACCCAAAGCGAGGTCATCCCTCTGGGCGTGGAGGCGGCCTTTGCCGCGTCGTTTGCCGAGCGTTTTGGCACCGGAACCGAGAAGGCTGTGAAAGCCTTCATGGGGGAGATGCTGAACTTGTGCGGCACAGCCGAGGCGAAGAAGTATTGCTTCCTGGGCAGCCCCGTAGCCCGGGAGATGGGCATCAAGTACCCCTTTATCCAGGGCGCCATGTCCTCGATCACCGATATCCCGGAGTTTGCCCGCGAGATTGCTGATGCCGGCGGACTGCCCACCATTGCCCTCGGCCTGATGGATGCCCAGGCCCGTGACCGCAGGCTGGGAAGCTTGCCGGAGATCATGGGCGGACGCCCGTATGCGGTGAATGTCGTCTCCCTGGCCGAGAACCTGTTCCGGGAAACGCACCTGGACTGGATAAAGCAACACCGACCCCCTTTTGTCTGGATCGCCGGAGGAGATCTCTCCCCCATAAGAGAATTGCTGCAATGCGGCATTGGCGTCGTGTATATCGCCCCTGATGAGGCCCTGTTGAAGCTCGCCCTGGAAGCGGGCGTCCGCTACGTGGTCTGCGAGGGCTACGAGGCCGGCGGCCATGTGGGGCAACATAGCACGCTCACCCTGGCGCAAATGGTGCTGGACCTCAAACGTCGCCAGCCATCCCTGTTCCAGGACTGTCGGGTGATCCTGGCCGGGGGCATCTTCAATCGGGAAACCGCCTTCATGGCCGGCCTGCTCGGCGCCGACGCCATCCAGATGGGCACGGCCTATCTGGCCACTCAGGAGATCGTTGAAATGGGCGCCTTGGCGGCCCTCTATCAGCGGATGATCGTGGAATCGCCGCCGGGGGGAACGGTCGTTTCGGGCCAAAGCACCGGACTCCGGGTGCGCTCCTTGAGGACCCCGAGAGTGACCGCCATCTTAGCTCTGGAAAGGGAGTTTGCCGCGGGCCACCAGGACGAGCAGTCTTTCCGCAAGAAAATGGAGGAGATGACCGCCGGCAGCCTCTTCGTCGCGGCCCGAGGCGTGGACCGCCGAAGCGGGCGGCCGCTGGATGAGCAGGCGTGTCTGGAACGCGGGCAATTCATGAGCGGATCCTGCGCCGGACTGATCAATAAAGTCCAGAAGCTGGAGTCCTTTCATCGCGAGTTGGCCGAAGGCCCGCTCTTGCTCCATCAGCCCTTTGCGACGTCGACGGCAAAAACCGCGGCGCCTTCACCCGACGCGCCGCTACCCGCGGAAACCCCAACCCCCGGGGTTGGCCGGACACAAATGGGCGTCGCCCGCCTGAGAGATGATCGCGACCGGGTGGCCATCACCGGGATGAGCGTCCTCAATGCCCTCGGCAAGAGTCCGGAAGAGGTCTGGGAGGCAAGCTTGGCCATGAAGAGCGGCGTTACCTTGGTGCCGTCTTCCAGGTGGAATCACGACCGCTTTTATGATCCGCGGCCGCGCGTCACGGACAAGACCTACTGCCAGGTGGGCGCCTTCGTGGACTTTCATGTCTCACGCGATGAACTAGGGATCCCCCCCCAGGATTTCCGGACCATGACCTCGGCCACCAGGATCACCATGTGGCTGGCGCAAAGGGCCATCCGGGCCTCCGGCATCCTGGAGTCAGGTATCCCGCGCGAGCGCATCGCGGTCCTCATCTCCCAGAACTCCGGAGAGGCGGCGGGCACCCTCACCGATATGATTATCAGGGAGTACGTGCATGAAATCCTTTCCGCCATCAAGCGGGCCATTCCCCTCACCCCGGATCAGGAGAGCGCTATCGAACGGGAGGTGAAGTCCGGTCGCATAGCCCCGGACGACACCACGCTTCTGGGCCGACTCAACTGCACCGCCCCCGGCTTCATCTGCAACCGCTATGGCTTCATGGGGCCCAGCTATTCGGTCTCCGCCGCCTGCGCCACCTCCCTGGTCGCGCTTTACAGCGCCCTGCAGATGATCCGCAACGGCATCATCGACGCCGCCATCGTCGGCGGGGGCGAGGATAACCTCACGCATCTGCATTTCCTGGAATTCTCCGCCCTGGGCGCTCTTTACGGGTTGTCGGGACGGCCGCGGCCGCCTCACGAAGCCTCCTGCCCCTTCGATGCCGAAAGAGACGGGATGGTCCTCGGCGAAGGCGGGGGCATGATCGTCATCGAGCGCGAGAGCTTGGCCCGCGACAGAGGGGCCCCGGTCCATGCGGTCATCACCGGCATGGGCGCAAGCAACGACCATCTGGGCATGGTCGAGCCCTCCAGTGTCACCCAGGAAATCGCCATGCGCGCCTCGTTCCGCGGCTTGCCCTATGGGCCAGAGGCCGTGGACCTGGTGGAATGCCATGGCACTAGTACGCGACAAGGGGACGCGGAGGAGGTGCGGACCCTGAGGGCGGTCTACGATCACTCCAAGACCACGGTGATCACTTCATTGAAGTCCCAAATCGGACACACCCTGGGCGCCTCGGGCCTTAACGACCTCATTCGCGGAGTCATGGCTATGAAGGCCGGGGTTTTCCCCCCGACCCTCAACTATCGCCATCCAGACCCCGAAATCGACTTGGAAGGATCGGGCTTCCGTGTCGCCTCAGAGCCGTTTGATTGGCAGCGCCGGGCCGGCCTGCCAAGAAGGCTTCAGGTCAACGCTTTCGGGTTTGGAGGTTCCAACTACGTGGTCCAGGTGGAGCAGGCCCTGGATGGTGAGGACACGATCCTGGTCTCCACGGGCCGAGAGGCACGTCTCGCCGCGGAGACAGCCGATGGCCTTGCAGCGCTCCAGGGCGTCTCTTTCTTCCGGACCGAGATGGGAGGCCGCACCTTCCGGATGGCCGTTGTCGCACCATCTGCCGAAGAGGCCCTCACGGTCATCGAGCGCTCCGCCTCCCTGGCCGAAGCAGCGGTCGCCTCACCCAAGGCAGCGCGTTCCCTGGCGCTGCAGGGCCTCTTCCTCAGCCCCGAGGATCCGCCCGTGCCGCCGCTTGCTCTGGTCTTTCCCGGACAGGGGGCCCACTATGCCGGCATGGGCCAGGCGCTCTACGAGTCCTTTCCCATCATCAAAGAGTGGATGGATCGGGCTGCGGCTGCAGCGGACTTCGACCTCCTTCACCTATTGTTCCACGATCGAGAGGAGAACCTTCAGAAGACCCGGTGGCAACAACCTGCCCTGTTCACCTTGGAATACGCCATGGCTCGATACCTCATCTCTCTTGGTATCCACCCTGTGGCTATGGCCGGCCACAGTTTGGGCGAGCTGACCGCCTTGTGCCTGGCTGGCGTCTATTCCCCGGAGGACGGGTTTAGAATTGTGAATAAGAGGGCCCTCTGCATGGACAAGGCCGCCGCCGGGCACCTGGACCCCGGCGCCATGGCGGCCACGGACGCCCCCATGGATCTGCTGCGGAAGATGCTCCATGGCCGGAAGGATGTCCATATTGGCAACATCAATGCCCCGAACCAGGTGGTGCTCAGCGGCCACACCGAGGCCATCAAAAATCTCGGCCAAGACCTGAAGCACTTGAGCTACCGGTTCACCCTCTTGCGGGTCAGCATGGCCTTCCATTCTCCTATCATGAGGGTTATCCATGATGAGCTCGAGGCGTACGTTGCCTCCATCCCATTTCATTCCCCGCAGGTCCCTGTCATCTCCAACACAACCATGGCACCGTATCCATCAGATCCCGGTGAGATCAGGCGCATTCTAATGTCTCACCTGGAATCTACCGTCCATTGGATGAATAACGTCCAGACCCTTTGGAATGACTACGGGGTCCGGCTCTTCGTGGAGGTGGGCCCCGGCGACATATTGAGCAATCTCATCGCCGACACGCTCCATGAACCGCTATGCCTCCAGACCTGCCTGCCCACCGCGGAAAGCCACACGTACCAGACCGCCCTGGCGCAGCTCTTCGTCCACGGGCATCTACAGGTTCGGGGAGAACCGCGGTTCGTCTCCCTCCCGGCATTCAGGAAGGCTCCCGAGTCTCACCTCCACGCCCCAGCCGGAGAACGGTCCTCCCGCCCCCTCGATCGCCCCCCGGCCGCCCCGGACGGACGGGCCGCCCCGGCCCTTGCCGAAGGGCCTGAGCGTCAGGACCACCTGGAGGCGATTATTCGCATCATCATGGATGCCACCGGGTTCAACCGGGACGAAATCCAACTCGATATGGATCTCAGAAGGGACCTCTCCATCCGCTCCAGCCGTCTGCCGGTCATCATGGATGCTGCGGAACGCCACTTCGGGATCACCATTGAATTGGAGGACTTTATCCATGTCCGCACTGTAAGAGACATCGCCCAGCGGATCTCCGCAATCGTCGCCCGGCAGGAAGGCGTCGGCGAGCGGCCCGCCGCCAAGGCGGCTGACCCCGGCGCGGCGCCGGCCGGAATCCCGGAGCCGTCAGCGGATGAGGCGCGTCTGAAGCGGCTCGTATTCAGCCTCGCCCCTATCGAGCCGACAGCTTCCATGCCCGTGGAATTGAGCCCCGGCGAGGCCGTCCTCCTCCTCTCGCCCGACCGGGATGACGCACTGGCCAAAGGTGCGGGCGACCTGCTCCGCCAGGATTATGGTGTTGAAACATTTCCCCTGCCATTCATGCCAGAGGACTTGGGGCCGGGCGAAGAGGGCCACGACATTCTGACCGCCGCGGGAGTCACCAGGACCTCAGAGAGAATCTCGGGCCTCGCCTCCCTCGCGGGGCTGGTCATCACCTTGCCTCAAGACGGGTTGGAACGGTTGGCCGGCATGGCGGATGTTTCGCGGCTGCTCACTGGGCTCTTTCAACTCCTGAAGGCCTTTCTCCAATCACCAACCAGGAAATTCGTCGTCCTGATTCACGCACGCGAGGATACCGACACTCTTGGTCGGCTGCTGACGGAGGGGCTGCTCGGACTGTTCCTGAGCGCCGCCCAGGAACACCCCGCGGTCCAGTTTCGCACGCTGGAAATCGACCAAGACGCCGACCTGCCCCTGGCCCTGCGCGCCGCTCTGGACAAGGGCTGCGCCGCGGTGGAGCTCATTCATCGCGAAGGCAAGGTCTTCACCTCGCAGGGACACCTGGCCCCCGCGGTCTTCGGCGATCCGCCAAGTCTGAAGTTGAACCCCGGAGACGTTGTAGTCATGTCTGGAGGCGCCACGGGGATCAGCGCCCACCTGGCCCGCAGTTTGGTGCCCTTCGCGCCTCGCCTGGTCTTTCTTGGCAGGACCCAAGTAGATCCATGCACCCATCCCCTGGAGCCGCACTCCGAACCTTCGTCTTCTGCATCTGCTCCTGACAAATCCCGAACCCGCGAGATCGCCCAGACCCTGGCGGATTTGCATGCCTCAGGGATCGAAGCCACGTACTTGGCCTGTGATGTAACCGACCCCGAGGCCGTTCGTGTTGCCCTGAGCGAGGTGGCCGGCCGCTATGGCCGGATCGACGGCATCATTCACGGCGCCGGCGTCCTCCGGGACGCTTTCCTCGACCAAATGACCCCCGAGGATTTTTCTCTGGTAACGGACGTTAAATTCCTGGGAGCTTGGAATCTATTCTCGGCGGCAGAGGGGGCGGGCTTGAGGTTCTTCGTGGGCCTCTCCTCGGTGGCGGCCATCCAGGGAAATCCCGGCCAGACCAACTACGCTGCCGCCAACCGCATGATGTCGGCGCTACTCCGATACCTCCGCCGCAAGAACGGCGCCATCCGCTTCAAGGCGTTGATGCTGCCCCCGGTCGAAGGGACGGGCATGGCCGAGGACCCGGAGGTCCGGGACTTGCTCAGACGCAGAGGCGTGGCCTACATCCATGTCCATGAACTTGCCGGCCTGTTCTGCCGGGAACTCTTCGTCGCCTCGGCCGACGACGATTGGGTCATGTTCATCAGGACCCTGCCCTCCCTAAAGACGGCGCCAATCGGTGATATCAGCCATCCCGCGCTCAGCGGACAACTGGATGGCGGCCCTGTGGCCTTCAGCCCTCGGGACTTCCCCATGATCGATGGCCTCTCTTGCCTGGACCTCCGCAAGGAACACTTGGAGGCCTCCAGATCCTTCTCCAGGCAGAACGATCTGTGGATCGCGGATCACCGGCCACTCAAGTTCCTCGCCCATCCTCTGGTCTCCGCCGCCATGATGCTCGAGACCTTCATGGAATCCGCCCGCATCCTCTATCCCCACCTTCAGGTGCGGGGCGTGCGCCAAGTGCGTTTCATGGACATGATCTCCTGTCCTCCTGAGGTTCCCCGGTCCTCCAGAATCTCCTGCCAACGAGCCGCCGCCGACCCTCGGGAGGTAGTATGCGAAGCCTCTCTATCCGTAAAAGAGATCTCCCCCACGGGCCGGCTGGCCGACCGCTTCATCCCGCACTGCACGGGCCAAGTGCTCCTCGGTGGCGGGCGTGGAGAACTCGCCGAGTGGTTCCAGGATTTTCCTGTCCGTCCGGATGAGCTGTGGACTCAGCCCGTGAATCATGAGAAAGTGCTCAAATGGTACGAAGACCGCACCCGACTCGAGGGCAGATATCGTGTGCTGGAGGTCATTGACGGTGCCGGTCCGGGGCTGATACGGGGCCGAACCATTTACCGGGAGACCTGTGATTTCGCGCATCTGCACGCCGCTCGCTACCAATACTCTCCCTACCTGTTCGAGGCGCTTATGCAGTTGGCCGGCTTCTACATGCTGGCCATAGACCCACAGGATCGCCGCTCGGTGCTGCCCACAGAGATCGGCGAGATGCAGTTTCTGCGCCAATGCCGACCGGGCGAACAGATAACCCTGGAGGCCCGCCTGCGGGTCCAGGACGAGGAATCTCTCGCCTGGGACGCCAGGGGACTTGACGATCAAGGCCGCACTATAATGCAGGTTCGTACGATGCGCATGCACTGGGTTTCGGCGTGACGCGGTTCGAACAGATGGGGGCAGCCGTGGCACAGGATCGCCGGGAAGTAATCGTTCAGGCCGTGCGTCTCGTTCCTTGCGGGGGCGTCGTCTTCTATGCCTCCGTGCCAGGGAACTCCGCAACCTCCACCGGGTGCGGGACCAGTCGGACGGAAAACCGCCGCCAGCTCGTCACCATCCTCTGGGAATACCTTCGGGCGAAGGAAAGTCCTCTTTGGAAACGCCCCCATTTCTCCAACAGAGCCGCACTCCCGATTCAGATAGTCCACGATACGCTGGGCCGGCCCCATCTCCTGTTGGGAGAACGCCGGGGCCCGGCCATCTCCTTCAGCACGGCGGGCGAAGAAGTCTGGGCCGCCCTCTGTGGCGACGAGTCGGATATCGGCATCGATGTGGCCGGGAGCGCCGAATTCCAGGAAGGCTACCCCGTGCACCGGGTCTTCCACGTACAAGAGCTTCACCAGGCATTGGAGTTGGCGGGCGGAGACTTGGCCAGGGCCGCGGCGCTGCTCTGGTCTATCAAGGAAGCTGTCGCCAAGGCCCTGGGCTGCGCCTTTCATCTTGTGGACCCGCGGGACATCCATGTCTATCCATCGGCAGTAGAGGATGGCGGACCTGCCTTTTCCGTGCGCTTATTGGGGAAAGCTCTGGTGCGCTTCCCCATGGCCGAGCGCCGACCCATCGCGGTACGTTCGCTTCCCCAGGCCGAGACGTGGCTTTCCATCGCCGCCTTGAATTGGCCGCGCGTATGGGAAAAATACTCAGCCGAGTTGTTAGTACCCGAAAAACGCTAAACGCTAGTGCTTTATCGGAAGCGCGCATTAAACGCTAAACCACAGGTTTCTATCGGGAGTGCTCGGGCGGCACGAAAGCCGAGGTGCAAACGGATCCTGATCGCCCGAGCATTCCCGATAGAAGCGTTTGTACTAAGCCGCTGCGCTGAGGCTATGGCGATTGAATGTAGAGGGTCCTTGGCGAAAAGGTGGGTAGAAGGGATTGGACCGGCTTGGTGATGGGCAGAGGGTTGAGATCGGGCTGGGATGAAGCCATGGCTACCGGGGTTTTGCTAGCTCCGAAGAGAAAGTCCAGGTGGCCGAGACACACGTCGGGGGTGAGACTCGATGAGTCGCAAGCGAGGGCCGGAGGGAAGCAGCACTGCCAGGTTGAGTTCATCAAGAGCTATCCATGGAGACGGGCTGGGAGAGCCAAGCAGCCTGGAGCACGGAAACGGCGGCGAGCCATTCGACAATCCGTAGGATGCCGGTGCCACAAACGGGGCAGGCATGGGCTGCGAAATAGCGATCGGGCCTCTTAGCTCCACCAGCATGACTCAGTACCCGCCGATGCAGCGCTGAACCGTCCCGACCGAAGTTCCAAACTGCGCCGCTAGAAGGCGTAGGCTCCCCTGTTGATTCCGGTATGCGTCGGCGATGGGCTTGCTCCCCTGCCAGACGTGCCCAACGCTTATTTGCTCGGAGAGGGTTTCGCGAGCTATGAACTCGCTGGCCGTCGACTGCGCATCGGTCCTGGCTTCCGGCGCCACACATGGACCCAACTGCGCGGCGCCGAACCCCCCCTGCAAGGAGTTACCCTGTACCTGACCGATTTCACCCCCCTGCACAAGACTCTGCGGCTAAGGCTGCATGCGGGCCGGAGAACGTCAAGTTTGAAGTGAAACTAGTGGATCAAAGCCAACAGCCCATGTTCAATCCAGAAAGTGGCAAAGCCGTGGTCTACATTCTCCAGGACTATCCCAGAGGGCCAATGGTGCGCCTATTGACGACGAGAATGGGCGTTGATGGCGCCTGGGTAGGGGCGAATGAGGGTCGTTCCTACTTTGGCTTCGTGATCGATCCTGGAGTGCATCACCTTTGCGTGAGCGGGCAATGGAGTAGGTTGATTTCTCCACCACTTATCGCACTGCATCGTGTCGTGGCGAAGGCAGGGGGAACTTACTACTTCCGCGTGCGGTTCCCTACCTCAGGGTTAGGAGGATTTAATCTCGGCCTTGAGGCTGTGGATGAAGACGAAGGGCAGTTCCTGCGACAGACTTCTATGTACAGTACCTCGCATCCCAAATAGAGCGGATTTGCCGAGGGGGAGCAGCAAGCTGGAGGAACGCGATTACGCCCCCTCCGGGCGTGAACGCCACCGGACGGCAGAGCCGGTGCGGGCTCAGCATTGACCGCGAGCGTCTGCCAGCCGATGAGAAGGCCAGGATTTGAAGCTGAAAGCTGCGGACCTGCAAAACAGGTCCGCGCTCTGAAGCTTGCCAAGGAGAGACTCCAGCCACAAACCGGCTTCCAGCACCGAAAGAGAATTCCTAACTCATTGATGTGGTTGGTCGGGGCGCGCGGATTCGAACCGCGGACCTCTTGCGCCCAAGGCAAGCGCGCTACCAGGCTGCGCCACGCCCCGAAATGGAATACCATTTCATTTTGCCAAGCTTCTTTCGGGGTGTCCAGTGCGAATCACGGCGTCGGGTGCTGCAAAGGCGGTCCCGCCGCAGCGAGTATTTCTGAGCGAGCCGGGATCCCTCTCTCTCCGAAGAACGCGCTCCCGATGCGGTCAGGAGGAGAGAGCACACCCGTTCTCAGTGCAGTCCACAAGGCCGCACCGATTTGGCGACCTGGTGTATGATTCTCCCAGCCCCGAGAGGGGAAGGAATCGTGTTTGTTGAGGGCTTTGAGAAGGGGGTGCAGAATGGCTCGAAAGAAGATCCTGATGCTGGTTGGGGACTACGTTGAGGACTATGAAGTCATGGTGCCGTTTCAGGCTTTGCAGATGGTTGGGCACACCGTTCATGCGGTCTGCCCGGATAAGAAGGCAGGAGCAACGGTCCGGACGGCCATCCACGACTTCGAAGGCGATCAAACCTACAGCGAAAAGCGGGGGCATAACTTCGCGCTCAACGCCAGCTTCGACGAGGTGAAGCCGGAGGATTATGACGCTCTGGTAATACCGGGTGGACGCGCGCCCGAATACCTCCGCCAGAATGAGAAGGTTATCGAGATTGTGCGGCACTTCAGCGATGCCGGCAAACCCATTGCGGCCATCTGCCATGGGGCTCAGATTCTTGCCGCCGCCGGGATATTGAAGGGCCGAACCTGCAGTTGTTATCCCGCCGTTTCGCCGGAGGTGATGACGGCAGGCGGCGCTTACGTTGACCTGCACATGGATGAAGCGCACCTTGACCTAAACCTTGTCACGGCCCCGGCATGGCCTGCTCACCCGGCATGGCTTGCAACGTTCCTGCGAGTGTTGGGGACCAGAATCGAGCCCTAAGGGCAGTGACGTGTGACGAGTGACAAGTGACGAGCAGAAAGCAGACGACAGGCGGTGAAAGGGGAGTGACGAGTGACCCGCCGCGGCGGGACGAGGGACGAGCAAGAATTCAGGATTCAGGAACTGCGGCCCCCGCGCCTGCTCACTCCTCATGCCTGAGACCGGGCAGCTACTCTTCTGCCTCCTGACTTCTGACTCCTGCTTGTCACTTGTCACTCGCTTTGGACATGGACCGTGTTTATGCGGTGAACCTCAAGGGCATTTTCCTGACCTGCCGCGCCGTGATTCCCGAAATGCTGGCGCGGCGGTACGGCCGGATCGTGAACGTGGCTTCGATTGCCGGCAAGGAGGGAAATCCCACCCTCGTTCCTTATTCCAGCAGCAAGGCGGGCGTGATTGCGCTCACCAAAGCCCTCGCCAAAGAGGTTGCCGACCAAGGCGACATCACCGTGAACAGCATTGCCCCCGGGGTGGTGAGGACGAAGATCCTTGATACCATCGCGCCGCAGACGGTCCAATACATGATCAGCAAGATTCCCATGGGGCGCACCGGGAAGATTGAAGAGGTTGCTGCGCTGGTTCATTTTCTTGTTTCATCGGAGGCCTCGTTCACCACCGGGCAGTGCTACGACATTTCGGGCGGGCTACGTACTGAATCCATGAATCTACTTCCATGCCAGACACAAATGTTGGTAATGTTAGTGGTGTATGCGTTTTGAGATATTCGTTGCCCTGCGGTACCTGAAGGCCAAGCGGAGACAATCTGTCATCTCCGTGGTCACCGTGATTTCGATTCTAGGGGTCATGGCTGGCGTATGCGCGTTGGTTGTGGCTCTGGCGATTAACAACGGTTTCCAAGAGGAATTGGAAAAGAGCCTGCTGGGCGCCACCGCCAACGTCAACCTTCTGCGGTCCAAGAACGACGGGATCAAAGATTACGAAGCACTGACCGCGCGACTCGGCCGCCTGCCGCATGTGGCGGCCTGCGCTCCCGCACTCTACGGAGAAGTCCTGGCTTCTTTTCACTCCCGTGCTCAAGGCATAGTTCTGAAAGGTGTTGATCCGCAGCGTGAAATTCACGTCGGTGACCTTCTTCTGAGGCTGCGCGAGGGTACACTCGAGGGCCTTTCACAGACCTTTGCTGACGCTGACCCCATCATTCTTGGCAAGGAGCTGGCCAAGTCGCTCGGGGCGTATGTGGGCGACACCATCCTCATCACCAGCCCCCAGGGTTATTTGACTCCCCTGGAGGTGGTTCCAAAATTCCGCCACTTTCGGGTAGTGGGCGTGTTTGACTCCGGCTTCTATGACTTTGACGCCACCTGGGCGTTTACCAACCTTCCTGCGGCGCAACGCTTGTTTGATTTGGCCGATGTGGCTTCCGTGATTGAGTTCAAGGTTGATGACATCTACCGGGCCCCTCTCGTGGCCGAGCAAATTCGGGAGGCCGCCGGCAAGGGATTTGAGACCACCACCTGGATGGAGCAGAACCGCTCCCTGCTAAGCGCTCTGCGTCTGGAGCGCCTGGTGACCATTCTGACCATTGGCCTGATTGTGGTGGTCGCTGCCCTCAACATCTTCATTACTCTGGCCATGATGGTGATGGAGAAGAACCGGGATATTGCCGTACTGATGTCCATGGGCGCCAGGAAGAGGCAGGTGTGGGCGGTCTTCACTCTTCACGGACTGCTCATCGGCGCCTTCGGGAGTCTGCTGGGGCTTATTCTTGGATACGGGACTTCCTGGCTTGGGGGCCGTTACAAGCTGGTCCCGCTCCAGGCGGACGTTTACGCGCTAGCCTCGGTACCTTTTCATGCTCGCCCCTGGGACGGAGTTTGGATTACCCTGGCGGCGCTCAGCATCAGTTTTCTGGCGACGCTTTATCCGTCACTATCAGCGGCCAGACTGGACCCGGTGGAAATCCTGCGTTACGAATGAAGAGATTGATTCATCGGGCCCAATGACCCGATGGCCCAATGACCCGATGACACGATGGCCCGATGGCCCGATGACCCGATGACCCAATGGCCCGATGACCCGATGGCTCAATCGTCTGCTGGCGCGCTCTTGCGGACCGCCAATCTTACGAAGATTTTCCGCTCCGGCGACGAGGAGATCGTGGTCTTCGACGATCTGAATCTGGAAGTTCGCGAGGGAGAATTCGTCGCCTTGGTGGGTGAGTCGGGAACGGGCAAAACGACGCTGCTCCATCTCCTTGCCGCTCTGGACACTCCGACGAGGGGTGAGGTATACTTCATGGGGCAGAGACTGAGTGAATTTCGCCAGGAGGAACGCGCCGTCTATCGCAATGTGCGCGTCGGTTTTGTGTGGCAGATGCACTACCTCCTTCCGGAATTCAGCGCGCTCGAAAACGTAGTGATTCCGCAGTTGATTAGCGGGCGTGACTTTTCATTGGCCAAGGGGCGCGCCAGGGAACTGCTGGGCGAAGTAGGGCTCGCGAATGCTTGCGCGCGACGCGTGGGTGAACTTTCGGGGGGTGAGCAACAGCGAGTCGCTTTGGCCCGGGCGTTAGCCAATCAGCCGGCTGTGCTGCTTGCCGATGAGCCGACTGGCAGCCTTGACCAGCGAACCGCCCAGCGGGTGATTGAGCTTTTGGAGAAACTTCACCGGGGTCATCGTTTGACTTCGGTCTTAGCAACGCACAACCAGGAGCTGGCCCGGCGTGCGCAACGAATCTTGCGCCTGGCAAATGGAAAGCTGACGGAGATGGTAGTTCCGATGGTTCAATGACCTGCTCCCCCCCGGGGCGGTTAGAAACTGGGGGGAGGGTTCCCGAGAGGACTGAGGAGCTATGTTTGAGAGGTACACGGAAAAGGCACGTCGCGTGATCTTTTTCGCCCGCTACGAAGCCAGCCAATTCGGCAGCCCCTATATCGAAACCGAGCACCTGCTGCTGGGATTGCTGCGCGAAGATAAGGCGCTGACGAACCGTTTCCTGCGCTCCCACGCTTCGATTGAGTCCATCCGTAAACAAATTGAGGGACGAACGCCTGTGCGCGAGAAGGTCTCGACTTCTGTGGACCTGCCCTTGAGCCAGGAGTGCAAGCGCGTGCTTGCCTTCGGGGCGGAAGAGGCTGAGCGCCTCTCGCACAAACATATCGGGACGGAGCACCTGCTGTTGGGATTGCTGCGGGAGGACAAATCGTTTGCCGCCGAGATGTTGCACGAACGCGGGCTGCGTCTCTCCGTGCTCCGCGAGGAGCTGAGCCGGGCACAGAACGAAAAGGCTTCGGCGGCGCGCCCTAAGGAGACATCCCTGCTCTCCGAATTCAGCCGCGACCTGACCCAGTGCGCGATGGAGAACCAACTCGACCCCCTGATCGGTCGCGAAGCCGAACTGGAGCGGGCGGTCCAGATCCTGTGCCGCCGGACGAAGAATAACCCGGTCCTGATTGGGGAGCCGGGTGTCGGCAAGACCGCCATCGTGGAAGGTTTGGCGCAGCGAATTGCGGACGGCGATGTGCCTTCCTTTCTCGCCGACAAGCGAATCCTGGCGCTGGATCTTTCTTTGATCGTCGCGGGCACGAAGTACCGCGGGCAATTCGAGGAACGCTTGAAAACCATCATGAAGGAGTTGATGGAGTCGCAGAACGCTATCATCTTCATCGACGAGCTCCATACCTTGGTGGGAGCAGGTTCGGCGGAAGGCTCGCTGGACGCCGCTAATATCCTGAAACCCGCGCTAACCAGGGGTGAAATCCAGTGCATCGGCGCCACCACCCCGGGGGAATACCGCAAGTCGATAGAGAAGGACCGGTCCCTGGAGCGGCGATTCCAAGCCGTGAAGGTTCCGCCTCCAACGGAAGCCGAAGGCGTCAAGATCCTTTTCGGAATCAAGGACCGTTACGAGAAGTTCCACGCCGTCACTTACACCGATGAGGCCTTAAGCTCGGCGGTGTATCACTCCAGCCGCTATATTCCGGATCGTTTCCTGCCGGACAAGGCGGTGGACCTGATTGATGAGGCGGGAGCGCGGGTGAAGCTTCGCCAGAGTTCCTTGCCCGAAGAGATGATCGACGTGCAGAAGCGCATCAAATTCGTCGTTCACCGGATGGAAAATGCCATCGCCAACCACGAATTCGAAAAGGCGCGCTTCTATTCGGACGAAGAACGAAAGGAACGCGAAAACCTCAGGCTCCTCCGTGAAAAATACAATATCGACGAAACGGCCATGGGCAGCGTGACCCGCGAGGACATTGAGGATGTGGTCTCCCGCTGGACGGGCGTCCCGGTGACCTCGATTAAGGAAGAGGAGAGTTCGAAGCTGCTGAGGACGGAAGAGGAACTGCACAAGCGGATTATCAGCCAGGATCGCGCCATCTCGGCCCTGGCCAGGGCCATCCGCCGTTCCCGCGCCGGCCTGAAACCTCCCGGCCGACCGGTGGGTTCTTTCCTGTTCCTCGGGCCCACCGGCGTCGGCAAGACCGAAATGGCCCGTTCTCTTGCGGCCTTTCTTTTTGGGAGTGAGCGGGCGCTGATTCGTTTCGACATGTCGGAATTCATGGAGAAGCACTCCGTCTCGAAGCTGATCGGGTCTCCTCCCGGATACGTGGGTTACGAAGAGGGGGGCCAACTGACGGAGCGGGTCCGGCGCGCGCCTTACTCCGTGATTCTCCTGGACGAGATTGAGAAGGCCCACCCGGATCTCTTCAACATTCTGCTTCAAGTCTTCGAAGACGGACACCTGACCGACGGGCTGGGGAATACAGTGGATTTCAAGAACACCATCCTCATCATGACCTCGAATATCGGGGCTCGGTATCTGCAACGCCGGACGCACCTGGGGTTCCAGTCGGCGGCGGAGGGTGCGAGCGAGAGGAAGGCTGAAGATATGGTGTTGGCCGAGGTCAAGCGGCTGTTCAATCCGGAGTTCCTCAACCGGCTGGATGAAGTTATCGTGTTCAATGCGCTCAGCGACAATGATCTGGTACAGATCCTGGACCTCTTGGTGGCGCAGATGAATCAGAATCTGGAGCACAAGAACATTTCGATTACCTTGTCCCGGGAGGCGAGCCAGTGGATTCTGGAAAAGACTTGTGAGGACCGTTCCTATGGCGCTCGCCCCCTGCGCCGGGCGCTCCAGAAGTACGTTGAAGACCCGCTTTCGGAAGCGTTGATCCAGGGGGAGATTCAACCCCCATCAGTTCTGGAAGTCGTTGTTGAGAAGGAAGGCCTCTGCTATCGGTCGATGAATGACAAGCTCGTCGCGGCCACGCCACTCTCACGTTAGTGCGGCCCGTCCTTGGCAAAGCAGGAAGCAGAAATTCCACGTCGTCTGTGCCTGCCGGAGTTTGGTCCTGAGAGGGATGTAGGGATTGCTCCTGCGATTTCGAGTCTTTGGGCCAACTTCTGGTGAGTTCCCGGCATCGGACTCTCTGAGCTCGATCCAAAACGAGGGGGAAGACCGTTTCTTGAGGAGAAGTTCTGCCACGTGTAGACGAACGAGGACACGGTTTGGGTTGCGGTTCGTCGCCTTGCTATTGAGCTTGCTTTCTGGCCCGGCGCTTCAGGCGCAGAACCCCCCAGCGGAGCAGAAACCACCCTCATCACCAGGCGCTCCACCGCCTGCGCAGCCAACCCCAGGGACTCAGCAGAACCCGCAAGCCAAGCCCTCGCAGACCCCGCCTGCGGCTCCCCCACAGAAACTCCAACTTGAAACGCCCAAGGAAGCGCCTGCTCCGCAGAAAGCTCCTGAACTTACAACTCCCGGCGCGCCTACGCAGCCGCAAGCCCAGCCCACCGCCCAGGCAACTATTCAGTCGATTATTTTCCGAGGGAACCGACGCATTCCTGCTGCGACCTTGCGGGCCCGCATTTTCTCGCATCAAGGCGACGTGTATAACGAGAACATTCTTGACCGAGACTTCATGGCTCTCTGGAATACAGGCTTCTTCGATGACGTTCGGTTGGAAGTGGTGGATTCCGAAAAGGGCGGGAAGATCGTTACTTTCTTCGTGCGAGAAAAGAAGCTGGTCCGGAGCATTGATTACAAAGGATTAGGCAGCGTTCAGCAATCGGACGTGCTGGATGAATTCAAAAAGCGCAAGGTGGGCCTATCCATCCAATCCCAGTACGATCCTGTGACCATTAGACGAGCTGAGGTGGTTCTCCAGGAGATGCTCGCGGCGCATGGGAAGATGTTTGCTACCGTCCGGCACCGCACGCGGAATATTCCGCCCAACTCCGTGGCTCTGACGTTTATCGTGGTGGAAGGCCCCAAGGTCAAGGTGGGCAATGTCCGCTTCAAGGGAAACCAGGTTTTCTCTTCTCACGAACTTGACCGCGCCATGAAGTATTCCAGAGCTGCCGGCGCTCCACCCTGGTTCTACTGGTTCCATAAGACTTACGATAAGGAGAGGATTGAGGCCGACCTCGAAAACATCCGCGACCTCTACAGGGACCACGGTTACTTTTACGCTCTGGCGAAAGAACCGGAAACGAAGATGGTGGACACCCGGCGGCGTTATCCGTTCTTCTTTTTCAGTTGGGGCCGGGGCAAACGGGTGGACCTGACGATCCCGGTGGAGGAGGGGTTGCAGTATCGCTTGGGCAGGTTTGTAATCCGCGGAAACAAGCTCTTCACGCAACAACAGTTGGCGCCTATCCTGCGGCTCAAGCCTGGAGATCTCTTTGCGCTGTCTAAGGTTCGGAAGGCCATCGAGAACTACACCAAGCTCTATGGCCAGTTCGGTTACATCAATTTCACCGCTTCTCCGGACATCGAGCCTGATAACAAGCGCCGAGTTATCAACCTGGCGCTGGACTTCGAGGAAGAGAAGCAGTTTATTGTTCATCGCATTGAGTTTTCCGGCAATACCAAGACTCGCGACAAGGTGATTCGACGGGAATTGCTGATAAGCGAAGGGGACATGTTCAACTCCTCGTTTTGGGACCTCAGCGTCCTCCGGGTGAATCAACTGGGATTCTTTGATACGGTGAAGAAGGAGGACTACGAGATCACCCAGGACGCCAAAAACAGCACGGTTGATATTACTTTGAAGGTCAAGGAAAAAGGCAAGAACTCCATCGGGTTTTCGGGCGGGGTCAGTGGCTTGGCGGGGAACTTCGTGGGGATCAATTACGCCACCAACAATTTCCTGGGGCTGGGCGAGACCTTGAGCGTTCAAACGGAGTGGGGGACCTATCAAAAGATGTATTCGTTTGGGTTCACTGAGCCGTACGTTTTTGATCGCGCCATGACAGTGGGGTTTACGGTCTACCACAGCAATTACCGCTATGACCAACTCCGCCAATTAGCTTATGCTTACGGCCTCAGCCCCTCACAGCTCGCGACCTCCCCCTATGGCCAATACTACGCGCAGAATTTTCAGCAGAATTCCTCTGGTTTCACGGCGTTTACCAGTTACCCTTTGCGGCGCACTTTCGCGCGCCTCGGGTTCACCTACAGCTACTCCTATAGCAGCATGCAAGCGTTCAATGCGGCATCCGAGTCCTTTTTTGAGGCTATCAATTTTCGTGGGTTGGCAGGTCCTTCGGCTCTGAGCGGCATCGTGTCCAGTTCCATCATGCCCACCTATCTTTATAACACCATCAATGATGCTTGGAACCCCACGCGGGGAAAGTACTTCTCTATCGCGTTGATGATCTCCGGATTGGGAGGCAACGTCTATACCGCTACCCCGTCCTTCGAATTCAAGTACTTTCATCCTGTCCGCAATAAACGTTCAGAGAAGCCGCAAGCCTTCGGCATGCACGTACTGGCTTCAACCATCCAAGGATACGGTGGCCGTGTTCCCCCGCCTTTCTCGCGCTTCTACATTGGTGGCGAGTATGACATCCGTGGTTTTGACATCCGTTCAATCAGCCCCTTGGCTTTCTTTCCGGCGACCGGCCAGGTGTGTAACCGCGACAACTTCGGCAATCCTATTCTGGCTACCGGCGCCAATGGGCAGAAGGGAACGACGTGCGGGTCGTACACCTCATTCCCGTACTACACGCCGATCTACCCCGGCGGTGATACAGAGGTCATTACTAATTTTGAATACCGCGTACCGATTGCAGGTCCGGTCACCATGGCAGCTTTCTTAGACGCCGGGAGCGCTTTTGTCTTGCGAACGAACCAGCTCCAAATTGACACCTCGATTCCTTCCCTGCAGGCATTGAGCACCGAGTACCCGTACTTCACCCTGCCGACAAGACTCAAAATTATCTCAGCGACCAATTTACGTCCCCGGAGCTCAACGGGACTCGACCTGCAGGTCATTCTGCCGATTGTCAATGCGCCGTTTCATCTCTATTATGGCTATAACTGGCTCCGGGAGGATAACGTTCTGGTGGTCCCTCCCCAAGTCCTGCCACCCGAGACTATGTTTCCAAATCAGGCCACCTATGAAGATGCGTTGAACCTCTTTCGCGGTTTTCGCCTGAAGGAGCGCAAGGGGAGAGTAGGGTTCACCGTGGCACGCACCTTTTAGAGACGAAATGAGTTAGAATGTGTTTTCGCAATTAGGACTCTACTTATTTGAAGGAGATCGAATGAAGACTCGAGTTTCCACCATTACTCTTCTGCTTTGCCTGGGAACGGCCCCGGCGGGTCTGCTCGGTCAGAGTTCGGGGACCTCAGGCAAGATCGGGCTCGTCAATATCCAGGAGGCAATTCTGAGCACGGCGGAGGGAAAGAAAGCGATGGCTGAGCTTCAGAAGAAGTATCAACCTCGCCAGCTAGATGTTCAGAAGCTCCAGCAGGACATACAGGCCATCAACGACCAATTGCAGAAACAGGCTGCCACGCTTAGCGACGACGAGCAGCGGCGCCTAAGCCGGGACCTGGAGGAGAAGCAGAAGTTTTTGAAGCGCACTACCGAGGATGCGCAAGCAGACTTCGCAACGGACAGGGACGAAATGTTTCGCCGCATCGGCCAGAAAATGGTGAAGCAGATTGATGATTACGCGCGGCAGAACGGCTTCTCCCTGATCATTGGAAGCGACCAGGTTCCCATCTATTACGCGGCCAAGGAAGTGGACCTGACGGATTCAATCGTCAGGCTCTATGACGTAGCGAACCCCTCTGATGCCCCGACTTCGGGCCGGCCAGCTACGCCTCCTGCGACGCATCCCGTTGCGCCTTCAACCGCTAAGCCTGCCAAGCCAGCGGCCAAGCCGAATCCCTAGAAAGGCATGGCTGAGGGGATATCCTTGCCCACTGCCTGCGCCGTTCCGTAGGGGGGGTGGGGTGTGCCCGGACGACGCCCGCGAACGTACCTTTCTAGCTCTGTCCTTTTGGTTCTGCGTGGATATTAACTCGGAGGATCTGGGGGAAGGCTTTTCGAATCCTAAACTCGAGTTCTTCTGTAATGTCGTGCACCCGAGCTATGGGTAGGGCAGGGAGCAGCGTGCAATGGCACCGGACGAACACGTTTTCCGCTGCTTGGTGCGCCTCGATGTCGTGACAGTCTAAGACGCCTGGAATCTCTCCGGCGATCTCCATCAGCTTGGGTTCCAACTCGGCCGGCGTAAGCTGGACGGCGTTCACCGCCTCCACGTTCTTGGTGAAAGGCTCGAGGTGGATGTTCACCTCGCACACTTCCGGAAGGCCTTGTTTGATGTCCTGCTCGAGCACTGTGGCTTGGTCGTGGGCTGTGTCCAGCCGTAGACTAGGCTCCACCTCGAGATCCAGGATTACGTTGATGCACCCCTTCACCTCGTAGGCTGTCACTTCATGAACCTGGAAGTTTCTGCGGTTGGCGATGGAGCGGATTTTCTCCACCAGATCCCCCGTGGGTGGATCGCTGGGAGTGGTGTGAATAACCACGTCGGAGTCGGGAAAGAGTTCGTGGACCGCGGACTCCACCAAATCCGCCACCGCTTTGGCGTGCTCGAGTGACGTGTTGCTATGAAGTGCCAGCCTCAAGTCCACAAAAAGACGTGGCCCACTTTGGCGGGTCCGGATGCGCTCCAGCCTCAGAACTCCCGGAACCCGTGAAACAGCTTCGGCAATCAGGCTCGAACTGCCTTCCGGCGAAGCGTCAACCAATGCCGCCACGGTCCTTTTTCCGAGCTTCAGCGTGATGTAAACAACGATTCCAGCCACCACCAGTGCGGCAACCGGGTCAGCCTTGCGGAGCCAGCGGATGTTGCTTTGGTTGGAAACGTAAACCAGGATGAGACCCAAAATCACCACGCTCGAGCTATAAACGTCCGTGGAGAAGTGCAGCGCATCGGCTTCCAGAGCTTGGCTATTGTATTTTCGCGCCACCCGGAAAAGCGCCCGGGATCGGAAAGTGTCAATGGTGACGGCAATAAACATTACGCCGAAGGCCGCGAGGCTCGGCTCCACATGAACATCATGAAAGAAGAGCCGGCGGATGGCTTCCCAAATGATCCATGCGCAGGTCACGAACAAAAGGGTGGCCTCAACGAACGCGGAGAGGGATTCGATTTTGCCGTGGCCGAACGGGTGGGCCGGGTCGGCAGGTTTGTCGGACACCCGGACGGAAATATACGTCACCACCGCAGCCACCAGGTCCAAGCCGGAGTGCATGGCTTCCGAAATGATTCCCAAGCTGCCCGTCAAGAGGCCCACCGTCAGCTTCATCGTGATCAACAGGACGGCAGCAACCACGGAGGTCAAGGCAACAGCCTGTTTTTCCTGCGTGGGAATCGTATGAACCATGTTTGCCTCGCGGGTCGCCATCCCTCTTAAGGCATTATAGAACGGCTGGGATAAATGAGAAACCTCGCCCAACAACGTTTCGCCAGGTGAACTGATACGGGTCGTTCGACATTCGTAGAAGGAAAGGTCACCGCCTGTCATTCTGAGCCCTTCGCTGTCATCCTGAGCGCAGCGAAGGATCTCGCTCTGCGGAGCGGATGGGCTCAGAAGGGCGTTACAGGCGCACCCCAGCCTTTTCAAGTCTCCACCTGCATCGCCTCGAGGGCGGCTTGGAGTTGGCTCAGAGCGTGTTGCTTTCCTTGCCGCCGTGTCACTTCAATCCCTTGGGCCAGTACCTTTCGGGCTTCGTCCTGCCGGCCCTGGTGAAGCAGGAACGCTCCCGCCTGATAGTAGGTCGCTGAATATTCCGGATGGTGCGAGAGCAAGTATTCGAAATGTATCCAGGCTTCCGCCGGCTCCAATTGCGAGAGTTCTAGGGCGAGGCCGTACCGGGCAAACACGTCGTCTGGATTCTGGCGCAAACTCTCTCGCAAGAAATTGAGTCGATTCGTGCCTTCCATTTCGTAAGCGCCTCCTTAAGGTTTATCTTGATCACAATGGGCCGAGATTCTGCAAGCCCGAAGATCCTTGAGCGATTAGCCGGCTTGCGGATTCAGGTTGCATCCCTCCCGATGCTCGAATAGTATATGCAACGCAACCGAACTGGACAAAGCCTTCCAGGCCTCTGGCAGGCGGGCACAAGGGCGTAATCGAGTCTGCCTGGCAGGGTTAGTTGGGGCGCCAGAGCGAGGTTATTCGCGCCTCAAGAGAGAGCAGAGCATGAGGAACCAGAAGGCGAAAACCGTGGCCGATTCCCTTACGGAAACGGTGGAGATGGTTCTTCCGAACGATGCCAATACTCTTGGAAACATCCTCGGCGGCAAAGTTATGCACCTGATGGACATCGCTGGGGCGATCTCAGCCCGCCGTCACTGCCGGAGTCTTTTGGTAACCGCGTCGGTAGACAACCTGGACTTCGTTCATCCGATTAAGGTCGGCCAATTGATTGCCCTGCGAGCTTTTGTCACGCGCACGTTTAACACCTCATTGGAAGTCGAGGTCAATGTCTTTTTGGAAGATTGCCTAACCGGCGAGCGCCGTCAGACCAGTTCAGCCTTCATCACTTACGTGGCTGTTGATCAAGACGGTCGTCCGAAGAAGGTCCCCCCCATAGTTCCCGTTACGGCAGAAGAGAAACGCCGTTTCCGGGAGGCGCTGGAGCGACGCCACCGTCGGCTGGCGCTGGCGGCCCGCGCCCATCGTCGATACTTCGAAAAGGAAAAATAGATTCAGCTCGTGGAATTCTTGGAGGCCGGTCAGAGACCCGCCCCTGATAGATGGAGAAGCATATGAAGAACAAACGGGAAAAGATCTTCTCAGGAACACCTTGGGAGCCGAAGCTGGGTTATTCCCGCGCAATCAAGGTCGGGGACATGGTCTTCGTCTCCGGAACAACGGGGACAGACCCTTCCGGAAAAGTTCTGGCCCCAGGAGACATTTATGCGCAGTCGGTACAGGCAATTCGGAATATCGAGAGCGCCCTCAAACGCCTGGGCCTTGGCCTGGAATACGTGGTGCGCACCCGGATCTACGTTACCAAGATCGAACTCTGGGAGGAAGTGGCGAGGGCGCACGCGGAGTCCTTTGGCACTGTCCATCCTGCGACTTCGTTGATCGAAGTCTCACGGTTCGTTGACCCGGAGATGCTGGTGGAAATCGAAGCTGTCGCGGTTAGTTGATTAGCTAGGAGTCAGAAGCCAGAAGTCAGAAGTCAGAACGAATACGATTCCCCTCCGTAATCCAGACTGCCCTCGCCCCCTTGGGGGAGACGGTCTGGAGTTTGTACATTTGTGCTGCGATTTTTCGTCCTCCTCCGGATTCCAGCCCTCGCCCCCTTGGGGGAGAGGGTCTGGAGTTTGTACATTTGTGCTGCGATTTTTCGTCCTCCTCCGGATTCCAGCCCTCGCCCCCTTGGGGGAGAGGGTGGCCCGCGCCGGCGCTTTCTTCAGCCCGTCAGCCGACGGGGACGGGTGAGGGGGTCGAGCCGCCACAAGCCGCAGACTCTGTGGAAAGCGAAAGTCTACGCTCAAGCCGCCGGTCACGTGAAATGTGCCACCTAAAACCCGCTTTTTCGGTGTAATCTGCGCATTCTTGCGCTCAAAATCGAGTTCGTTTTGAGTTCGTTTTTTGAGACTTTTGTTGATTCTAAAGGACTTGTTGGGTTCGTTCCCTCTATTTAGTATCTTTTTTGCATTTGCTTGCCGTTTTGCGCCCCCTGCGGGCCGCTTTCGAGTCTCCTTCCCGCACTCTCTGCCGGCGCTCTCCATAGGTCAACCAGCATAGGCTACCATAAATCTAGCCTCTTGTCAAGAGGGAAGCGCGGGTAGGGCTGACCATATATCGGCAGGCTCGCTGAAAGCTGACGGCTGAGGGCTGACAGCTTCGAAGAGACCACCACCATCATCATCTCGAGGAGGGAGAAACCGCCGGGGCGATTGGCGCTGCTCGCCTCGGGCGCGTCTATCAGACGACCGATTGGTGCGACCTCCACAGCGACCCCCGACGGGGCGCATACATCGCGACGAAAAGCGTCGCGACGTATGCGCCTTGGTCGGCACGAGCCAAAAGAATCCTCTAAGGACGAAGTGCTGGAATAAGCACCAGTGCTTCGTCACGTTTCCATCGTGGGGCGTGCTGGGAGCGGCGTCAGGGGTCTGCGATGAACGCCTGCGGCGCCCTTAACCCCGCTCCCAGCACGCGCAGGTCGTCGTGTCCCTTGACAAAGCCGACGAGATTATAGATGTGCCACCCGCGTATGCAAATCAGACCCTACAATCAGCATGCTTGGCTCCTTGCCCGGAAATCCTTGGCCAAGCACACAAACCAAGTTGGCCGCTCCGAAGGAGCCAACGACTCTATGGAATCGACAAAACGGGACCGCGCTACCCCTGCTTCAAAATCTTTGAGTGAGTGCGACCCATCGCCATGCCGACTGTCTCGCAACCTTTGAGTGCCAGCTGGGGCGGTGGACTCCAGGGGCTGTGTGTTGGTGTACTCTAAGTCGAGGCAGGAGCATAATGACGATATGAACTCGTCACCAAGGCAGACTCGACGAAGCAACATCACTCTTTACGTACTCGTTTCGCTCGTTTGCGTTGTATTCGGCCTGCTGGTTCTGGGGGTGTTGATTTGGAAAGCCCAGGAGCTGACCGCCTTTGGTTTGACGGGGAACCTTTTTTACGTCGTGCTCTTGCTGGTCGGCCTAGCTACAGCGCTAATCCTCTTTGGAGTGCTTCGCTCGTATGCGTCCTACAGCGGTAGGTACCTCGGCGGGGTCCTGGAACTTAGTGGACCCGTTGTCGGCTTCGCGCTCGTGGTGATTGGAGGATTCGTTCTGGTGCCGAATTTAGCCACGTTCCCCTTGACCGTGTATGTCCATGGTGAACGCGGCCCGCAGGACGTGGTTCTGCGAAATTCTGGTTATGTCGTGCTGCGGCTTGGCCCGGAATCTCGCCGGGAGCCTATCGGGGGAGATGGACAGGCTTATTTTCCGGCGATCCCTGCCAGCTTTCGGGGGCAGGAGGTGCCTGTCTGGGTCGAGTCCCAAGAGTTTGAAGTGGTAGGCGTCCCCTTGTGTCGCCTTGTGGGCTCTAGTGTTGACGTTTCTGTCCAGAAGAAGGGTGGTCGCGTTTCTGGTCGAGTGCAGGACGAGCAGGGCAATGCGATTTCGGGTGCGGAAGTCAGGGTCGCAGGTCTTTCTACGTCGACTGACAAAGCAGGCCGTTTCGAGGTTGCAATTCCTGGTGATCGGATTCGGCCGGAACTGGAACTTGACGTTGTCGCTCCTGGCTACGAGCCAGAGTACTACAGCGCAGTTCCGAACTCCAACGATGCAGTACTAGTTCTGAAACGCGCGAAGTAACAATCATGCGCCTCCGAACATTGTTTGCAATTCTGATCCTGCTTGGAGGTTCCCGCGTCCGGGCATCCACGGTGAAGGGCGTGGTGATCGCAAACGAGCTGGGGGGCACTCCCGTTGACGGAGTACAGGTTAGCGCGGTCGAAGGCGCGAATCCAACGGTGACGAAGAAGAATGGCACTTTCACACTCGAATTTCCCCAGAAGCGACCAGGCGAAACGATTCAGCTCGTCGTGCAGAGGGAAGGGTACGTTGTCGTCAACGATATCCAGTTGGAACTGGTGCTGCCCACAGAAGCGGCCGCTAAGCCGCTCACGCTTCTTCTGTGCAGAAAAGGCGATCGAGAAGAAATGGCCCGTCGCTTTTACAGGCTGAAGAGTTTCGAGACGATCGAGGAATCCTACAGGAAGCGTCTCAAAGAACTACAAGAGGCGCAGCGCGTCAACGCCACAGCCATCGAGGAACTTCGGCGGGAACGTGATCAGGCCCGATCCGCTGCGGCGAAGGCGGCCGACGAACTGGCGAAGCAAGACCCCGGCAAAACTTCTAAGCTATACCGCGAAGCGATGGGATTCTTCCTGGAGGGGAAGATTCAGGAAGGAATCAACGTCCTCGACGATGAGGAACTGAAGCGCTTGCTAACAGCAGCAAGAGAGAGGGAGGCTGAAGCCGAGAAGGCGATCGAGCAAGCGAGTCAGGCTTGGACACTCAAGGCCCGACTCCTCACGCTTCAGTTCCGGTTCGACGAAGCTGAGCTAGCTTATAAGGCGGCAATCGAAGCATCCCCCGAGAGTCTCGAGGCGAATTTCGCCTTTGGCGTTTTCAGCGAGGAGTTGAACCGCTACAACCAGGCCGAGGTCGCATACGGCAAATGCCTGAAACTGGGGCGACAGCTGGCGCAGAGGAACCCAGACACGTATCTGCCGTACGTGGCAGGCACGCTGAACAACCTGGGGAATCTTGATCGCCACCAGAACCGGATGGATGAGGCTCGGCAGGCCTACGAGGAGGCGCTGAAGGCCTTCCAGGAGCTGGCGCATAAGAACCCGGAGACGTATTTGCCGTACGTGGCACTGACGCTGAACAACCTGGGCGTTCTTGATCGCGACCAGAACCGGATAGATGAGGCTCGGCAGGCCTACGAGGAGGCGCTGAAGGCCTTCCGGGAGCTGGCGCAGAAGAACCCGGAGACGTATCTGCCCGACGTAGCATTGGCGCTGAACAACCTGGGCGGCCTTGATCGCGACCAGAACCGGATGGATGAGGCTCGGCAGGCCTACGAGGAGGCGCTGAAGGCCTTCCGGGAGCTGGCGCATAAGAACCCGGGGACGTATTTGCCGTACGTGGCACTGACGCTGAACAACCTGGGCGTTCTTGATGGCGACCAGAACCGGATGGATGAGGCTCGGCAGGCCTACGAGGAGGCGCTGAAGGCCTTCCGGGAGCTGGCGCATAAGAACCCGGAGACGTATCTGCCCGACGTGGCATTGGCGCTGAACAACTTGGGCGCCCTTGATCACGACCAGAACCGGATGGATGAGGCTCGGCAGGCCTACGAGGAGGCGCTGAAGACCTACCGGGGACTGGCGCAGAAGAACCCGGAGACGTATTTGCCGTACGTGGCATTGGCGCTGAACAACCTGGGGCTCCTTGATGGCGACCAGAACAGGAGGGATGAGGCTCGGCAGGCCTACGAGGAGGCGCTGAAGATTCGCCGTGAGTTGGCGCGGAAGAACCCGGAGACGTATCTGCCCGACCTGGCAACGACGCTGAACAACCTGGGCATCCTTGATCGCGCCCAGAACCGGATGGATGAGGCTCAGCAGGCCTACGAGGAGGCGCTGAAGATTCGCCGTGAGCTGGCGCAGAAGAACCCGGAGACGTATTCGCCCTACGTGGCACTGACGCTGAACAATCTGGGCATCCTTGATCGCGCCCAGAACCGGAGGGATGAGGCTCGGCAGGCCTTCGAGGAGGCGCTGAAGATTCGCCGTGAGCTGGGGCAGATGAACCCGGAAACGTATCTGCCCGACGTGGCGACGACGCTGAACGAGCTGGGTATCCTTGATCGCGACCAGAACCGGAGGGATGAGGCTCGGCAGGCCTTTGAGGAGGCGCTGAAGATTCGCCGTGAGCTGGCGCGGAAGAACCCGGAAACGTATCTGCCGCACGTGGCGAGGACGCTCAACGAGCTGGGCGTCCTTGATCGCGACCGGGACTGGAGGGATGAGGCTCGGCAGGCCTTTGAGGAGGCGCTGAAGATTCGCCGTGAGCTGGCGCGGAAGAACCCGGAGACGTATCTGCCCGACCTGGCAACGACGCTGAACAACCTGGGGCTCCTTGATGGCGACCAGGACTGGAGGGATGAGGCTCGGCAGGCCTTCGAGGAGGCGCTCAAGATTCGCCGTGAGCTGGCGCAGAAGAACCCGGAGACCTATCTGCCGGACGTGGCAGAGACACTGAACGGCCTGGGCAATCTCCATCGCGCCCAGAACCGGAGCGAGGAAGCTCGGCAGGCCTACGAGGAGGCGCTCGCCGTGTACCAACGCCTTGCGCAGCGAGATCCTGAGCGATTCCAGCCCGAGGTTGCGCGGCTTAGCAGCCTGTTAAGGGCACTGACCAAGTAGCCGGGCGATGCCGCTGCCTGTGGTGCCTGGCGGCAAACCAAGTAGGGCGGACCTCCCTCTTTGAGGTCGGCGGGTTTTCTGGTCATCACATCTCCGATGCTGTATTCTAAAGAAAAGGGTACCTGACACCCTTCCCCCCGACAGGCGGCGAAGCCGCGGGTCGTCGGTGATTAGATCCAGGGCAATTTCGACAAGCCAGACCGGCGCTGGCCCAGGGCCGAACGCCGTTCGGCCCTACACGACACAGAAACGGAGGCCTGCTCTACCTTTTCGTCGCAGGGCCCTTGAGGATTTGGGGAATTTGTGAGAAAAGGCTCGCGGCCTTCTGGACCTGTGGGTCACCTTTTGTTTCCACTTCCTCACCGGCGGAAAGGCCGGAAACCAGATTGAGCAGTTCGACCTTGATTCTTAGCCTCAGGTAATCCTGGTTTCTGTCCCAGTATTCCTCAGGCGTCCGAACTCCCCCTCGGCTCAGGAACTCCTTGAAATCTCCGAGCATGACGGCGTCCGGTTCGAAAGACCTATTCGCCCGCCCATGGAGTGTCAAGTACTCCGAGGCAAAGTTGGTAAAGGCCCCAGCCTGGTTCAAGAAAGCAAGCCAGGGGTCAAGATTGCGGGAGGGGATTTCAACGTCCGGCGCGATTCCCCCGCTGGGCGCCAGCGGCCTACCATCGTCCGTAAAGAAGTGGCCGGAGTTGGACCCTGGGTCGAGCTCACGGCCAGGCGCGGCCAGGGCAGTCCCCGGAAGAGGCCGTTGAATGGAGCGGCCGCTGGGGGTGAAGTACTGGGCCGTGGTCAGCGCAAGTCCTGTACTCTCACTCAAGGCCGTTACGGATTGTACAACACCTTTCCCGTAGGTTGACTCGCCGGCGATGACGGCGCGATCATGCTCTTGCAAAGCCGCCGCGAGCACCTCTGCCGCACTGGCTGTATCGCCATTGACCAGGATGATCAAGGGCAAGTCGAATTGCTTTGAAGCAGGAGTTGTACGGTGGGCTTTTTCCGGCGATGACCGGCCGCGCGCGGTCATCACCAACGTGTCGGGTTTCAGGAAAAGACTGGCGACGCCAATTGCTGCGTCCACCACGCCGCCGTGGTTGTCACGCAGGTCGAGCACCAGGCCTTTAAGAGGCGGCGTGGCAAGCTGGACCAGGGCGTCCAAAACTTCCTGCGGGGTTTTCTCCTCGAACCCGCTCAAGTGGATGTACCCGATTCCGGGTGACAACAAAAACGATTTGTCCACGCTGGGCAGGGCCACCTCCGCTGGTTTCAGTTCGAAATCCTGCGAAACGAACTTCCCTGGGTGGATGACGCCCAGGCGGACAGGGTGTGAGCGGGAGCGTTGCAGGAGCTCGACCAACGATTGAAAGCCTACGCGGTCTACGCGAGTGCCATTGATTTCTACTATTTCATCGCCTGGTCCCAGCCCCGCGCGCCACGACGGGGAGCCTTGGGCGGTCTGGAGCACCAGTATTTTCCCCGGCGTTACATAGAGGATAGAACCGAATCCCAGCGCCTCACCACGGGCCTGTTCCTGCAAGAGTTCGAATTGCTCGCGGTCGAAGAAGGCAGAGAAGGGATCAAGAGTGGAAAGCATGCCCCGGATGCCCCCATCGAGAATCGCCCCATCGGGATCAACCGCCTCCGAGAAGTTTTGTTGAACGGCGCCGTAGGCTTCTGTAAACCTCAGGCTTTCGACGGTGAGATCGTCAGAGGGGAGAGGGTTCTGAGGTGAAGCGTCGGCAACATTCATGAAGATTGCAGCCGCGAAAAGACTGTTCGTAACGAACTTTGCCCAGCACTTCAACTTGTCAGAACCATCCTCCCTATTCAGTATAACCCAGATGCAGTAGGTCAGTTTGCTGCTGTAGCGGCGATCCCGTGCGCGATCGCCAGATGGCGGCGTAAAGCCGCCTCTACGTCAAACTAACCCACTACCAACGCAGATGCAATCTGCCCATCGCGAGTGCTAAGATGTTTCTGTGACCAATATTACCTTTCATAGGAGTTTCGGCAATGGAGAACGAGCGAGACGTAACCCGCCGCGATTTCTTGAAGACGGCCGCCGCCGTGGCTGCGGCTTCCGCACTCCCGAGTGTGGGAGCGCCCGCCATTCTGGCAAATCCTAGTCCCAATAATGTTGTCAACTATGGAATGATTGGCACGGGAACTGAGGGGTGTACCTTGCTCAAGTTCCTCGCGACCATTGCAGAGGGCCGGTGTATCGCCACCTGCGACATTTATCCCCCCAACCTGAAGAAGGGCGTTGAAACCATCGGGTCGAATCCTCAGACGTACGAAGACTACCGCAAGATGCTGGAGAGGAAAGATCTCGACGCGGTTATGGTCGTGACGCCGCTGAATCTCCATGCCCAAATGGTGCTCGATGCCTTGAGTGCCGGCAAGCACGTCTTCGTCGAGAAGACCATGTACTTCAAGGAGGATGAAGAGGATAAAATCCGCAAAGCATCGGAAGAACATCCGAAACAAGCGCTGCAAGTCGGACTTCAACGCCGCTCCAGCCTCCTCTACCAGGTGGCTATCGAAATGATTCGCAAAGGCGCGGTGGGCAAAGTGATGTTCGTGCGCGCGAATTGGCATCGCAATAGCAACTGGCGGCGGCCCGTGCCCGACCCCAAGTTCGAACGCCTTCTCAATTGGCGAATGTACAAGGAATATTCGGGCGGATTATTTGCCGAATTGGCGTCCCACCAGTTGGACGTGGCAAATTGGGCCATCGGGGCGGAACCCGTCTCAGTGGTTGCCACCGGTGGAATCGACTATTGGAAAGACGGGCGCGAAGTCTGCGATAACATCCAGGCGATTTACGAATACCCAGGCGGCCAGAAATTCTTGTGGAGCGGCGTGCTCTATAACGAGCATTTCCAGTTCGAGGAAGAAATCATGGGTGATCAGGGGACGCTGATTATCACCCTGGGGAAGGGAATGTTCTATCGTGAACGAGTGGCCAAAGTTTCGAAAGCCGGCTTGAAGGAAAACTGGTGGGCAGGCGCCACCGTGGCCAAGGCGGCTACGCAGGAAGGTATCCCCATCTTCCCCGAGCACGCCGGCAACGGAGAGGCAGCTTTCGTTGACCGCGAATTGCTCTATGCCAAGCGCTGGCTGGCGTCGATGGGGATCTACAAGTACGAGGAACCGCATGACCCCTGGTGGAGTGAGATGTCAAATTTCCTTGCTAGCGTCCGGGAGGGGAAACCGGTCGTCGCTCCGCTGGAAATTGGCGTGGCGGATGCGCAGGGCGTCATCTACGGCAATCGCGCGGTCGAGACGGGCCAGAAGGTCTTCTGGCCAAAGAAAGCTTAAGAACAGGTGTCAGGTGCCAGGTGTCAGGTGTTAGGGAAGAAAGATAATCCAATAGTGAATCATGAATTGCGATCTGAGGGATGGTAACGGGCGTGGCGCGCAAGATAGACCCTGCGTCCGCAATTCACGATTCACCATTCACTATTCACCATTCACTATTCACCATTCACTATTCACCATAATCTTGCTCGTCACTTGTTCCCGCCTTGCGGGATCACTCGTCACTGCCCTGGCGATTGCCACTGCTGTGGGCGGGCACGGGGCGGAAAATGTGGTCCGCTACGAGGCCTCCCACGAGAGCATGGGCACCGTCTACACCGTGGCTGTTTACGGCCGGGACCGGACTTTCCTCTCGGAGGTAGTGGAAGAGGTCTTCGAGGAGGTTGACCGGCTGGATGAGCAGATGAGCAACTACAAGCCGGAGAGCGAACTTTCAGCCATCAACCGTGAGGCCGCGAGCCATCCCGTCGTCGTTGAGCCTGGACTGTTTCATTTGCTCGAAATCTCTGTCGGCCGTAGCAAAGAGACGGACGGCGCCTTTGACATCACCGTCGGCCCGCTGATGAAGTCCTGGGGTTTCTTCCGCGGCCGCGGCCGCCTGCCGTCGCGGGCTGAAATCAGCCAGGTCCTCAAGCGAGTTGGATACCAGCATCTGAAATTGGATGCCGAGCGGCGGACGATCCGATTTGACAAAGAGGGGGTCGAAATCGACCTGGGGGGAATCGCCAAGGGTTACGCGGTGGATCGCGCCGTGGAGATTCTTCGCTCCAATGGGATCACCTCGGCGCTTGTCTCTAGTGGCATGAGCAGCATTTACGCCCTGGGCTCTCCTCCCGGAGAGCACGGGTGGAAGATTACCGTGCGCGCTCCCTATGACGCACGCAAGGCTGGGGATGTCTTCCGCCTCCAGAACTATTCGCTTTCCACGTCGGGGAGTTACGAAAAGTTTTTGAGGATCGGTGGCAAGAACTATTGCCATATTATGGATCCGCACACTGGTTGGCCGGTTGAGAATATGCTCTCCACGGCGGTGTTGGCGCCCACCGGTACGGATACCGACGGACGTTCGGCCGGCTTTTTCGTGATGGGGGTCGAGCGTAGCCGGAAGTACCTCTCTGTCCACCCCAATCTCGCGGTTGTTTTCTATCTTCCGAGCGGAGCCCCACCCGAGTACAAGCGCGTCATGCTTCGCTCTGATTCCTACAGCATTCCTGCCGATAGTATCGTGGAGATCGACCGTTAGTAGGTCACTGCCTTAATCCGCCGGCCTGTCCTCCCTGGAGTTCAGATTCCATCGACTCCAGGGGGGCAGTGCCGGGCACGCGGTGCTGGTCATCCCAAATTTCTTGTCGGCGCGCAAAGATTTTGCGCGTTATGTAGGGGCGAGCGGCGCTCGCACGAGGGCCGAACGCCGTTCGGCCCTACAATGCGTGTTTGGTTGCGGCGATGAGCCACGCGATGCTACTTGCTTTCGATTCGCAGGTTGTCAGTCAGATTGAAATAAGTGGCCGCCAACCGCGCGTCCATCTCTGCCTTGGTGCGATCCATCTGCGAGGCGACCACGCCTTCGAGGGTCACATTACCGTTCTTCACGATGATGTGGATAGGCGGAAGGGCTTGGTTGCCGTAATGAATGAAAAACGGGTCGTTGTAAATAGCTCGCGCGATGGCTTGGCGCAAGCTGTCGTCGTATTCAGAAGTTGGGAGGACTTCCAGGTTGTTTTCAAGTTCGGCCACTCCCTTGACGTGGGCAAGGAAATTGCCAATGTCTTGCTTTTTGAAGGGCTGTGTGACTTGGCCATTCACAGCCAGCCGCTCACCCTCAACGTCCAAGGTGATGTTATCGAAAATGGTATACGCGTAGTATGTAACGATATCTTTCCGCGCCTGCTCACCGATCTGACGAGGGGTTACGTCCTCGGCGTGAACGTTGATGTTGTCGACGACGCTGGTGACATCGTCCACCTTGCGGGCGGCGTGTTCAGCATCCATCTTGACACCCAGGCTATCCAGTATCCCGGTGAGTGTGGCAACGCCGTTTTCAAAGCTCACCTGAACGTCGCCGTGCTTGAACACCTGGGCGTGGTAAAGCTTGTCCTGAATTTCCGCCGTAATCTGTGCAGGGGTGATGTTGTGTTTTTCAGCAAAGGTTACTTGGACCGCGATCGCCAGCATTATTGACGCAAGAAGTAGTTTTGCACTGCGCATTGTTATCCTCCTTGACCCTCCGCTTTGCTCGATCCGCGACGGGTCATTCCTGTCCGGTTCCGGGGGTTCCCTGCCACATCGCTTTCGCCGATCCCGAGCCCTGGCGGAACCAGCAGTCACCCATATTGACGTGTCAGACTGGGCAGAGGTTGCAGGCCGAAAACCGAGTCGGGGCCAAAGTCGCTATTTACGCGCAAGCATAATATGTGGCGGGTAATTAACGCGCGGCCTCCAAAGCCTGGAAGAATCTCTCTGAGGACAAAGTGCGCTCTGCAATCGCACTGGGGGCTTTGCCTTCGCCTCACATGAGGTCAAGCGCCATCGCTGCCGCGCCATGCAGAGGCGAGTAGGGCCCAAGCTCGGCGATAACAATCCCTGTCGAATAGCCAATCGTTGGCGAGGCGAGCTCCGCCAGATGCTGATGCAGGGGAGCGAGCAGAACATGGCCGGCTTGAGTCAGTCCACCGCCAAGGATAATTCTGTCCGGGTTCAGAATCCGGATGACCGTCAGCAAACCGCGTGCAAGCCAACGAGCAGCTTCTCGGACGATGCGAAGCGCATCCGTGTCGCCCTCGGAGGCCGCTTGCACGATTTCCTTTGCACTAATACCCTGGGGCCTTTCACCGCTCGGGTCGCCGGTGCGGGTGAGACCATCCCTGCGGCGCCATCCCCACTCCTTGCCTCGCTCCGCTATAGCTGAACCCGAACAGAGACTTTCCAAACATCCTACAGCTCCGCAGGAGCACGTGATTCCTGAGTCGGAGATGGGAACATGCCCCAACTCCCCAGCTAACCCGTCCTTGCCTCTGTAGGTCTTACCATTCAAGACCAGCCCCGCTCCAACACCTGTACTGAGCGTGACATAAACCATTGATTGTGTCCCGCGGCCGGCGCCATAGCGGAACTCGCCGAGCGCGCCCGCATTTGCGTCATTGTCAATCAGGCAGGGCAAGTTCAAGTTCGTGCCAACCCATTCGGCAAACGAGAAGTTCTTCCAACCCGGGGAATGGACCGAGGTGACCCGTTGATGCTCGAAATCCACGGGGCCGCCAAAACTAATTCCGCACGCCCCAACGGGGTAGTCGGTCTGGTCAAGGAGGGATCGGCTAAATTCGCGGATCCGGTCAAGCATCCATTCACGCCCGCCGGAACGCAACGTGTCGCCCTCCGAAATCACAAGCCGACGACCCTCGTGATCGAAGAGGGCGACGCGGAAATGCGTGCCCCCAATGTCCATCGCTAGTGCGTTATTCCCCACCTACTCTCACTCATGCCCGATATCGCGATGCGAAACTCTGGTCTTATACCCCGCACCGACCAGGGCGTGACCTACCTTCTCTGCGATGGCGACCGAGCGGTGGCGCCCACCCGTGCAACCAATCGCAATGGTAAGGTAGCTCTTGCCTTCCTGCACGTAATTGGGAAGAAGGTAGATAAGTAGATCCATCAAATGCTTCATGAACTCCTGGGTCTGTGGAAAAGAATCCATATAGCGTTGGACAACCGCGTCTCGCCCCGTTTTGCTCTTCAGCCTCGGGATGTAGTTTGGGTTGGGGAGAAAACGCGCGTCGAAAACCAGGTTCGCGTCGGCAGGTACGCCGAAACGAAACCCAAACGAAACCACGGAAACCAGGAGGGCTCGGCGTGCCGACAATCCGCCGAATTGCCTCTGGATGAGTTCTCGCAGTTCATAAACGTTCATCCGGGTGGTATCAATTGTGACATCAGCCAGTTGGCGTATGGGCTTCAGCAGTTTGCGCTCCAGCCGGATTCCCTCGCGCACTGGCAACTCGCGCCCCAAGGGGTGAGGGCGGCGGGTCTCCTCGAAGCGACGGATCAAAGCCTTGTCGGAGGCCTCCAGGAACACCAGTGACAAATTCAAGTGGCGGTTTCTGAGGTCTTGATAGAGGGTGGGGAGTTGCCCGAGCGCCGCGCCTTCTCGAATGTCCACAACCACGGCCGCAAGCTGTATCTTGCTCCCCCCTCGCTGACTCGTTTCCGTAAAGCGGGCGATTAAGTCAATGGGCAGGTTGTCTACGCAGTGATAACCGAGGTCCTCGAAGGCCTTGAGAACTGACCCCTTGCCGGACCCGCTCATCCCCGTGATCAGAACGAAGTGTTTCCGATGCTTTTTGGCGGCCGCAGTCATAGAAAAGCAGAAAGCAGAAGGCAGAAAGCAGAAGGCAGTGACCAGGATGTTCCGTTGCTAGCTCCGCCGATGGTTTGCCGTCCCCTCGAGCAAGGTGATGGCCTGCAAACCTGGCTTTCAGTGTATTTCTCGCCCACTACCTTCTGCTTTCCGCCTTTTCAGGGTTCGGGTTCGATCAATCCCAGGTTGCCATCTGGGCGGTGGTAAATGACGTTGACGCGCTCGGTCTCGGGATTTCGAAATACCACAGCGCCGGCGCGCGACTGGTCGAGAGCGGAGATCGCTTCTTCGATGCTCATAGGCTTGATCGGAACTCGCTCGGCCTCGATCGTGCGGCGTTCTTCGTGGTCAATGCGCTCCAGGCCCAGAACGTTCAAGACGACCGTGGTGGCAGGCTTGGGACGGCGCTTGCGAGTGCGCGTTCTACCCAGCAGGCGGACTGCCTGGCGTTCCAGCTTGTCCAGGGCCCCGTTTAGGGATATCCGGGGGTCACCCGACTCTTCAACGCCCACTAGGGTGTGATCGCGAAATTTCAGGGTGACTTCTGCGACGCGGCGGTGCTTTTCCGCCGTCAGGATAACGTGCATCTCATAGGCATCGCCCAGAAGGCGGGTAATCTTTCGCAGCCTTCCCTGCGTGTACTGACGCAAGTCGTTGCCGATCTCCATCTGTCGTCCGGTAAAGTCAACGTTCATGAGTGGACCTCCTCGAGACTTGAAGGGAGGAACAAGCGAGCGGCGGAATTCTTCAAGCTTTTACCCTGCGTTGGTGGGTACTGGGAATCCGCATGTCCTCGCGGTACTTTGCCACTGTCCGGCGGGTTACGCAATAGCCGACCTTCTGCAACTGCTGCGTAATTTGCTCGTCGGTAAGAGGCTTGGCGGGATCCTCTTCCTCGATCATTTTCTTGACAAGGCGCTTGAGGTTGATTAAGGAAGTCGCCGCTCCCGAGGGTCCTTGCACCGCTTCCGAGAAGAAATAGCGCAATTCGTAGACACCTTGCGGGGTGTAAGCATACTTATTCGCGACAGCACGGCTGACGGTGGAAGGGTGAACACCCACTTCCTCTGCAACCTCCTTAATCATCATGGGGCGAAGGTAATCAATTCCCCTGTCCAGGAATTCAGTCTGCCGGCGAATAATCGTCTCACAGACCTTGACGATCGTCTGTTTGCGCTGCTCGATGTTCTTGATGAGTTGAATTGCCGAGGTGAACCGCTCTTTGACGTAATTGCGCACCTCCCGCGTCGTGCTGTCCTCTCCCAGCAGGCGGCGATAATGGTGGCTGAGTCGCAATTGGGGAAGGCCGTCCTCGTTCACGACCACCTGATAACTATCTCCTGATTTCACAAATGCCACGTCGGGTTCGATGAGCCGCGCCTGCGCGTTGTTGTAACGCTGGCCGGGCCGCGGATCCAGCTTGCGGATAAGCTCCACGCAGCGCTCGACGGTTTTAACGGGACGGTCAAGGGCCCGGGCGACCTCCCGGTACTGCTTGTTCTGGAGCTGTTTGAGGTATCCCGAAACGATCTGTTGCGCCAACGTATTGTCAGGGGCAAGCGTGTGCAGTTGGATCAAAAGGCACTCACGCACGTCCCGGGCTGCCACCCCCACCGGATCGAAAACCTGAATCAACCCCAAGGCTTCCTGAACATCTTCCAACGAGTGCCCGCCGGTTTGCGCAATCTCTTCCAGTGGAGCTGTAACGTAGCCGTCTTCGTTCAAATTGCCGATGATGGAATAGCCTGCCTCACGGACGGAATCCGAACACACGGAAAGGCTCAATTGCCATTCCAGGTGAGCAGACAAAGAGGTGGGTTGGGAGAGAAAATTCTCGAAAGAAGGTCTCTCGACAACCTCGGATTCAGGAGATCTAAATCCGGGGTCAAGGTAGTCGTCGAAAAACGACCCGAAATCGATCTCCTCAAACGAATCCTGATGGTCGCCGTTTCGGGCCACATGCTCCAAAGAGGGTGAAGCTTTGTTAGCGCTTTCCGTCTTCTTGTCGACTTCATCGATGGTCGGAACGTCCTCCGGGACCTCTTCCAAAACAGGGTTGGCAACCATCTCCCGGTTAATCATCTCCCGCAACTCGAGCTTATTGAGCGCAAGAACGCTGACCATCTGCACAAGGCCCGGGGTCAAAATCTGCTTCTGCGCCACCTTGAGGTTCAGCCCGATTCTTGGAGAGGGTCCACCGCCCATAGGATTCAACAACCCGGGTATAGCGGCTAGAGACTGGCGCTATACAACTACATTGTCAACCGGAAATTGTCGCCCAGGTAAACTCTTTTCACCTCGGCGTCATTGCCCAATTCTTCCGGCGTCCCTGCACGGAATATCCTTCCATTATTAATGATGTAGGCCCGATCCGTCACCTGCAAAGTATAGGGCACATTGTGGTCCGTCACCAACACGCCAATACCGGCGCCTTTCAGGCGCACGATGATTTTCTGTATATCCTGAACCGTGAGCGGGTCGATGCCCGAGAACGGTTCGTCCAGAAGAATGAAGGAGGGCGAAATCACCAGAGACCTCGCGATCTCCACACGCCTCCGCTCCCCTCCCGAGAGCATATACCCTTCGCTTCGCCTGACCTGCTGCAAGCCCAGATCTTCGATCAACTCTTCCAGTCGCTCACGACGCTGGTGAGGGGTGAGCGGCAAGGTCTCAAGCACTGCCATGATATTCTCTTCCACCGTAAGTTTTCTAAATATGGAGGGCTCTTGGGGAAGGTAGCTGATTCCATTTCTCGCCCGAACGTACATCGGAAAGTCCGTGATGTTCACTCCGTCGAGGAGGACCCGGCCTGAATCTGGGCTGGTGAGCCCGACAATGATGTAGAAGGTTGTGGTCTTGCCAGCTCCATTTGGCCCTAGAAGCCCCACCACCTCTCCCTGAGCAATCCTTAGGCTGATATCATCAACGACTTTACGTCCCTTATACGATTTCGTCAACTCGACTGTGGAGAGAATCTGCATGGTCGCTCATTGCGCGACGCGGTGCTGCGATAAAGAGGGTGACCCCTTACCTCCGTCCACAAGAAGCCTATCATCGTGCACAAACAGTGTCAAACGCTGGCCTGTCGTGAAGCCCTTTTCCACATCATAGATAGTGGGAGGGCCGCCCGTCAGGACGATCTTTCCTGGGCCAGCGAAGTACTCGCCGTGCTCGCCTGTAGCTCGCCTTCCCGGCTGGACGACCACGACGTGCCCTTCAGCCATCGCGCGCTCCACCTCTGACTCTTGAGTTGTCCCAAGTTGGGAGAAATAAACGTCCATTTTGTCGGCTTCCATGGTCGTCGCCTCTGTCTGTAACTTCACGTGACCACGGTAGCTCGCTTTGCTGCCCTCGTCGAAATACTCCAGGAAATCGGCACGAACCGTAAAGGGCCGCGTTTCGCGCCGGGGCGTTTCAGAGGATGGCGCCGCCCCCGGCGCATAGGAAGCCGGTTGGAGATGGGAAGTCAGCACCTGAGAGCCGGAGCTCAAGCGTTTCGCCATCCTGTAAACGTCCAGGCTGGACGATTCCACTACGTCCGCGCCCCGCCAGGCACGCACACTCCCCTCGTAGTGCACCAATTGGCTGCGCCGCTGGGCTACCATGCGGTCCGCCAAGACATTTGTGGGGTCGGGAGCTTGACCGTCTGGCATCTTATCTCCAGTTTCCAGGTGAGTACTCTGCACCTTGCCGGTTCCTTCTGCGGTGTCATTGCGAAGGTCAAAGTAGAGACGCTCGCACCTCGCCCTGGTCTCTGCATCCCATACCTGGGGACGCCCTGTCAGAGTCACACCTTGCGCTGCAGCCACGTAAACTGAATCCTGCGCACTGGCATTGCGGTCGGCGTCACGGAACCTGTAATTCCCTGATTGGCTGACCTCCTTCAGGGCGTGCGTTACCTCGTCAAATGTGGCTAATAACTGATCAGCCGTGCTTTCTTGGGCGACACTGCCAGGAGGTGCGTTCCTTGGTGGCTGGAAAACAATATGGGTCGGTTGGCGGCCGCGCAGCGTCTCGAGGCTGCCCATCACATCGAAGGCCATCAAGAACTGTCCGGCGGTTATGATGCGCTGGCCCACCTTGGGATCGGGAGGGTCTATTTCGAGTCTGCCAGGGCCGACGGTCTGGGCATCCTTAAGACTCTTCCCGTCCGGCCGAAAATTGAACTTCAATTCTGCCGCGGTGAGCGCCTTCTTCTCCGTCGTCGGCCGCTTTGCCTCCGCAACAACCTGGCTCAGGGAAGATGATGATTCAACCATGAGTTGTACGTTATCCGATGCATCCCCGCTTTGAAGTTTTGCGGGGATGCCGGCAAGACTGAGTTCGACTCTCGCCGCCACGAGGCGACTGATGCTCCCTTTTTCCTGGGATAGCCCCGCCACATTCCCTTGGGCTGAGAGAATACGCAATGCCCCTGATGCCGGGTCAAAGTCGCCCTGAGCGTGATCAGCCGAGAGCTCGACCAGCCTATCCGCGGAAGATTCCGAAGCCTTAACGCTGCCTTCCATATCCCCCCGAGTGACCCGATTTGCTTCATTCAGAAACACCTTGCCGCTGTCAGCAGAAACTTTGCGCTCCCCTTGCGTTACCCGGATTGGACCCCAAAGCATTATCTGCCTGCTTAGCTTGTCATAGCGAAGGCGGCTGGCTGTAAGCTGCAGGGGGGGATCCGAGGCATGGCCGATGTGTGGTTGTAACTGCACGACCACGCCTTTCTCAAGCTCCAACGAACCATCCCTCGTTGCGTAAACCATTCCCTGGGAGGTTCCGGTAGCCGGTCCGATGCGAAAGCGCACCTCTTGCTCGCTCACTACCAGCGACCCCTCGTGTCGGTAAGACACCTTCGAAGTCTCCAGATAGACTGTCTGCCTTCCTTTCAAGCCCGCAGTCGGAGCTTTATCAGGTTCGGCATTCAGTTCAATGTGGACAGGCCCGGAGCTGAAGAGGTCTCCATTTTGGCCGTTGTAGTCACATGTTTGGGTGCGCATGATGTCGCGGCGCTTTCCGGTTCGGCCGAACAACTCCACCAACACGTCTTCAAGGACCGTTGTTCCTCCCTGCTTGAAGGACACCGTGCGAGCCGCATGAACGGTGAAAACACGCCGGTCCCCGTCCGAGTGCGTGAATGTGTACCCGGAAAGCTGTTGATGAACATCGATGGGGACACTCTGGGGCAATACCACCGGTTTCTCTTTGTGGGTGGTAGCGACCCAGTAAGCCACACTGATCACCAGAGTAGTGACAGTCAATGCGCCACCCACCACCCAAGTGATCAGGTCCTTGCGCCGAGTTCCTCGTTGTCCTATGCCGGTCGTTCCCACGAATCAAGCACCACGTTGGTTGTCAGTGGTCCGTTGTTGCAGTAAGCAGTCAGAAGCTCGTTGTCCGTTGTTGCCAATCCCCAGCTTTCCTCCCCCCTTACACCCGCTCTTCTGACTTCTGCCCCCCCCCTCAACTCCGTATCTCACTAACCACCAGTTGCAGCCTCCTCACATCTTGGAACACATTCTGGTCCAGGGTGAAAGCCATGTCGAGCGATTGTCCGGAGGCGAGTGTGGCGGCTCGCTCAGCCATTCCCCACCCTATGGCGTCAAACGCCCTCGGCCCGCAGGCTACTCTTAGCTTTAGATGCTTTTCCTGCAGGATTCGAGGCCCCAGCAGGAGGCGAAGATCCCGCGCCGCCAGGACAGGGGTGGGATTGCCGCAGCCAAAGGGGGCCAGCGTCTCGAGCGCCTCGAATAGACTCCAATCGATTTCAGCCCCGCTCACCTCGGCGTCCACGCGCAGGACCGGTTCGAGATCATGCGGCTTCAGCACGGCACGGGCGTATCGCTCGAAGCGCGTTTCCAACTCTGCGATTCTGGCCGAGGGCAGGGCAAAACCCGCCGCCATGGCGTGGCCGCCAAAGCGTTCAAACAAGTCCTGCACGGCGCTCAGGGCGTCGAGGAGGTGAAGTGCCCTAATCGAGCGCCCGGACCCTACCCCCAATCCATCCCCCACGCCTATCACCAGCGTGGGGCGGTGGTACCGCTCCACGACACGCTGGGCCACGATCCCAATCACCCCCCGGTGCCATCCTTCGCCAGCCAGCACGAGCGAGTAGCGTTCCCTTTTTTCAGGGTGGCGGTCCATGATCGCTTCAATCTCACGCAAAATCCCGTCTTCAACTCGTTGCCGCTCGCGGTTGAGTTCCTCCAGGCGGCCGGCAATCTCACGCGCCTTCTGCGGATCGGAGCACGTGAGCAGGTCAATCACATCTCGCGCATTCTCCATGCGGCCCGCCGCATTCAGGCGCGGCGCAATGCGGAACCCCACATCCCCTGACGAAATCTCGCGGCCTTCGAGCCCGGAGACCTCGAGTAGCGCCTGCAAGCCAGCCTGTGAGGGTTGGCGCAATCCCTCCAGGCCGAAGCGCGCAATGACGCGATTTTCCCCGACCAAGGGCACGACATCGGCAATGGTCCCAATCGCCACAACCTTCAAGTAAGACTGTAGAACGCGACCTGAGAGCCTCTCGCCCAGCAAAGCCTGCACCAGCTTGAAGGCTACGCCCACCCCCGCAAGTACCTTTTCAGGATAGCCGCACTCCGAGCGGTGCGGGTTCAGGATGGCGCACGCGGGGGGCAAATGCCCGTCCGGCAGGTGGTGGTCCGTGACGATGCAATCGAGCCCCAATTCGCGCGCCCGCGCCAGCGCTTCGTGCTCCCGGATGCCCGTGTCCACGCTGATCACCACCCGGAAGCCTTTCGCCGCCGCCTCCTCAACCGCCGCCACGCGCATCCCGTATCCATCGCTCATGCGATGTGGGATGAAGGCTTCAACCTGTCCACCAAGTCCCCGCAGCGCGGTCAACAGGATCACCACCGCCATGGTTCCGTCCACGTCGTAGTCACCGTAAATCAGGATCTTCTCTCCCTGCTCCAACGCACGACGCAAGCGCGCCACGGCAGGCTTCATGTCTGCCAGCAAGAAGGGGTCGTGAAGCTGATTAAGAGCAGGATTCAGGAATCGCTGGGCTGACTCGGCATCGGTGACTCCCCGCAGCACCAACAGCCGGGCGATGATATTCGGAACGTTCAATTCGCGGGACAGGCGAGCGACCGCGTCCCCGTCGACAGGGCAGATTTCCCAACGCATGTTGAAAACTCATCCTGACAGAAGATGCAGAGGGTTGCAAGTCGCAGAGGTCCCGCCACGGCGGGTCAGCTTTCAGCCTTCATGCCGTATCCTTACTTCAGGTCACTGCCTTCTGTCTTCTACTTTCTGATTTCTGCCTTCTGCTTTTCGCTTAGCCCTTTGGGAACAGTTTCCTTCCCTGCGGCCCCAACCCGCTGACCCATCGCCGACCACGCGCCGGCTACGAGGAAACACGCAGAGAACCCTCTTGTTCCACGCGGACTGAGAGTTTTAGGACGTGGGGTAAAGAATCTCCGCAAGAATGAAGGATCGAAGCGGGAATTTGCACTAAAACAGAGGGTGAATCTTGCGCAGCTCGTGAACCAACCTGGAGTCTTGTAGATAGCAAAGGAGACACGCTTTTAAGGCTGGAATGTTGTTGAAAGGATAGGGGGTTGAAGGTAATGCGAAAGTCAGGAGGTAGAAGATGAGTTCCAGGCCCCTGACAAGGGAGCGCCCCGACCTGTGGGGGCGGCTCCCCAGAAACAGAAGGCAGCGAGGAAGGGAGGAAGGAAGCAATTTAAACTTCAATTCAGATCCAAAGTTCAGAATTCACAATTCAGAATTAGCCTCACCGCGCTTTTCGACGAACGACTAACGCGGCCGGATGCCTTCGCCCGCGAGGGCGATATCGTCGCGGGTGGTTTTCTTGACGAGGTACATGGCCTCGTCAGCCATGCGCAGGATTTCCCTGTGGGTGCGGCCATCGGCGGGGAATCCGGCCACGCCGAAGCTGGCGGTCACCTTGATGTTAAGATTCTCCTCCCGGAAGAAGACCTTCGAGTTAAGAAGGTCCTTGAGGCGGCGCAAGACGATCAGAGCGTTTTCTTTGGAGGTCTGGGGCAGGATGATCACGAATTCGTCGCCGCCATAGCGAAACGCATAATCAATCAATCGCAGGTTACTCTTGATGAGATCGCCGATCATCCAAAGGAGCTTCGAGCCCACGAGATGGCCATGAACGTCGTTGACCTGCTTGAAGTGATCGAGGTCAAAGAAGATCACGGAGAACTCGTGACCGTAACGGGTGGAGCGGTAGATTTCCGCATCCAGAACGAATTTGAGGTGCCTGGCGTTATAGAGGGCGGTGCAGTCATCTAAAATGGTGAGTTCGTGGATGCGTTGCACGTAGCGTGCATTTTCGAGTGCAATGGCTGCGTAGTCGGCGAGGCTCTCTAAAATGGGTATATGCTCGTCCGAAAACCTCTGCTTCCCAAAGCAGTTCACGAGCTCAATAACGCCCAGAACCCGTTCGGGGCCTTTAATAGGGACGCAGAGCACGGAGTGGGTATTGGACTGGGTGAATTCATCGATTCTGGGGCTGAAGCGGGTGTCGCTGTGGACGTCTTCCACTAACACGGACTCTTCATGCTTGGCCACCCATCCTGCGACGCCTTCTCCCAGCTTAAGGCGAACGTCTTTCAGCGTCTCAGCGCCACGTCCAATGGCAATCTCAAAATACAATTCCTGCGCCTTCTCATCCACCATCAACAGAGACCAAGTGTCGGGCTGCAGCAGCTCACTGATCTTCTCCATGATGGTCTGGAGGATTTTCTGCAGGTCGAGGGTAGAAAAAAGGGCCTTGCCCACCTCATGGAAGAGGGAAAGGCGTTCGACTTGGCGCTTGAGTTCGTCGACCTCTTCCTGCGGACCCATAGGTATCCCTAGGCTTCCAATCTCGTCTTCTGCCACTCTTAGATTATTAGGGCACCCTTACCAAGCTCAATGGTACACAAGTACCGTTCATTCAGCGTCATCATCTGGTGCGATTTTCTTGACCCTCCCAAATCAATTGACACCTTTCAAGAGGCCCAATAAGATAAACTAGGTGAAATCTTGGTGAGCCGAAGCGAAGAAACCATTCCGATGGCAGGATTCGGTGAGTATCTACGGCGGGAACGCGAAATGCGAGGCGTATCTCTGGAGGAGATATCTACCGCCACGAAGATCAGCATTCGCTTTCTCCAGGCCATCGAGAACGAGGAACTCCCAAAACTCCCCGGAGGAATTTTCACCCGCAGCTTCGTACGGACCTATGCGCGATACCTGGGTTTGGACGAGGAACGCGTCTTGGCGGATTGCCAGCTTGTAGGCCAGCAGAAGCCAGAAGTTGACATTCGCCGCATTACGGCGAACCGGGCGCCGTCGAACGGCGCTGCCTCACGGACTCGGCTCATCGCCCTCCTGATGGCGGGTGTGCTGCTGGCCAGTGGTTATGCGCTTTTCCGTTACTCGCGCCGAGTCATGGAACAGCAAAGCAGCACGCCGATGGTCACTCCGCCGAGTACTACCGCACGCGGCACGAACCCGCCCACTATCACCGCACCCGTACAACCCTCTACACCGTCCCAGCCGGAAAACAACCCGTCGCTATCGGCTACTTCCGCCTCACCCACGGCCGGCGCCGCAACTGCCCCCGGAACACTTCAGGGCGGTCCGCCTTCTCCGGGTGCCAAGGCGAACCCACCAAATCAGAGTGTGACCTCTGAGGCTACCAGCGCGGTTGCGGCCCACACTGATTTGGTCCTGCAAGTGGCCGCGACCGAGCGTGTCTGGGTGGCTATTGACGCCGATGGGAAGACCGTGCTGCAAAAAGTGCTGAACCCCAACGAGGTTGAAAACCTGAAGGCGCTCGACTCCTTTGATGTCACCGTCGGAAACGCTCAGGGCGTCGTTCTGACTCTGAACGGAGAGACCCTGAAACCCCTGGGACGGCGCGGCGACGTGAAGTCGATCCACCTTACGCGCGACGACCTGAAAAACGCCGCCCCCGAGAGATAGACTATTTCCGAGCGACTGGTCGAGACAATTCGCGGAGGAGCTATCCCTGAAGTGGTGCGCCGCAAAGCGTGCCGCGGCGAACTGCCTGTTTCCTTGCAGGAGAAGATTGAAATCCTCGTGCTCCTCGCCGTCGACAGGGACGAAGAAAGCCGGAATAGCGCTTTTCACACCTTGGAATCCTGGCCCCCGGAGGAACTTCAGCGAGAGCTCTCAAACCCCTCCACTCCCGTCGCAGTGCTGGAATTTGTGGCGTATAACCTTGTGCCCGGCCGCAAGGAATTGGGGGACGCTCTCCTCCGAAACCCAAGCCTGCCCGGCCAGCTTCGTGAGTGGATCGAGGACACTGCGGCCCTTTTCGCAGAGGCTGAATCCAGCCAATCTTCCGAAGCCCCTGCCCCCCTTCAGTCCGCCGACGAAGATGGAAATTCAAGCCGTGAGGAGAGACCGCAGAAGAGAACAACGGTCCTGCAGAGAATCCGCCGCATGTCCGCTGTCCAGAAGGTCAAGGCCGCTCTCACCGGGAGCCAGGAGGAGCGGATGATACTGGTCCACGATCCCAACAAAGTGGTGGCGCGCGCCGTTTTGCAATCACCCAAACTCTCGGGCCACGAAGTCGAAAACCTCGCCTCCATGAAAGACGTCAGCGAGGAAGTCCTGCGGCGCATCGTCCTGAGCCGCAAGTTCATGAGGAGCTATGCAGTGGTCCGGGCGCTGGTCAACAACCCTCGAACACCCATCGACGTGGGCCTCCGGCTGCTCCGCCTCATCAACGACGCCGATTTGAAGTGGCTGGTCATTAATCGGAATGTTGCGGACGTCGTCCGCAATGCGGCCCAGAAAAGAATCAAGCAGAAGGAAGAGGCCAACAGGCCGAAGCTCCCGGGCAAGCATTAGCAGCGCGGCACGGCCACAACCAAAGACCGGGTCTTCATTGACCCGCCGTGGCGGGTCGATTGAAAAAGTGGTGTGGCAGCTTCCTCCCCTGTCAGTCAGTCCCGCCGAGCGGGATCAATCGAAAACCGGCAATTCCAACCAACTTCGGCCGAGCGATGATCGCAGACTCATCCACCTTTCTGCGCTAGGGCCGGCATGACGGCGTCGATGAGGCGCGCCAAGTCCTGCGAGGCGGCTTGGCCGGTTTTCAGCACTTCTTCGTGGCTCAGGGGGTTTCGGCTGAGCCCGGCCGCGCGGTTCGTGATTATGGCCACCGCCAGCGCGCGCACGCCCATCTGATGCACGGCGATAACTTCCGGCACGGTGGACATGCCCACAGCGTCGGCGCCAAGTGTTCTTAGGGCGCGGATCTCCGCCGGCGTCTCATAGCTCGGGCCCAGGAGCGAAGCGTAAACGCCCTCGAAGCACTTCAGCCGCATGGCGCGGGCGGCCTTCAGGGTGCAGAGCCGTAAACTTGGATCGTAGGCCTGGGTCATGTCCACAAATCTTTCACCCCAGCCTTGGTCATGAAATCCGGCCAGCGGATTTGCTCCTTGAAAGTTGAGATGGTCGGAAAAGACCATCAAACTGCCGGGCGTGGCGCGCGGCGCAATGCCGCCGGCAGCGCACGTGGCGGTGAAAGAGCGAATGCCAGCCAGTGCCATTACCCTAATCGGGAAAACAACCTCCCCGGGCCCATAACCTTCGTAGAGGTGAACGCGCCCGGCAAGGACCGCCACCGGCACCTCCCCCCAGAAACCGAGATGCAACGCGCCGCCGTGACCTGCAACAGAGGGCCGGGAGAATCCCGGAATAGAGGCCAAGGGGATTCTTCGCACCCTACGCAGACCTCGCACGACTTCGCCCAAACCTGAGCCGAGCACGATTCCCACCTGCGGGGCTGCAGGCCATCGAGCCGCGATGTATTTCACAGCTCGCAATGCCTCGGGATAACCCGGAGTCTTTTCAGATTTCATAGAGTTGTCTCGATTCGGCCGGAAGCGGCAGGCACCCACCGCAATGCCGGCTGCCGTGAGCGGCTCAACCCAGCCGCAGGCAGGCAATCGCGGCCGCCAGGTAGTTGGCCAGGGTGCCTGTGAACATGGTTCGCGGGCCAACCTCTGCGCTGGAAATCACTATTTTCCCGCGAGGCGCGAAATGAAGAGTTCAATGAACCGCTTGGAGTCCGATTCCACAGCGACGTGGACGTTAGGGTGCACTCTCTCGACGCCCTCGATGACATAGCGATCTCCGCGCAAGACCTTGCGGTCGGAGGAATTGTGCCGGCTCGCCACCGTTTCGCCCCGCGTGAACTCACCCCGCGTCTCGACTTCGACCCGCATGTCCTGCGTGGTAATCAGACTGCGCTCGATCACCGCACCTACGGCCAGCGGGTCGTGCATGGGCGTCCCGTCGGCGCCCAGCTTGCTCGCCAAGTCGACCATGAAACTCAGTACGCCGACGGCGAAGTCGTTCTCGCGCCCCCGTGTTCTGGCAAGCCGATTCAGGTCAGCCCGTGTGAACAGTGTCTTCTCAGTCACATTGAGGCCCACCATCGTTAGCGGCCAGCCGGCCTCGAACACTCCGCGCGCTGCTTCCGGATCATTGTGGATGTTGGCCTCCGCCGCTGCGGTCGCATTGCCTCCGGAGATTGCACCTCCCATCAGGACGACTTCCTTCACGAGCGGAACGATGGAGGGATCTTTCCGCAGCGCCAAGGCGATGTTCGTCAGCGGCCCCACCGGGACGAGCGTGATTTCGTGAGGGTATTGGTGAATGAGCTTAATGATGAGGTCGGGAGCGAAGCTTGTATCGGCCTGGCAGGCGGGCGCAGGGAGTTCGACATTGCCCAGCCCGTTGGCCCCGTGAAAGAACTCGGCAGTGACCAGTTTCTGGACCAGAGGGTGCGAAGCGCCCCTGGCCACAAGCACGTCGCATCTTCCGGCCAACGAAACCAGCTTGAGCGCGTTCTCGAGACCCTGCTCGACAACCACGTTTCCCGCCACCACCGTGAGGGCTTTTACGTCGAGTTCGGGCGAGTTTAGCGCGAGCAGAATCGCCATGGCATCGTCGGTCCCGGGATCCGTGTCAACAACCACCTTGCGGGCTTCCGGCGCCGCCGTCATTCCTGATACGACCCAGACGACCAAACACATCACCAACACGGTGAAACGCCACACCCTCTTCATAAGAACCTCCTGAGCAGAGTCACACAGACTGGGGCCTCGGGAGAGAGCACATCAGGAGAATCGCCGTAGGCGCAGGCAAGTAATCTCCGGCGGGCAGCCGAAGCGAAGCGGGACAAGGACTTTGCCGATACCCCGGCTTACGTAGATTTGTGTTCCGTCGAGCCGATTCCAGCCTTCCACAAAGCGCTTGCCCAACTTCGACCGCCCATAGACTGAGCCGACCATGGGAAGGCGAACCTGTCCGCCATGGGTATGGCCCGATAGCATCAGGTCAATCCCGTGCGCCGCTGCCAAGCGTATGCCAAGCGGGTTATGGCAGAGAAGAACTTTGGGGTCGCGCGCAGGGACAGAACGCATAGCGGCGCGAATATCTGCTGCTTCCCACCAAAGATCGTCCACCCCCACCACCCACAGGTTGCCGGAACGAGACCGCAAAGCGCAGTGGGAGTTTCGGAGCACGCGGATGCGTTGGGCGCGAAGCGCGCGCGTAACCTCCTCCGGGTCCACCTGAAAATCGTGGTTGCCCAAAATAGCGAACACTCCCAAACGGGCGCGCAGTCTCCCAAGCGCTCTCGCTACCGGCCAGATGTAGGCAGGCGAAAGCGTGACGTAGTCGCCCGTCAGGGCAACCACATCCGGCCGTAAGTGATTGGCCATATGGACGGCGCGTTGGATTTCTTCCAGGGGAGTGAAAAGACTGTGATGAAGGTCGGTCAGTTGCACGATCTTCAGCCCATCGTGGGCAGGGCTGAGGCGGCTCAACCACACCTCGGTTTCCGTAACCTCAGGGTCAGGCGAAAAGGCAGAAGCGACGGGAGGTTTTTCGCGGCCGCTCAGAGAAAGTGTAATCAGCCCCCTGCGCCTGGGGAACCGCCCCGGTCTTAGGAGTCCAGCCAATTTGAACCTCTTGAAATTCTGAATGGCAGCGAATTGGGTCCTTGCCCTCTCCCGGCTCTCCCGCCACTGCGGGATCGCCACCCTCTCCCCAAGGGAGGGGGCTGTTTCCGCATGACTTCAATCCGAAAACGTCACCGCAATTACGAAAGGCTGTTAGCGCCCAACTCCGCTGCCTCCCCGCTGTTCCAGGATCTCGCTGAACACGCGGAGCATTTGATCGTGAACCAGACCGTTCGATGCCAAGATATCGTCATCGAGCAGATTGAACGGTTTGCCGGTCATGCCGGTGACCAGGCCGCCTGCTTCCGCAACCAGCAACGTGCCGGCGGCTTTGTCCCAGGGGTTGAGTTTCAACTCCCAAAACCCATCGAAGCGGCCAGCCGCAACGGAGCAGAGATCCAAAGCCGCTGAGCCGGCGCGCCGAATACCGTGTGTAAGCTGAGTGAAACGGAAATAAAACTCGACGTTCAAATCGTGATTCGTTGCGAAGGGTGGGAAACCCGTTGCCACCAGGCATTCCGCCAGATCCCCATTGTTCGAAACGCGAAGGCGCTGGCTATTCAGAAAAGCTCCGGCCCCGCGCTCGGCCGTAAAGAGTTCGTCGCGAGTAGGGTCATACACCACCCCGGCCACGACTTCACCACGGTAGGCCACACCCAGCGTAACGCTGAAGACGGGAAAACCGTGGGCGAAATTGGTTGTCCCATCGAGCGGATCGACGTACCAGCAGTAATCAGATCCCGTTTCTTGGCCGCCACCTTCTTCCGCCACTATGGCGTGGTCGGGGAAGTGGCTTCGCAGCCGTTCCACGATTAAAGTTTCCGATCTCCGATCCGCCTCGGTCACCAGGTCCGAGCGTCGCTTGTACGTGATCTCGAGAGGCTGCCGGAAATGTTGTAGGAGCAAGCCGCCCGCCTCACGGGCAACTTCGATTGCGGTCTTTAAATGATTTCCCATCGTCATACTTGAAACCGGCAGATCCGGTGATCGGGAGAACACATCAGGCATTCACCCGATCCGAGACCTGGAGATCGGGTGATCTGAGGAACAGGTCCAGTGATTCACCCCCCTCTCGATTTCCCGATCAACCGAAGAGATCCGTCATTCACCCGATCTCCCGATCATCCGATCTCCCGATCACCCGATCCCTCCGCCCAGAGGGACCCGTCCTCAAAATACTCCTTCTTCCAGATGGGCACGATTTCCTTCAGCCGGTCGATCGCCAATTGGCAAGCGCCAAAGGCGGCGCGCCGGTGAGCCGCAGTGACGATAATCGCCACACTGGTCTCACCAATTTCGAGCCGTCCCAGTCTGTGAATCATGCCGATGTGGTCAATTTCAAATTTTCGCCTTGCTTCGCCACCGATCTCCTCCATTTTGCGCATGGCCATCGGTTCGTACGCCTCGTACTCGAGGTGAAGAGTTCTGCGCCCACGCGAATTGTTCCGCACCACACCCTCGAAGACCACCACGGCGCCATCCTCAGATGCCTTCTGTTGGCGCACCAAATCCGCGGTGGGAATGGGAAAGCGGGTAAGCAAGTAGTAGTCCTTGCTCGAGCCGCCACTTACCGGAGGCAGGAACGCCACTTCATCTCCATCCTTCAGGGCTCTTGTTCCCTCCGCGATCTCTTGGTTCACGGCCAACAAGAGCACCTGCGAGAGGTCTTTCAAGCGAGGAAAGCGGGCTGCGTAACGGCCCCACAGGCCGTCCAGGTTCAGATCCTCGGGAATCTCCGTTTGCTCTTGTTGAAGCCCCGTCAGGTCTCGTGTAACACCAAAAAAAAGTACTTTGATCTTCATGATAACCAGTATACACGCCGGGAGCATACAATTACCCCCTGCGCAGCAAATGTCGCAACGCGCCCTCAAGTTCCGGAAAGCGGAATTGATACCCTGCGCTCAGTAGTCGTGCAGGTTCGATGCGAGCGCTGGCCAGGAGCAGTTCCTTCCCCATTTCGCCGAAAGCAAGGCGAACGACGAAGGCTGGCATGGGGAAGATGGCAGGGCGTCCGAGGACTCGGCCAAGCGTTTTGGTGAATACCAGATTGGTGACGGGGTTTGGAGCCACCGCGTTGACCGGACCGTTGAGCGTCTCGGCGGTTGTCGCGAATAAAATGATTTGCAGGAGGTCGTCAATTCCAATCCAGCTCATATATTGCTTTCCCGATCCAATCTTCCCACCCGCTCCCATCATGAAAGCCGGCAGCATTTTGGCAAGCCCTCCGCCCGCACGGCTCAGGATGAAACCAAACCTAAGGTTGACAACTCTAAGGCCACCCCCAGCGGCTGCCTTTGTCGCAGCTTCCCATTCCTGGCATACCTGAGAGAGAAATGATGAGCCCGCTCCACTATCTTCCCTCAACACTTCATCGCCGCGGTCCCCGTAGTAACCACTGGCTGATGCCGCGACAAGCACTCGGGGTCGCTTTGCAAGCCTCGCCAGTGTTTCACACAGGAGGCGCGTGCCTTTGACTCTGCTCTCACGGATGGCAGTCTTTTTGGTGGCATTCCACCTGCCGGTGATGGGTTCTCCAGCGAGGTGGACCACCGCATCGAATCCTTCCAGCTTGGGCGCGTCAATATCCCCGGCAGCCGGGTTCCAGTACACCAGGGATTCTCCGCCCCGCGGCTTAAATCTCACTAAACAAGTCACGCGATGCCCACCTGTTGTGAGGACTGGAATGAGCGCTTGGCCGATCAACCCGCTTGCCCCGGTAACCAGGATATTCATGGGCGGCCCTCCGTAAGAAGAACAGGTGTCGGGTGTCAGGTTTCAGGTGACCGGTGTCAAGTGCCACTTGCCTGGTGGCAGGCGCCCGGCTTCAGGTGCCCGCAGCTATCGGGACGTGGGTTCGCGACCACTGACCACTGACCACTGACCACTGACAACTGACTACTGACTATTGACAGCCACGCTCAGCCTTCCACCCGGATGCGTTTCAGTTCCGCCTCCGACCGACCGTCCTTGCGAAGCCATTCAATGGTCTCGTCGAGAACCGCGCGCATGGCCTCCAGGACTTCAATGGCGGCGTTGCGAAGGTGCTTTGTCGATCGGGTGCGCGGAGGTTTAAGTCTTCGAAGGAGTGGCGTCAATTCCCGCAACATCCACACGGCGCATGACGGAATTCCCGCGCTATCCGGCTCACGCCGGCGGCGGGCTCTCCGGTTTCGTTTCGCGTTGGGCATTGTTCCTCCCGAGTACCACGATAAGTTCACCGTCCTTGACACGAGCGCTCAAAGGTTCGCAGTGGGCGATCCTTTGCGGCAACGCTACGTACCGCTTAATCCCTCCCACGCGGATGATGAGCTCGTCCATCTTCTTGTGAAGGTTAATATCATCGCCTGTAACAAAAGGCAATTTGAGGTGAAGCTGGTAGTTTCCAGATACCTTGCGGAAACGGTAGGGCGACTCGTTGAAAAAGCGCTTGGCGGGGTCCTGGTCTCCATAGAGCGCTTTGCCCAGCCGTCTTAGCCTTTCTACGCCCAGAACCTCGTCCTCGAACAGGGGCACGCGCCAGACAGGCACGGGCGCGAAGAACTCCTCCACCGATTGTGTCCAACGCTCCTGGGTGTCCTTCCAGGAATTGAAAAACGTATCGCGGACCCTTTTCGGCAGAATCCGGTTCACGATGACGGCATCAATAGTCAATCCGAAAAGGCAGAAATAGGTAAAGGCTCGTTGCGTTTCCTTGAGGACGACCTTTTCCGGGTTGGTGACCAGACGCACCGTGGTAATCTTCGGGTCGGCCATGAGCTGGTCGATCCCGGCCAGCTTGCGATGGAGCAGTTCCAGGTTCTCGAAGTAATCGTCCTTAGGGATGGGCACGCCGGCCACCGTATTGAGCATCGGGCGCACCATCCCCGCCAAGCGCCGCTCCACCTTAAAGAGCTTGGACATGTACCACTCGAGTGTGGTTGGGATACTCACGAACCGCAACGATTCGCCGGTGGGAGCGCAATCCAGCAACATTACGTCGAAAGCCTTTTCGCGCACATACTGATTCACGTAAAGCAGCGAACTCACTTCTTCCATGCCCGGAAAGATGGCAAGCTCTTCGGCCAATGTCTGCTCGAGCCCGGAGACATTCAAGAGGGCTGAAACGTAAGCATAAACAGAGTCCCAGTGGCGCGAAATCTCCTCCTGGACGTCCACCTCCTGAATCCAGAGGTTTTTCGAGATATTCACGAGCTTCCCAGCCTCGTGATCCATCAATCGCTTTTCGAGGTCGAAGGCATCGCTTAAAGAATGGGCGGGATCGATAGACATCACGAGAGTCCGGTAACCGCGCCCGGCGAGTTCGAGACCGGTAGCAGCGGAGATGCTGGTCTTGCCCACTCCACCCTTTCCTGTGTATAGAATTATGCGCATGGCATTGCCTCGCGATCCGCCGCTGCCCCCTGGAATCAGCTTAGCATAAAGGCAGGATTCAGGATTCGGGATTCAGGATTCGGTCCAATGAACACAGAACCGCCGATAAGGGTGAAGGGTAAAGGGTGAAGTGTGAAGTGTCCTTCATCGTTCGCCTTTTAAGAGATGGCGGAAATTCCTTTACCCCTTACCCTTTCTCTTTACCATAATCCTGAATCCTGAATCCTCTCTTCGATTCCCGCTTGAATGCGGAATATACTGTTTCCATGGCCAAGGTCTTGCTTGTCGGCAAGGACTGGCAAGCTCGGGCGCTACTTCGAGCGCAACTGATCGAGGAAGGCGCCAGCGTGGAGGCCTATGAGACAGTTGAGGAAGCCTTGGCGCAGCTCGAATGCCGCTCTGTCCTTCCGGCGCTTCTCATTGCGGACATCTCCGCAAGCGACCACCCCTCGGCAGATATCGAGTCTTTGACGATCTGGGCGAGACGCATTCCCATCTGGATCATCGCGAGCCACACCTTGAGTGTGAAAGGCGGCCTCGAAGGGCGCGGCTTCGAGACGCTCCTCTTTCGGCCGGTGGACATGGGAAAACTCGTCCAACAAATCCGGCAGCGCCTCGAGACGTAGAACAGGCCGTGGAAGACGAGGCTGAGGATGAATTGTCATTCTGAGCGCAGGGCAGCGTAGGGATTTCCATTTTTCCCACGCATCCCACTCTTTTGAAGCGTTCTGCGCCAGCGACATCATTTTCCCATGTGTTTTCATGTAGTTAGAAGAGTGCTGGTGACATATGGAAAAGCGTATGGGTGTGGCATGTTGCTACACTTTACGGTTCGCCCGCTTAATAGTACGCTACATAAGTAGCCGACTCTAGCCAGGCGCAAAAGACAACTGCGGACCCGCCGCGGCGGGTTCGCCGCGACAAGTCGGGGCTCAGAATGACAGGCGTTTCATGATGAGTCGGTCAGCATGAAGTTCTTCGGCCAAACCCCCGCCCTTCGGCAAGCTCAGGGCAAGCTTTACGCGGGAGCGACGACGATGATTTTCATCTCCATGGGTGGGCCGAAGGCCCATGTCCACTTAGCATGACAGAGGCCGCCCAGGGTGTGGCCAAGGGCGGCCTCGGGAATCAGGCACCAAGAAACAAGCCTGCCAGTTTCCGATTTCTGATTTCCAGTTTCCGCTTTTTACCTCGCTGGCTGTTCGTGAGTGAGACAGTGGAGGGTTCCGAGGCCCCAGACGAGGTCCACGGCGTGTATGCCGATCACCGGACGGTCGCGAAAAAGTTCCGCGAGCGTGCCCAGGGCGATGCGGTCATTCGGATCGTTGAAGGTCGGGACCAGGACAGCGGCGTTTGAAATGTAGAAATTCGCATAGCTGGCGGGCAATCGTTGGCTGTCGAGGAAAAGCGGCCTTGGCATCGGCAACGCCACCACCTCGATGTGGGAGCCGTCTTCGAGGCGCATGCCTTGCAATCGTTCGCGGTTTTGCTGTAGAGGCCGGTAATTGGCCTCGCTCGAATCACTCCCCTGGCAAAGCACGACAGTACGCGGGCCGACAAACCGGCACAAGTCGTCCACGTGGCCGTGGGTGTCGTCACCGGCGATGCCTTTTCCTAACCAGAGCACATTCTTGAGGCCGAGGTACTCGCGAAGCGCCTCCTCAGTCTCTTGACGGGTCAAGCCCGGATTGCGCACCTGGACTTCCGGGTCGAGCAGACACTCCTCGGTGGTCAGCAGCGTTCCGCGCCCGTTCCCATCAATGCTTCCACCCTCGAGCACGAGGTCGCGGCCCTTCACCTTAACCTGAAACAAACGGCAACCGAGTGCGCCCGCGGCAAGCGAAGCCACTTTATTATCTTTCTGCCAGTTCGGGTACTTCCCCCAGCCGTTAAAACCGAAATCAACAATGGCTACGTCCGGCCGTGGCGCATCGCGCTTCACAAAAATCGGGCCGAAATCGCGCGTCCAGCCGCGATTAGTTGGGAAGCGGAAGAATTCGACGCAGGAAAGGTCAACACCCACGCGTCTCAGAATTCGTCTCGCCTGTTCTTCGTGGGCTTTCGAATTCACCAGGATGCGCACCGTCTCAGCGGGAGCAATTTTGCGGACGATCTCACCGTAGACCCAGGGGATGGGAGTGAACTTGCCGGGCCAATCGCTGAGGTTGTGCGGCCACCCGATCCAGGTGGCTTCGTGCGGTTCCCATTCGGCGGGCAAGCGGAAGCCAAGCGCGGCAGGCGAGATTCCTCGCTGCGCTCCGTCGAAAGTCACGTCATTCCCGCGAAAGCGGGAATCCAGGCCCTTCCAGACTGACGTGGACCCCCGCTTGCGCGGGGGTGACGACAGCAGGCGATTTTCGTCTCTATGGGTGGGCGACACCCGGCTTGTCTTCCTTACTCCTCTTTGCGCCACGTTTTCTCATCCAGAAATCGTTGAGTTATCCCTGCATAGGCATCGATCCGCCGGTCGCGGAAAAAGGGCCAGTTGCGCCGCGTCTCTTCGACGCGCGCCAGGTCAACTTCCGCAAGGACCAGCTCCTCTCGGTCCGTCGAAGCCTCTTTCAGCACCACCCCGAAGGGATCAGAGACGAATGAGGTGCCCCAGAATTCCAGCCCCGCTCCCTGCGGGTCAGTCGGCTTCTCAAAACCGACTCGGTTGACCGCCGCCACATACACCCCGTTGGCGATGGCGTGGCCGCGTTGGATCGTCCGCCAAGCATCACGCTGTGCGCCGCCGTGCTGCTCCTTCTCGTGCGGGTGCCAGCCAATCGCGGTGGGATAGAACAGAATGCTCGCGCCCTGAAGCGCCGCCAGACGCGCCGCTTCCGGATACCACTGGTCCCAGCAAATCAGAGTCGCGATGCGTCCCACGCGCGTGTCAAAGGCGCGGAAGCCAAGGTCGCCGGGCGTGAAGTAGAACTTTTCGTAATAGACCGGATCATCCGGTATGTGCATCTTCCGGTAGATTCCGGCTACCTCCCCATTCGCATCGATAATGGCAGCGCTGTTGTGATAAACGCCTGCGGCGCGCAGCTCGAAAACCGGCGCGATGACGACGACTTGCTTCTCTCTTGCTATTTTCCCCAGTGCTTCCGTGGTTGGGCCGGGCACGGGCTCAGCGAGGTCGAAGAGCGCGGCGTCTTCACGCTGGCAGAAGTATTGCGAACGGAACAGCTCCGGCAGGCAAATAACCTCGGCGCCTTGGTCCGCTGCCTCCTTGGCGCGCAACTCCGCCCGGCGCAAATTCTCCTGCGGGTCAGGCAAACACGCCATCTGTATCAGGCCGATAGTGAATTTCCTTTGCATTTGCATGAGCGTACACAAGTTCGATTGCTTTGCCAAGGAGTTGTGCGTGCGGCAATCTTGAATAGTGAATTATGAATAGTGAATTAACCCTCTCCCCCCTGGGGGAGAGGGTGACCCGCCGTCCCGATGCACTTCATCGGGAGGCGGGACGGGTGAGGGGGTCGGGAGCCTGGTCCCCTGCGTTTGCGGATCACAACTGGCCGTTGGAAGTCTCGGGTAATCACCGCCGTTGGTGGCACGAGCGGAACACGAAGCCGCGCCGAGGCGCGAAAAACCATTTAGATACGGGTTTTCCAGTAGCCGGGGCGCCGATGGCCATGAGCAACGGCCAGGATTTGGATAGTGGAGGGCAGCTCACGGTAAACCACCGCAAAAGGAAATCGATGCAGCAGGAATTTGCGGGTACCATGCGGACCGGCGGGCCAGCGTTGCGGCGCTTCAGCAATCATGCCGATGGCTTGGGCAAGGTCGCGGGCAAACTTCGAGGCGCTCGCCTCACTGCGTGTAAGGTACCAATCAAGAGCCTCTTCGTATTCCGCACTTGCTTCCTCGAGAAACTCGACGGACTTAGCGGCCATGAGTAAGTTTGGACGAAATGCGGTGACGGACCTCTTCCCAGGGAACGGTTCTTGCTTTGCCGGAATCGAGGTCCGCGATGCGGCGCGCAATTTCTTTGTTCCAGGCGGCTTCGACGGCTTCGGGATCGTCAGGGGCGCCATCCAGACTCTCCAGCAGAGAACCCGCCAATTCGGCGCGTTCTTCCGCACTAAGGGCGAGGGCGCGCTTCAACACTTCAGTGGCGTCGTGCGTCATGGGATCATTATACGCCCAGAGTCAGGATACGGGCCAGAGGTTACCGGAAAAAACAGAGAGCCGGTAGCCACGGTCAGTGCAGTTCTGACCGCGGGCTGGCGCAGAGCGCAGCTCTGGATAGCGCCGGGATAAACCGGCTTGGAGTCGCGAATGAAAGAGTCGTACAGGGAAGGCATAGCGAGCCACCCTGGCCCCCAGCCATGCGAGGGCGGTCGT
>JBEKIZ010000006.1:0-127933 GCA_050011515.1 Terriglobia bacterium | reverse complement strand
TGCGCAGGATGACCATCCAGGCGTAAGTCCGTATCAGGAAGCTCGTCCAGAAAGGAATCACCACCAGCATCAACAGCGCGGATTTCCACCGGCCGGAGACTTTAAGGGCCAGGGTGTAAGCCACGGGGTAGCCGAGCAGCATGCAAAGCGCTGTGGTGAGTAGCGCCATCCAGAAGGAGCGCCAGTAAACTCCAAGATAGAGAGGCTGGAAAGCGCGCCAGTAATTCGAAAATCCCAGGGCCCATTCGATGGTGCCGTAAGGCGAGCGCCGGGCGAAGCTGACCGCCAGAAGATAAGCCAGCGGCAGAAGAAAAAAGCCGACCAGCCAAACCAAGCTGCCTGAGAGGAGGGTGGCCGCGCGGATGGTGGGACGTTGGCGGAAGAAGCGAAGAAAGGGTTCGATTCTGGAGACTGCTGGCGGTTTGATTTGCTGGCTCATGTCTTGGCAGGCGAGAATAACGGAAGGCCTCGATGCATGTCAAACCTCTTTGAAGCGCGCTGGTGTCATTTGGGATGGGATCCCTTTGGAAGCGCCGGTCATTCCCGCAAATCACACCAGCGCCCGCGCGAGCCCTACGGTTGGGTGTATTCTGGTATTGTGTCCCATTTAGCCATTTACGGGACACGCGCGCTCACCACCCCCTGGCCCCCTCCTCAAAGAGGAGGGGAGTTGGTGAGTTGGCTCCCCTCCTTAGGTAAGGAGGGGGTAGGGGGTGGTTGTAGCAAAGAATCAGCCGGGACGGCACACGAACATGGCGCGGGAAAAAGTCCATGATGTTTTCGGCGTTGTGCGAGATGCGCTGAGTGCAGGGCCAGCACGACGAAACTCGCGACCGTGGCCGGCCTTGATTGTCGGTGTTTTCCTTTTGGCCAGCGCATGCCTCTTTGCAGGCGGCGGACGTCCCGGAGAGGGAAGCGGAGGCTTGCAGCAGGCTGGAAGTGCAGGCGCCGGTAATTCCCCAAACCAGGACCAGGCTGCACCCGCCACTGCCGAGGACTTCCTGAAGAAGGGCAATGAATATGCCCGGCTCAATAAGTGGAAAGAAGCTGAGGAGGCGTACCGCAAAGCTGTCAGCTTAAGATCCGATTACCCCCAGGCGCACTACAACCTGGGCAATGCCTACTTGGCTCAACAACGCACCGCCGACGCCATCCGGGAATACCAGGAGACGCTACGGCTGAGGCCGGACTTTCCGGGCGTTCATATGAATCTCGGCGCCGTGGAGGAATCGCAGGGACACATTCCGGAGGCCGAGGCGGAGTACCGTTCCGAACTCCGCCTGCACCCCTCGAACCCAGATGCCCACGTCAACTTAGCGAACGCGCTGGCGGCCAGCCGGCAGTTCAACGAAGCCGTGGCCGAGTTCCGTAAGGCGCTGGAACTCCAGCCGCAGGACAGCGAGATCCACATGGCGTTTGCGAGCTCGCTGCTCCAGTCGGGAGACGTGACGGGCGCCAGCGCTGAGTATCAGAAAGTCCTCGAGCTGACTCCCGATAACGCCGACGCCCACGCAGGGCTTGCAATGGCGCTCACACAGGCCGGTAAATTCGACCAGGGCCTGGCCGAATTCCGGGCTGCCGTCCGCCTGCGCCCCAACGACCCTGACCTCCACATGACCCTCGCCAACGCCCTGCGGGCCTCCGAGGACCTGATTCACGCCATCGAGGAATATCGCCAGGCGGTTCAATTGCGTCCCGACCAAGTCGACTACCGGTTTGCGTTGGCGCTGGTGTTGCGGGAGGCCGGCGACTACGGCGGGGCCATCACCGAGTTCCGACGGGTGATTCGCCAGCAACCGGGAAACGCGAATGCCCACACGGAATTGGCCGCCTCATACCTTTCCGTCGCCGATCATCCCGCCGCTGAGGCCGAATACCGCGAGGCCCTCCGCCTGAAGCCCCAGGACCCCGCGCTCCACGAAAACCTCGGCCTGGTGCTGCGGAAAACCGGGGACCTGCCCGATGCCCTCCGGGAGCTTCAGCGAGCCGTGGAGCTGGCCAAGGACAACGCCGATTACCACCGCAACCTTGGGGAGGCCTACCAGTCGTCGGGAGACATCCCCGGGTTTGTCCAGGAATACCGCGAGGAGGTTCGCCTGCGGCCCGATGATCCCGATGCCCATCTGCATTTGGCCAACGCTTATCAGGCAGCAGGCGACTGGGAGAATTCTCTCAGTGAATACCGCGTGGCTCTGGAGATGCGACCGAACAGTCCCGAATTACATTACACCTACGCCCTGGCACTGAAGGCCGCCGGGCGAATGCAAGACGCGATGGGACAATTGAACCGCGCCGTCGAGTTGCGGGCCGACTATCCCGAGGCCCTGGTTGCGCTCGGCGATATGCTCGCGGTCGAGAAGAACTATGAGATGGCAATTCCCACTTACCGCGACGCCCTCCGCCTCAGGCCCGACGATCCCACGCTGCACTCTCGGCTGGCTGGCGCCCTGCGCGAAAACGGGGACATGCAAGGCGCGGCGACGGAGAGCCAGGAGGCGGCGCGGCTTGATCCCAGCTTCGCCGGCTATCAGCGTGATTTGGGTAACGCCCTATACAACAAAGGTGACTACAAGGGCGCGGTGGAGGCTTTCCGGGCTAGCTTGGCACGCCGCAACGATGCTCAGACCCAGGAGAACCTGGGGCTGGCCCTCGAGCAAATGGCGGACTGGCGGAGCGCCTCGGACGCCTTCCGTGAAGCGCTCAAGGTGCGGCCCAATTGGTCAGAGGCACACCTGAACCTTTCCATCGCTCTCAGCCAAATGAACGACACGGCAGGCGCCGCGGCGGAAGCGCAAGCGGCCCTGCAACTCACCCCCAATCTCCCGGAGGCCCACTTCGCTCTCGGTAGCACTTTGATGGTAACTGGTAAAGTGGACGACGCCGTCAAGGAATTTCAGGAAGCCCTGCGCGCCCAGCCCGATTACTCGGATGCGCGCCTGGCGCTCGCGGACGCGCTACGGCAATCAGGCCACCTCGAGGATGCCATCGGCAATTACCGCGATTACCTGCGGCTGCGCCCCCAGGACGCTGTCACGCGAGTCAACCTCGCTAACAGCTTGCTAAGAACACGGAACTTTGACGCTGCCATCCAAGAGTACGAGCAAGCCATCCAACGCCAGCCCAATGAGCCCATCACCCATTACAACCTCGCCGTCGCCCTCGAAGCCACCGGCCAGAAGGCTCGCGCCCGGCAGGAGTACGAAGCCTACTTGCAGCTCTCCCCTGCGGCGCCTGATGCAGGCGAGGTCCGGAAACACCTGCGCGACTTGCCGCCTGCGAAGAAGTGAACAGCCGAAAACCTTTCACCACCAAGACACCAAGGCACCAGGCAATCATAGGGCAATTCGCTGCATCCCTTGCTTTAGGAGTGCACTATTAAAGTTCACCAGCAAACCGAGCCGATGACCGGAGAGTTTCAGGTACGTCAGCAGTTGCGCTTTGTGAACGGGCAGCAGGATTTCGACAGCCTTGAGTTCCACAACCACCCGCTTTTCTACGACAAGGTCCAGGCGAAGTCCGGCATCTAGGCGGAGGTTATCGTACAGCACGGGCAGTAACACTTGCCGCTCCGCCTTCAGTCCGCGCTTGTTGAGCTCGTGCAACAGGCAGACTTCATAGACGCTCTCCAGCAGGCCCGGGCCGAGCGCCCTATGCACCGCAAATGCAGCGTCAACGATCTTTGAAGCAACTTCGTCAGTTTCCTTGGGAATGGGCTCTCTTGGTGCCTTGGTGTCTTGGTGGTTCATAGTATTCCTCGGAATGGGCTCTCTTGGTGCCTTGGTGTCTTGGTGGTTCATAGTATTCATTTCAGGGTGTGGAGGTACCTCACCAAGTCATCGACATCCTCCTCACTCAAGCGCTGGTCAAACGCGGGCATGGTGCCTCGGCCTTCGATGATGGTCTTGCGGACTTGCGCATCGGTTGCCGGGGCGCCGCTGGGTAACGATTTCGACTGGAAAAGTCCCTCCAACTTGGGAGGCTGTTTTCGCAGGTCAGGGTGGGTGTCTTGATGGCAGGGCGCGCAGTGAAGCTCAAAAAGCGCCCGACCTTGCATCTCATCCTCACTAAGGTAAGCCCTTCCTTGATGCGAGCAAGCCATCGGCATCGCCAGGCCCGCGAGCCAAAGAGCGATACAAGCGATTCTGAGAAGGCGGGTCATGGAGTTCGCCCCCGACTCGCTCTTGCAGGAGCTGCTGCCGCCGCAGTCCCCGCCTGGCGGCGCAAGGCGTCCTCCAGGTCTGAGGTTGCCCAATCCTGAGACCAGTACTTGGCCACGGTACCGTCGGGCGCGATCAGCACGATATTCATCGTGTGCGAGATTTGGTTATCCTGTTCAAAGTACATCAGGCCGAATGCGTCAGCGAGCTTTCGTAAGTCGCCGGGCGTGGTGAACGCGAAGTCCCAATACCCAAAACCTGAGGGATCGTCGTCGAGATAAGCCAGCCCGTATTTACGGAGGACGGGAGCCGTGTCGTATTTGGGATCAAAAGTGATCGTCAACAAATGCGTCTTTCGGTAGTCGTCCGGTGTCTTCGCAAGGTCATCATGAATCTTCGCGAACTGACTGCTTAACCGTGGACAGAAGTTGGGAAGGGGACACCGGGTGTAAATAAAGGTCACGAGCACAGCCTTCCCCTTGAAGTCGTCCAAGTGGATTGTCCTTCCGTCCTGATTTACGAGCGGAAGACTGGGCACATGTTCACCTACATTGAGCCGATGGACCGATGGCGCTGCGCTTGCGCTTTTCCGACCGCTCTCCTGCGTGATTCGGACATCTTCGAGCCAGCAATCGCTTCCATCGTTTACGACGACAACTTCTGCCGCGATTTTGTCACCTGGTTCTACTTCTTGTACGGTGGCTGGGTCTTTAACTTTGTAGGGCATGGTCATTGCAGCCATGAAACCGGGAATTTCGTCGTGCCGGACGGTGATCTCATTCGCGGCTGCATCCTTCGCGACCACTTGACCTCGCAAGTTGTATCGTTTGTTCCCATGCTTCTCGAGTGCCTGGCGCTGCAAGTTGTTGTTCTCATTCTTGCAGCCCGTGACCGCCAGACCAGACATCAGGACAATGACCATTGCGAGCACAACCTTCAGCTTGCTGCCTATCACGAGTTCCTCCTCCAAAACGCAGACTCAAAACCGTGGCCTGGGACGAGTTCAGCGCCAGTTCACCACCAAGACACCAAGGCACCAAGAAATCATAGGGCAGTACGCTGCATCCCTTCAAAACCTTTCACCACAAAGACACCAAGGCACCAAGCGATTATAGGGCAATTCGCTGCATACCTTGCTTTATGAGTGCGCTATTAAAGTTCACCAGTAAACCGAGCCGATGACCGGACAGTTTCAGGTAGGTCAGCAGTTGCGCTTTGTGAACGGGTAGCAGCACCTCGACAGCCTTGAGTTCCACAACCACCCGCTTTTCTACGACAAGGTCCAGACGAAGTCCCGCATCCAGGCGGAGGTTGTCGTACAAGACGGGCAGTAACACCTGCCGTTCCGCCTTCAGTCCGCGCTTATTAAGCTCGTGCAACAGGCAAACCTCATAGACGCTCTCCAGCAGGCCCGGGCCGAGCGCCCTATGCACTGCAAATGCAGCATCAACGATCTTCGACGCAACTTCGTCAGTTTCCTTGGGGATGGGCTCTCTTGGTGCCTTGGTGTCTTGGTGGTTCATAGTGTTCCTCGGTTTTCATACTCACTTCTCGGAACTATGGTCCGGCAAACTCTCGCGCAAAAACTCCAGTACCTTGGGAATGGCGTCGAGCGAGGATTGAGCGTCCCCTTGTGGCCTCCCACCCAAGTTTTCCTCTCTTCCCGAGGTGGGATTCCTGACGCTGCCGTGCCATGCGGGAACGACCTCGGGCCGGCCCGCCCGGTGCCCGGCATGAGGGTATTTCAAATGTTCGTAGGGATACGGGAAGTGAGTTTGTTTCAGGCGGGCGACGATAGCGTTCGCCATCCCCGTTGAGTCCCACACTCCATCATCCTCTCCCGAGATGAGCAGAATAGGTCCGTGCGTGCGCTCAACGGCGATCGCGGCTCCCAGCGCCGCCCCTGGATTCCGGCCCCCGGCCCCGCGGGAACTCGAACGCCAGTGCCTGCCCCCGCCAAGTCCAGGCGTAGGGGACCCGGGTGTTGCCACAGCAGGCCGGATAACGCACGTTGGCTGGCACGAAAGCCACCACCGCCTTGATCTGCGGAAACATGGACCCCAACTGTAGCGCCAGTTCGCCGCCGCGCGAGGTTCCCACCACGGCGATGCGATCGGCGGAGATTTCCGGCCGCTGCATCATCCAGGCGAGCGCACTCCCGAAGTACTCCAGCGGGATGCCTTCCAGCAGAGGCGGCAGGTCGTCATAGCGGAAGTAGGCGAGCGCCAACGCCGCATAGCCCCGAGAAGCCAACCAGGCAGCTTTGCCGAGTGGCATGCCTCCTTCGGATCCTCCCACTACCAGCACGCCCGGACGGCGCTCTTTGGTGTTGGGCAGGAAAAGCACACCGTGAAGTTGCCCTTCAATTTTGATCTGCTGCACTCCCTCGGCGACCCCGAGTTGTTCCATCTGGGCGCTAGTCACCTGCTGGCCATTTCTCATCAACTGAAATTTGATAATCTGCGAGCCCAGGTCCCGCGGAGTGCGATACGACGCCACATGTTTCGCCGCCGGCTTCATGGACCAGATGAGACCCATCGCCGAAACTCCCTCGTAAGAGCCTTTCACGGGGGCTTGCTGGGAGGTATCGACGACGCCTTGTGCGTCCGCGATGAACTCCGCCTGCGATGACCAGGGCTCGTCCGCTCCATCGACCAATTCAGCTTGGACGGAAATGCGCTCGTTGGGCTCGAGTCCCCTGGCGCGGATGACGGCGGATTCATCCACCAGCACTCGATTGGGAACGAGCTCCAGCGTTTGCGCGGAAGCAATGCCGAGTCCGCCCATCCAAAGGCAGGCGGCGAGAATAAACCTTTGCACCTTCATGTCGCGTCTCCGATCGAGCATAGATTCTACTTAGTCGACCTCCGGCCCTGCCGATAACCTACACCTGACCCTCCCTGAACGCAATTGCCAGCCGGGTTTGCGGTGCAAGGCGTCTCTGCGGCCAACGGAAGGGGCCATCGCTGCCTCTCGCGAGAACCCGAAGGGCCGCGTCACCCGCAAGAGGGGACGGGGGGGTGGCCGAGGCAAGCCCCGGCCCTACTCATGGGGACGATTGGAATCGTGGTCGCGACCTGCTATAGTGCGAGGCTCAGGCTATCGTTTCGGAGGGTACGAATGAGCGAACCCATTCCCGAGAAAATGAAAGCCCTGGTGAAGAGCAGGCCGGAGCCGGGGCTGTGGCTGGAGGAAGTGCCGACGCCGGAGATCGGCATCAATGATGTGCTGATCCGGGTGCACCGGGCGTCCATCTGCGGCACCGATCTGCACATCCTGAAATGGGACGCGTGGGCCAGCAAAACCATCCCGGTACCGATGGTGGTAGGGCACGAGTTTGTGGGCGAAGTGGCGATGGTCGGGTCAAACGTTGCCGATTTCTTCCCCGGTCAGCTAGTAGGCGCAGAGGGCCACGTGGTCTGCGGGCGTTGCCGCAATTGCCTGGCGGGCAGGCGCCACCTGTGCGCGCACAGCAAAGGGCTGGGCGTGCACCGGCCGGGCTGTTTTGCGGAGTACATCTCGGTGCCGATGGGCAACGTATGGGTGCACCACCCTGATATTGACCTCGACGTGGCCTGCATCTTCGATCCTTTTGGCAATGCCGTACATACCGCGCTGGCCTTTCCCGTCTTGGGCGAGGATGTGCTGATCACGGGCGCGGGACCCATCGGTCTGATGGCGGCAGCGGTGGTGCAGCACGCCGGCGCGCGCTTTGTGGTGGAAACGGATGTCAACCCGTGGCGGCTGGAACTGGCGCGCAAAATGGGAGTCACGATGGCGGTGAACCCGCGCGAAACCGAGCTAAAAGAGGTTCAGAACCAACTCGGCATGAAGGAAGGATTCGATGTGGGCCTGGAGATGTCGGGCAACGGATCGGCCTTCCGAGACATGCTGGCGAACATGGCGCATGGGGGCCGCGTCGCGTTGCTGGGCATTCCTGCCGAAGAGATCGTCATCGACTGGAATACGGTCATCTTCAACATGATCACGTTGAAGGGCATTTACGGCCGCGAGATGTACGAGACGTGGTACAAGATGACGGTGATGCTACAATCCGGTCTCGATATCAAGCCGGTCATTACCCACCGCTTCCCTTACACGCAATTTCAGCAGGCGTTCGACGTCATGCTCTCCGGCCAGGCCGCCAAGGTGATCCTGGACTGGACAGACTAAGAAGAGCAGGAGTCAGGATTCAGGAGAAAAAAGAGCAGGCGCTAGGTGCTGGGGACTGGGGGCTGAAGGGCAGCGACCCGCCACGGCGGGACGAGCAGGAGTCAGAAGCGCAGGAGTCAGGAAGATTAACGCGGCACCGGGGAATCCGGCGCTTGCTTGGAAGCTTGCCCGAGCTCTTTGGGCTTTCTTATCTTCTCGGTGGCCTCCACATTGAAGAGCTTGAATTCCGAGTAGCGATGCTCGTTGCGGAAGTGTTTGCCGTCCCAATCCACGGCGACGGTGACTTGCTGGGGAAGCCAGAATCCCGCGGCTACGCCTTTAAAGTGTACCTCGCTGAAAGCGATCTCGGTTGTTTCTCTTTCCAAATTGATTTCCGGCAAGGGCTTCAGCAAGTCGGTGCGGAGGCGCGTGATTTGGTAGCTTTGAGAATCAATCCAGGCCAAACCCTGAGAGAAAGTCGTCACGCTGGTTTCGCCATGCTTAAAGGCCCCGTTCAATTTCGCCTTTGTCGGTTGCTGGGCGAAGGCAATCACATAGGCATCCCGGCCGTTGACTTTCTGCCGTCCGAGGTAACGAAAGTCGGCTTGGGACTGGTATCTCGGATGGAGAACGAGCCCAGCCGAGGCGAATCCCGAAGTGAGCATGAACCCATCCTTCATGCCCTGCGGCCAAGCTCGACGTCCCCACGCATCAGCACGGTACTCATTGAAGCCCAGCCCCCAATCCTCGGTTGGGGTGAGGCACAGATAGCGAAACTTCTGATCGAGCGCGGCGTCCACTTTCTGTTTGCGGCGCAACTTTTCCTGATGAATCTCCTCCACCGAACTCGTGTTAGGGAAGTTGGCGAAAAACTCCGCGACGGTCTCGCCCACCCCGCTGAGGATGGAAGCCAATTGTCCCTGGTCGGTGGCGGGCACGAGCCCGACGAGGTCGGATGGAGGACGGTGGAGATAATCGATCTCTTTATCGCTTTTCGGTTTCGCCTTAAAGTAGGCTGCCTCAATCTTCTTGCGACTCTCAATCTGCGCCCAAAGCTGACGGACCTGAATAGGCATCTTCTTCACGTCGCGCCCATCCAGGTAACGGGTCATCTCTGTGTTCGCTGCCTGGAACTGATATTCGCCCAATAAAGCCTCGACGCGCAAGAGCCGCGCCTCAGCTCCCGCGCCGGCCGCTATGGCCCTCAAGTATCCATCGGCAGGCCCCCAATTCTCAATCAGCAACTGCGAGCGGCCCAGTTCCTGAAGGGCGAGGGGGTCTTGAGGCGCGTATTTGAGCGCCTCAGCGAAATAGCCTGCCGCGTTCACGGGCTGGTGCCGCCAGCTCTCCATCACTCCCAAAACCAGAAGGGGTTCCGGGCGTCCCAGGCTCCGGTCCGCCAGGATCTTGTTGAGGACTTCGGAGAGGTTGCGGTGGGCGCCATCCCAATCTCCCGAGTCAAGCTCAGCAAGCGCCAACATAGTGCGGCTAGGCATGCAGGAAGCATCCCGACGCGTCACTTTGGTGAAGAACGGCAATGCTCGGTCTGGCCTTTTCAACACCAGGAACTCCGCCACACCCCGCGCATAGTCCTTTTCCCCGGCAGCCGAGAGCCCGTCGGAGGCCTTGAGCTTGTTCAGCCTCGCCGCCAGCGCTGAGATCAGATCGGCCTGCGAGAGCAATTCGGAGTCCTCCTCCGGATCGCGCAGCGTAACGGGAATAAGCCAGAATTTGTCGGACCTGCCGAAGTCAATGAGCGCGTGAGCCTTGCGGAATCCTTTCTTGGTCACCTTCAGGTCGACAGAAAATTCTTTGACAAGCTCGGAGTTTAACCAGTAATCGGTCTGAAACTGTCCTTGGAAGTCTGTCACCATAGTCCGGAATTGACCCGAGGCGCTCGTAGGTTCCACGTCGACCCTTGCACCGGCAACGGCATCACCACGAAGCGTCGTCACCTTACCCGCAACGACCCATCGTTTCTGAACAATGTTATAAAGGTTGGCGTCGCTTACAGTAACTGGGGCTTGGCTGGCCATCTGGACCTGGGCGATCGCGGACACCAGTAACAGACACAGCACTGCACCTAGAACGGGGATGCGCAGGTGGGCATTCATTATGACGACCTCATCAAATCGCATACCTCGATTCCGACTCTCCCTGAATCCTACACCCACTGCGCCCTTTGCTTCAAGCTCACTATCGAGTCACAGCCTTTCCGGAACGCCGGGTTGATGAAGTTAGCAAGCGTAGCGCGGGCTTGCTTTCATCGAGGGTCTGGACCTATCGTGTAACCAACTCGATCTATTCGACTTATGACCGAACAGTACTGGTCCCTTACCACTAGAAACCGGAAGACAAGTCTGCCCCTTTCTAGTTTCTGCCTTCTGGTTTCTCTGAGTGTCCAGGTCATCCTGGCGGTGCCCCGCATGGATGTCTCACGCCAGAATCAACTTGGCGATGGTTTGGAGTTGCATGAACGACGTGCCTTCGTAGATTTTTCCGATTTTCGAGTCGCGGAGATACTTCTCGGCGGGATAGTCCTTGGTGAAGCCGTAGCCGCCGTAAACCTCCAGGCACTCGGAGGCCACGCGCTCGGCGACCTGCGAGCAGAAGTACTTGGCCATGGCGGCTTCTTTCAGGAACGGCTGGCGGGCGTCTTTCAGGCGTGCGGCGTTGTAGGTCATCAGCCGCGCGGCCTCGACGTCGGTCGCCAGCCGGGCAAGCTGAAACTGGATAGCTTGAAACTCGGCGATGGGCTCGCCGAACTGCTTGCGTTCTTTGGCATAACTGATGGCGTGTTCGAGCGCGCCGCGCGCCAGGCCGAGCATCTGGGCGCCGATGCCGATGCGTCCCTCGTTCAACGTTTCCATCGCCACCTTGTAACCCTTGCCCACTTCCCCCAGCACGTTCGCCCGGGGAACGCGGCAATCTTCCAGAATCAGTTCACACGTGGAGGAGGCGCGAATTCCCAGCTTGTCCTCCTTCTTGCCCACGCTGAAGCCCGGAGCGTCGCGCTCGATCAGGAACGCTGTGATCCCCTTGTAGCCGAGTTCGGGATCGACGGTCGCGAAGACGATAAACAAACCGGCTTCCTTGGCGTTCGTGATCCAGAGCTTACGGCCGTTCAGGATGAAGTGGTCGCCGTCCGCGCGGGCGCGCGCGGCGAGAGAAAAGGCGTCGCTGCCGGCACTCGGTTCGGAAAGGGCATAAGCTCCCAGGGTGTCTCTCACCAGGCGGGGGAGGAACTTCTGCTTCTGCGCTTCGCTGCCCCAGCGCTGTAGGGCATTGTTCACCAGGGTATTCTGGACGTCGATCACCACGCCCGCCGAAGCATCTACCCGCGAGAACTCTTCGATGGCGAGGATGGCCATGAAAAACGTTCCACCGCTGCCCCCATACGTCTCCGGAACCTCCAGACCCATGAAACCTTGGTCGAAAAACTTATCAATCAGCTCGCGATGGAAAACGCCCTCGCGGTCCATGTGCTCGACGTGCGGGCGGATTTCCTTTTGGGCGAATTCGCGCGCCGCCGCCTGGAACATCCGTTCTTCTTCTGTGAGCGCCGTCAGCGGCGCTATTGAGGAAAGGTTTGCAGCCGTCGTATCAGCCATCCAAGCCCCCAGGGTGATAAGGTGCCGGCCCGTCCCGCATTACCCGGCCGCGCCGTGCCCTATTGCAACACAGAAGGAGATGCTACACGACCGCGGCAAAGGAGACAAGCGGTCCGTGGTCCCGCCGCGGTGGGTCGGTTGGGAGACACCAATCCCTCCCCGGCGCGCTTTGTAACAAGCGGCCCGCCGTGCCCGGACCGCGGATGAGAAACCGCTTGCTCCGCGCCATGTTACAATGGACTACGGACAACATGCTTCTTTTTCTGCTCGCTGCCGACTGCGTACTGCCTACTGCTTGCCGCTTGGGTCCTTATGGCCAGCCACCACGGGCGCCCATGTGGGCCACTCCTACAGTTAACAATGTCTTTACAAGCTTTTCAGGCGCCATTGCGCGACCGAACCAACTCTCGGAAAGGCACCGTGCATCGAAGAAGTGTTGGCAAGAAGCCGTCCGCTGTCGTGCGACGGACGGAGCGAATAAGGCGCACCCTCCCCAACTGCACACGCGCCGATTTGCGAAAGCAGCCGGGCCGCGCGGGACCGGAGCCTGGTACGTCGTTCAAGTTGGGAAATCTGACCTGGCAGCAGGATGAATGCGTGCCACTGACTTTTCGCGGCGTGTGAGGGAATTAGCGTGCTTCAAAGCACACGCGCGCAACTTTCCTGAGCTGGCAAAGCGGCGGCGCTGCAGAGTTAAACCCTATTTCATGACACCTGGGAGGTAGATTCGAATATGACTGCTAAGAAGGTTGTGCAAGGTTTGATCGTGACGGCGGCTCTGTGCCTAAGTACGACTTCGGTGCGTGCTCAAGGCTATAGGCTCTTCATCATGGGAGCGGATTCACCGCTCACCGACAAGAGGTCGTTCCCGGAACGTGATATTAACTACACCTCGGCCTATGCGGGCGGCGGCAAGGTGATCGCGGGAGTCGAAGCACCATTTTACAAGATCTTTGGAATAGAAGCTTCGTACGGCATCGGCGCAAACAACCTTAAAATAAACAACACCAGTTACACTTACACGCTAATAAAAGGATACGGCGTGAGGAATAGCAGGTACAGCGCGGACATTGTCGGGCACGTTCCAGGCGTCTGGAGGGGCATCCGCGCTTACGGCGTGGTGGGTGTGGAATATGACGTCTTCTCTCCCACCAGTTCCGCTAAAACCTTGGCTAAGACACAAGGGTTCGCCTGCGAAATAGGCAACACCGCGACCTGCAGCGCCACATTGTCGTCCCAAGGCGAGGGGGGCTTTAACATCGGCGGCGGGCTCGATTACAAAGTGGCTTCGAAGGTCGACCTGCGGCTCGACGTGCGCGATCACGTGTTCGGCTCCCCCACTTATGGTTTGCCCACGACGTTCTCCGTGCCCTCCGCCGCCTACTTTCCGATCAGTGGGTCGGCGCATGACCTCGAATACTCTATAGGCATTGTGTACAGGTTCGGCAAGAGCAAGTGAGGGCTTGCCAAAGGTATTTGAAACACTCAGTGCTGCTCGAGAACGGGAGCGTGCAGCTTTCCTGGGCTGGCAAAGCGGCGGCGCTGCAGAGTTAAACCCTATTTCATGACACCTGGGAGGTAGATTCGAATATGACTGCTAAGAAGGTCGTGCAAGGTTTGATCGTAACCATGGCGCTCTGCCTCAGTACGACCACGGTGCGTGCTCAAGGCTATAGGTTCTTCATCATGGGAGGGACTTCATCGCTCACCGACCAGAGGTCATTCGGCGAAGGTCCTAACAGTGCCATTCCCTACGGCTCGAAATATGCGGGCGGCGGCAAGGTGATCGCGGGAATCGAAGTACCATTTCACAAGATCTTTGGAATAGAAGCTTCGTACGGCATCGGTCCAAACAACCTTGAAATAACCAACTTCAATACAAATCCCTCGACAGTATTGGCATACGGCGTGAGGAATAACAGGTTCAGCGGGGACATTGTCGGGCACGTTCCAGGCACCTGGAGGGGCATCCGCGCTTACGGCGTGTTTGGTGTGGAATATGACCTCTTCTCTCCCACCAGTTCCGCTCAAACCTTGGCTAAGACAGAAGGGTTCGCCTTTGCGCCCAGCGCCAAATTGTCGTCCCAAGGCAAGCCGGGCTTTAACGCGGGTGGCGGGATCGATTACAAAGTGGCTTCGAAGGTCGACCTGCGGCTCGACGCGCGCTATCACACGTTCGGCTCCCCCACCTTCGGTTTGCCCCAGGCGGCTACCACGACCTCCGCCGCCTACTTTCCGGTCGGTGGGCCGGCGCATAACATCGAATACTCTATTGGCCTTGTGTACAGGTTCGGCAAGAGCAAGTGAGGGCTTGCCAAGGGTATTTGAATCACTCGGTGTGTTGCACAACTCGAAGGTCAAAAGAAAATTGACTACCCCTCGGTAAGTCGGATCTGCATACAGAGGTTCATGGCGGGGGTGACTTCGCGGAAGACGGCAAGCATCGACTCGACGAGGTCGAGCCCGGTCGAGGCGTGCACCTCGTCTTCGCTCATGGGGTAGTAGAGCTGGAACCCAGCCCAGTGGGCGGCGGGAGCAGCCCCCAGAAGGCGTCGGAGCTTTTGCATGGACGGGAAACTGTCGCGGGAGAAGCAGGCCGGCGCGGTTTCCCAACTGCCGCCGTGAAGCATGAAGCCTTCGCGGCGCACCAGACGCTTGAGCTCGCGCTCCATGGGGCTGCGCGGCTGGAGTGAACGAAGCAGGCGGTGCCAGTCCCAGTCGGACTGCAACTGGCACTCGCGGTTAACGCGCGGCGCTTTCATATAGCCGCGCTCCACCTGCAGGCCGCACTTGAAGAGTTTCTCTTCCGTATCCACGCTGACGAAAAACTTCGAGCAGCCGAAACTGACACGCGAGGAGAGCGGCATGGCTTCGCGATTGGCCCGAGGCAGGTAGCCGATCCATTGCCAGTAAACGCCGCGTCCCCAGCGCTCGGTCACGAAGGGCTGGGCGTAGCGGGATTCGAGCGCTAGCTTCAGAATGCGCGTGATCCGCTCGTTGTCCTCGAGATTCCCCACATGGATGCCGCGGCGGAAATCGAGATACTCGGGCCGGAATGCGAGGGCTGTCGCCGGGACCGGCCGCGTTGTGTGCGATTTCGAAGCCATGACCGGGAAGGAAACCGGAAAATCGAAACTGGAAACTAGAAACTGGAAACTAGAAATTAGAAAATAGAAACTGGGAACTCAGAAAACGCGCTTGCCCATTTCCAGTTTCTAGTTTCCATTTTCCATTTTCTAGTTTCTAAATTCTAGTTTCTGCTTTCTGCCTGCTGCTTACTGCCTACTGGCTTACGCGGCGCGGGAAGCGCTGGCGGGCCGTCTCGAGTGGAAGCCGCTGACCAGCACCTTGGAGATCTCGTCGCGCTGGATCTGGTTGGTGCCTTCGTAGATCTGCGTGATCTTGGCGTCGCGCATGTACTTCTCAACCGGGTAGTCGTGCATGTAGCCGTAGCCGCCAAAGACCTGCACCGCGTCCACGGTGACTTCCATGGCGACGTCAGAGGCGAAGCACTTGGACATGGCGGAGTAGAGCGTGGGCCGCTCCTTGGGTCGCGTGTCGATGTAGCGCGCCGTAGCATAGACGAGCGCGCGCGCCGCTTCAATCTTCATCGCCATATCGGCCAGCAGGAAGCGCAGTCCCTGGAAGGAGCCAATGGGCGCGTCAAACTGCTTGCGGGTGCAGGCGTACTCGAGCGCCAAATCGAAAGCCCCTTGCGCAATGCCCACCGCCTGAGCGCCTACCCCGGGACGGGAAGCGTCGAAGGTGCGCATGGATGTGATGAAGCCCGTGCCTTCGCGCCCCAGGCAATTCTCAACCGGCACGCAGCAGTCCTGGAAGACCAGTTCGCGCGTGGCGGAAGCGCGAATCCCCAGCTTGTCTTCCTTCTTGCCGAAGCTGAATCCCGGAGTGCCCTTCTCGACCACAATGCAGGAGGCGCCGCGGGGGCCCTTGGCGGGATTCGTGAGGGCGATCACAGAGTAGATTTCCGCTTCGCCGCCGTTGGTAATCCACTGTTTCGTGCCGTTCAGCACGTAGTGGTCGCCGTCGCGGATGGCGGTGGTGCGCACCGCAGCGGCGTCCGAACCGGCCTGGGGTTCAGTGAGCGCGAAGGCGACCAGGCGCTTGCCTGCGGCAATGTCCGGCAGCCATCGCTGCTTCTGTTCCTCGCTGCCGGAGAGGATGATCGGCAGTGCGCCGAGCGCCGTGCCGGCAAAACTGAGCGCGATGCCGCCACACGCCTTCGACAGTTCTTCGGTCACGATCACCATGTTCATGATCGGTGTTCCCTCGGTAATGCCCCCATATTTCTCCTCAACGAAAACGCGGAAGAGGTCCGTTTGCGCCAGCACCTTCACAACCGGCCACGGGAACTTGGCGTCGCGGTCATATTCCGCAGCTACCGGTTGGATTTCCTTTTCGGCAATCTCCCGGGCGAGATCTCGGATGGCCCTTTGATATTCAGTGAGTCCATAATCCATAAAGCTCCTTAGGAGGCAGAAGTCAGGAGTCAGAAGTCAGAATACAATTGAAACTAGAAACTGGAAATTAGAAACTGGAAACTGGAATGTAACCAGTTACCATTTTCTATTTTCTAATTTCTAATTCTTCAATTTCCAAGGGGTTTCTGCTTTCCACGCTCGCTAAATTGGAAACTGGAAATTAGAAACTGGAACGTAACCAGTTCCCATATTCTATTTTCCAGTTTCTAATTTCTAGTTTCTGCTTTTCACGCGACGCGTTCCAGGGGTGGCGGCGGCTGGGGCTGGGTTTCGACAGCGCCGCCCCACAAGGATGGCCTAACCAGCCACGCCTCGCCGCCGCGGAAGGCAAAGCGGCAGTAGTCATCAAGGTCCCCGGTCCGAAATGAACTAACATCAATCTCTCCTTCGAGCGAACCCGGCCTGGCCAGAACCTGCAACGCGTAAACTAGCGGCAAAACGCTCGCATTGACGTCACGTAGGGTGACCTCGATCCGATCGATGCGGGCGACAATTTCAAAATCTCCCTCGGAATAGAGTCCAGCCGTACGCTCCAGAAGTTCGCGGATGTCATCCGCCGCGGTGGGAATCCCCCCAAAACTGAACTTGCCATTCAGCCGCTGATAGGGCTCCGGAACAACCGAGACAGGCTGGCTGCGGTATTGTTCCCAACTCGCATGCCTATAATCAGGTCGAGCCCAGGCAATCGCTAAGAAACCACCTTTCCAGACCTTGAGCCTGACGTGCTGTGCTTTGACTTCATCCTGGTAGTAGAGGGTGCCGCCGGGAACCTGGGCACGTTCGTCATCCGAGACCTCGCTAAGGAACTCAATCAGTTCCCCCGCAATCTCCGGAAGCGCAGGGCGGTCGTCAGGCTGGACATGGCAAACCTCCAGCGACACCGACTCAGGAACAAACTCCAGCCATGCCGCTTCAACATGTTCAAGCTTTTGCTGGGTTTCCTTGCTGAGGGTCCCTAGCTCCACCTGCCCCGAACAGCCCAAATGAGTGCGCATTTTCTCACTCCCTTCCCCGATTCGTACAGACAAAGTGTCCGTAGTGCCGGTCCCAGACTGACAGATAGGCATTTTTGGGGCCGAAGGGACTAATGGTCTGCCGCAGAAAGATTTTGCCACAGGTGGAATCAAATACATAGCGACTTGTTTGCATCGGCGCGGCGTTAAGTTATCCTGAATCCTGCGTCATTTGGAGCAAGTTTCACACTTCAGGCTCCCCGGCGGGGAAACAGTCAAGTCGAGTATCTGCTCCACTTGCAATTTCCAAAGGAGAGAAAATGAGCAGAACCCTTCAGTTTTTGACCTTAGCCGTTGCACCTTCATTTGCCCTCGCCGCGTCTGCGGGCGCGGGCCAGTCCGCGGCACAGCCCGTCACGATTGAGTATTACTACCGGCTGGCACCCGGTGGGAGCTCAGAGTGGCTGGCGCTCTACAAGAAAAACCACAATCCCCTTCTCAAGGAATTAATGAAAGAAGGATTGCTCAAGAGCGAGAAGCTTTACACCCGGCGTTTCCATGCCGAAAGCCCCGCCTGGGATTACAAAATAGTGATGATTTGGCGCGACTGGGCGGCCCTCGAAGAAGCGCGCAACCGCGAACCGGAAATTCTCAAGTCCCTCTATCCCAACAAGGAAGATCATGACGAGCAGGAAAAACGCCGCTGGGAATTGACCGTCTCCCATTGGGACGACGTGCTGAGCGATGTTTCTTTGGACTGAGGAGTTGGGCGATTGAGTGATCGACTGATACCGCGACCAATGTGGCCACTCTGGTGCTGTGCAGCCCAAGACCGTCGGGGAGGGTAAGATTGCCGTATTGACATACGGCACTTAATACGGCATCATGTTGATATGGCTAAAGCGCGAATGAGGAAACTAACGATTCTCATCCCCGAAGACCTACTCCGGCGGGCCCAGAAGACGACCCAGACCGGCGTCACCCCGACCGTCCGCAGAGGTTTGCAAATTCTAGCGGCCCAAGAGGCTTACCAAGCTCTGCGGAAAATGCGAGGCAAGGTGAAGTTCGGTCTCACTTGGCAAGAAATGCGAGGCGACGAGTGACCTGCGCCGACACGAGTTCCCTCGTCGCCTACGTCCAGGGGGAACAAGGATCAGACGTTGACCTCGTGGACCGAGCCTTGGCTGACTGCTCTCTAGTCCTTGCTCCGGTCTCCGTTACAGAATTGCTAAGCGATCCCCTGCTCATTCCTGCCCTGGAGAAATTTATCCTTGGGATACAGCAGCTCGAAATCAAGGCCGGATATTGGGAGCGGGCCGGAAAGCTCCGGGCAAAGTTGATGCGGCGTCGCTATCCCCCAAAGATTGCGGACACGCTTATAGCCCAGAGTTGCCTCGACTACCAGGTTCCACTGATCACCAGGGACCGCGACTTTTCAGCTTTCCAGGAACTCGCGGGACTTCGGTTGCTTTGATCCAGCACGCACTGCCCCTCAGCACAACACCAGCTCTACTTCTTGCGCGGAGGTTGCGAGGGCCGCATCTCAATGCGGCTGGCAAGTGTTGTCAGGGGATACGTGTAAAGGTCAACTACCGCCTTGGCGATGTCCTCGCCGGAAAGCTTCCAACTTTGGAGGGACCTGCTGCCCGGCGCTCCCCCGAAGTCCGTATCCACGCTTCCGGGCATGATGTAGCTTACGCGGATGCCGTCGTAGCGCACGTCCTGCATCATGGCCTCGCTGAACCCATTCAGCCCAAATTTGGAAGCGTTGTAGGCGCTCCCACCGGGGAAAGGATTCACGCCGGCAAGACTGGAAATATTGAAGATGTATCCGCCCCCTCGCTGGCGCATTATGGGGATGGCCTCGCGGCAGCAGTAGAACGCACCCGACAAGTTGGTGTGAATCGTGGCATCCCACTCCGCCGGGGTAAGCTGGTCCACGGGCTTCATGATTCCGATTCCCGCGTTGTTCACAAGGAGGTCGATCCCTCCGAAATGCTCGGCGGCAGTGTGAATCAGCTTGCGGCAGTCCTCATACCGGCCCACATCCGCCGTCATGCCTTCGACCCGGCCGTCACCCTGCTTGCGCAGTTCTTCGAGCGACTGCTTTAGAATTCTCGCATCGCGCGCGCAGAGGTAGACCTTTGCGCCTTCTTTAAGAAGCCTTTCGGCGATGCTATAACCGATTCCGCGCGATGCGCCGGTGACCACGGCAACTTTTTCCTTCAGCTCGTTTGTCATCAGAAATCCTCCCCCTCTGGATGTAGAACTAACAGATTAAACCGCACGGAGGGCTGGAGGCAACCGCATGATCCGAGGGTAGCGCAGAGTCTCGTTTTTCAGAGACTCTGCGGCTTGTCCGTGTGCAATCGGGCGTTTAATTCGGCTTCATGTCCCGCTCGCCCCGCCCGGTATTATCCGACCGACTCTGCTTCATCACCTGCCGGCTCATGAACGAGCGGCAATTTGGAGGCAAAGCCGCAGAGTCTCTGAAAAACGAGACTCTGCGCTACCGGCTCGAACTTGCGATTCCGGGTTGGAATCAATTTGGTAGACGTCTTGGAAGCAATCCAGAGCAGAATCACGAAGGCGGGAGCAACAAACGGGAAAATCCCGTAGAGCGTGTCGCTCGCGGTCACGCTCCGGCAGGGACAGTCTCCGGAACGCGCCCGAAACGGCGATGGCGGGAACGGAACTCGCGGACTGCGGCCTCAAGGTCGGCGGCTTCAAAGTCCGGCCACATCCGGTCCGTGAAGACGAGTTCCGAGTAAGCGCACTCCCACAACATGAAGTCGCTCAAGCGCTGCTCGCCGCCAGCGCGAATCAGAAGGTCAAGATCGGGGACCGGCGTCCCGTCGTGATTGACCCCGGCAAGCAAGCGCGTAAACTGGGCCGGCGTGGCTGCTTCGGAGTTGCCCAGCGATCGCGCGGCACAGAAAATGGCGTCGCGAGCCGAATAATCAATCGCCAGGCGCAGGTACAACTGCCGGCCCTCCTGCGTTGCGGCTTCGGCAGCTTCAATAGCGGCGACCAGCGCGGGCTCAAGTCGATCGCGCCGCCCGATAACGCTGGCCCTTATTCCCGCGTCCACCCACTCTGCGACCGATGAGCGCAGGAACTCTTCAAAAATGTCCATAAGTTCCCGGACTTCCGCCGAGGGACGTTGCCAGTTGTCCGAGGAAAAGGCGTGCAGCGTCAGGGTCCCGATCCTCAGGGCGGGAGCAGCCTGCACCGTGCGGCGCACCGCTTCCGCGCCCTCGTAGTGTCCCGCGCTGCGCGGCAGGCCTCGAGCGGCTGCCCAACGCCCGCTTCCGTCCATAATGATGGCCGCATGAATCGCGTGGCCAGTGTCGCCACCCGTATTGGCGACTGCACGCGGCGAGTCAAGTAAAGAGTAGCGGGCCAAGTGCTCAGGACCATCGGGCAACGGTGCCATCAACCTCTCCTGCCTTCCAAAGGACTTTACGATGCAAAGCAACCGAACAAAAAAATTTGGCCCGCCGATTACCGCGGGCGCATGGATTGGATCAACGCTTCCATGTGATTCAGGTAGCGCTCGAGCGCCCGCTGGCCTGTTATCGTGAGCCGGTACACGGTCTTGGGCAGCCGGCCTTCGAAATATTTCGCGCAGATGATGTACTCCGCTTCCTCCAGCTTGCGCGCGTGCACGCTCAAGTTGCCATCGGTTGTCTTCAGCAATTTCTTGAGCTCGTTGAAGCTGAGCGATTCGTTCACCGCCAGGGCGCTCACGATGCCGAGTCGAATGCGTTCGTGGATCAGGCGGTCCAGTTCGGACGGCGCGCCCAACGCCGCCTCACGACGCAATCGCTGCACATCCCGCGCCGGTCGCCTCGCGCCTGCCACACGGGCCGCGGCTCTTGAAACCTGTCTAGCCACCGTACCTCCTTGCAATAATCGTCCCGAAAACGATGTGAAGCCCGCCGAAACCCGCAGCCATGATCAAGTTTGCCCAGCCGGCGGGGCAGAACAGGGCGAGAATTCCCGCGAACATGAAGCACAGACCCATGATTGGGACGACCTTTACGGAAAACGCCCCTGCCGTCACCACCCCGGCCCCGTAAAGCAGGAGCCAAAGGCCGGGCAGCAGGTTAAATACACCTGCGTGGTAAATCACAATGCTGAGCACGGCAGCCGCCAGCATGGGGGGAGACAGGCCCAGTACAGCCTTCCGGCCAGGCCTTGAAAGCAGGGGCGTCTGCACCTTCCGCGCCTTCCAAAAAATAGCTGACGCGCCCACCGCAAAAGCGCACAGGGCTTCGAACCCCCACACCCCAACCCACCACTCCACTTGCGGGCGGAGCGAGGCAACCACGGCGGCGGCCAAGGCCGTGATCCCTATCGTCACTCCGCCCCAACCCGGGACGGCGGTGAACGAAGCCGCGCTTTCCATGGTCTCGCGGATGAACCGCAGATCGTCAATGGCGTGCGTTGACATGGGCACTGGCCTGGAACGTCGTGCGCGAACTGGACCCGAACATGCCATGCAAGAGTTTATACAAGACGTTCAAACTCATGTCAAGTACTTTATGATGCAAAGTTAATGGCTTAAACCCCAACGGGGCATTACTCAAAGCTGGAAAATATCATGCTTGACAGCATCCATTTCTGTGCTAATGTGTAAGAGAAGGTGTTACCAGGTAGCACCGAATTTCCATGAGAACGCGCCAAACTATGACGATTTCACTCCCACCCGAAATGGCGGAGCAGGTTGAGAGCGCCATGAAAGCGGAGCATCGGACGCGCTCCGAACTCGTCCGCGAAGCGCTCCGCACCTACATCTCAATTCGCTTGCTCCCCCAAGAGAGCCCCACGTCTTCCGAGCTTCGTGCCATTCGCCGCGGTGAGGCCGCGTACCGGCGGGGAGATTACATAACCCTCGATGAATATTTCCGCGAGTTGGACCGTCGTCCTCGCCGGGCCCGCAAGAAGGGCTCTTAAACGCATTGCCGCTCACGATCGGGAGCGCATTCATGCGGCATTGGCGGGAATAGCAGTAGATCCTTTTCGAGGCGACATCAAATACCTTAAGGGGCAGAAGGACACGCTCCGTCGCCGCGTTGGCGACTGGCGAATCTTCTTCCGGCTCGTGCAGCAACGGAAGCACGTTCTCGTCTCAGCCATCGAGCGCCGAACCTCCACAACCTACTGACAATTAAAAGGGCCTTCATCTACGACGTTCAGTAGATACTGAACTTCATCTGCCGGAAACGGGAAATCGAGCCGGCGGCGGAAGGTGGGTTGCCCAAAAATGCGAAGGGGACTTCTCGCGAAGCCCCCAAGCCATAATTCTCTAGCGCGGGCTCCCGAGTGCGGGCACGGCTCTCTTTTTGAGGTGCTGGTCAAAGAAATCAGAAGCCGTATGATAGGCCGCCAGCCACGTGCGCTGCCGCAAGAAATCGTGAATCTCGTCCGGAAAGACGAGTTGTTGGAATTCCACACCCTGTTTCCGCAACGCCTCCACGAGGCGGACCATCTCCGTGAAGGGAACGTTGCGGTCATCATCCCCCTGGACCAGCAACACCGGCGAGCGCCACGTCTTGACGGAGGCCAGCGGCGAGGACTCCCACGCCAGTCGCGCCGCCTCAGGTCGTGCGGCGGGATCGTAGGAAGGAATCCAGTTCTGGTGTTGGAGGTTCCAGTCATGCACGCCGTGGAGATCCACGCCACAGGCGAACAGCTCGGAGGCTCGGGCCAAGCCGAGGGCCGTCAAATACCCGCCGTAAGAACCGCCCCACAGGCCAATGTGATTCTGATCCACGTCGGGCCGCGTGCGCAGGTAGAGGCCGGCGCCCTCGACATCGTTAAACTCGCTCGCCCCGCTGGCCCCGTAGTCGGGCGCCTCGCGAAAGTCCAGCCCATAGCCGATGCCGCTGCGGTAGTTAACCGATAGCACCACGTAACCGCGGCTGGCGAGATACTGGTTGAAGGCATAGGCGTTGTGATAGTAGCCCATGTAATGCCAGCCCAGCAGCATCTGGCGCCGCGAACCGCCGTGAAAGAATACTACGGCCGGGTGCCGCTGCCCGGAGGCCTCCTCCTTAGGCAGAAAAAGCTGCGCGTGGATGAGCAGCCCGTCAGCGGCGGGAAAAATCACTTGCTGCGGGGTGACGAGATCAGCGGCGGGAAAGTCGGCGGGAAGCGTTTCGGGAGCAAGGTCGCGAATTCCGCCCGCGTTAGCCAGAATTGCAGGCCGAGCCGGGCGCTGGGCGTCGGAATGGAGCAGGGCAACAGTGGCGCCGTCGCTCATCATCACCGGCGACCACTCTATGCCTTCACCCCTGGTCAGCGGAGTGGCGTTGTCACCCGTGACCGGCTCGCGCCACAGGTGGCGGCGGTCGATGTCATCCTGGTTCGAGGCGAAAATCAACTGGCGGCGATCGGGACTGAGGGAAACGAACTCCACTTCGAAATCACCGGGCGTGAGGAGCTTTGCCGTGCCGCCCGCAACGGGAACAGCATAAAGATGAGTCCAGCCGTCGCGCTCCCAGGGAAACACCAGGTTATCGCCGGCGCCCCAGAAGATCTGATGCTCGGCCACAATCTCGCGAAAGACGCTGCCGCGGCCCGCGTCGGCGCGCCAAACTTCGTGACCCTGGCCGGTGGCAGCGTCGGCCACGCGGATCGACCACGGCGGGCCGGTGCGTTTCGGCCCGAAAATAAGGTCGTCGCGTGAAGCAGGAAGGCGCAGGAAGGCAACGTGCCTACTATCCGGTGACCAGACAGGCTCGGAATCCTGGTCAACGCTCGGATCGAGATACAGCAGGCTCTTCCCCCCCACGTCATACACCCCCACGAAGCTGTGTTCGCCACGGCGGCTCACGAAAGCGAGGCTCGAACCATCGGGCGACCAACGGAGCGAACTGCCTTTGCCCTTGTCGTGGATCAATTGTTCGGGCTTGGCGCCTTCGGCCAGCTTGACCAGCCACACTTGGTCTTTGAAAATGTAGGCAACACTGTCACCCTTGGGAGAAACCGCCGGAGAATGGCCCTCGGCGAGCTTGCGCGGCGCCCCGCCCTCGAATGAGACAACCCAGATGTCCTGTTCGACACCCTCGGCTGCGCTCGCCGGGTTAGGGTAAGCGCCGCCGGTCTCGAAGTCGCCCCCGCGAACGTAGAGTATCGCCCGGCCGTCGGGGGTCCAGGTGAGCTCTCCGATCTCCTGGCCGTCGTCTTGGGTGTACCGGGTGAGCTGCCGTGACTGGTAGCCTCCGCCGCCACCGGGCTCGGCCACCCAGATGTTGCGAACACCGCGCGCATCGAACACCCAAGCCACCCTACCCCCCGAAGGCGAAGCCACGAGCTCGGTTGGGAAGGGCGAGCTCATCACCTGCTCGAGCCTGAAGGAGCCTCGCGCGGCAGGGATGCCCCCGAGCACGAAAAGCATAAGGGCAGCGGTCTGCAATCTTCTACCAGAGAGTATGAACACGATTATTCCTCCTTGTGCGGCGTGCGTGGCCGCGTGGCCCAAATGCTACTGGACCTCGGCGGGAAAGTAAATGGTGGCGGCATCCGGGCGCCGGCGGCCGCTTCGCTGTCCACGTGAAAACGCTTGCGGCGCGCGGACTCGTCGCGCACATGGGCGCCGCAAATGCGTGTGGTTTGGTATACTGCGGTGGTGGTTTCATTGTTGGGCGGGGGGGGCTGCTTTGCGGGATTCCCACAGCTCCACCCGCCGCGTCGAAAGGGGTCTTTGTCGTGCCTTCAGTTCGCCTGACCACGATGGTCAAAGCGGCGGGTTGAGCGGCCAAGTTGAGTCCAAGTATTTTGGACTGCGTGCTGGCCAAGCTGCCGAAACAATCCGATCCAAATGTCCTGGTGGGCTTCGACACCAATGACGACGCGGGGGTGTATCAACTCGCGCCCGACTTGGCGCTGGTGCAGACCGTGGATTTCTTTACGCCCATTGTGGACGATCCCTACATCTTCGGCCAAATCGCAGCGGCCAATGCGCTGAGCGACGTTTACGCCATGGGCGGCCGACCCGTCTCCGCGCTCTCCATCGTGGGATTCCCCAACAGAGAAGAGGGCATCGAGATACTGGAGAGAATCCTGCAAGGCGGGCACGCCAAAATGCAAGAGGCTGGCTGCGCGGTGATCGGCGGCCATTCGATCGGGGACGAGGAGATCAAGTTCGGTTATGCGGTGACCGGCCTCGTCAACCCGCAGCGCATTCTCACCAATTGTGCGGCGCGGCCGGGCGACCAACTGATCTTGACCAAACGCCTGGGCACCGGAATCATCAGCACGGCGCTGAAGCAAGGACAGGCCAGCATGGCGGCGGTGAATGCGGCAAGCGAATCCATGTGCGCGCTGAATCGCGCCGCAAGCGAAGTTGCCCTGCAATTCGACGTACATTCGGCCACCGATATCACTGGCTTCGGCTTGCTGGGCCACGCCCGGGAGATGGCCGTGGGAAGCAAGGTGAGCCTGGTGATTGACTCCACTAAGGTCGAATTCCTGCCGGGGGCGGTGGAGTATTCGCGGGGTGGTTTTCTGCCCGGCGGCCTAAAAAGGAATATGGACTTCATCGGAAGTTGCGTCGAGTTCGCGAGCAGCGTTCCGGAAGAGGTCAGGAACCTGCTGTTCGACCCCCAGACCTCGGGAGGATTACTGTTTTCCGTGGCTGCCCAAGACTCTCCTAAGCTCGTCGCGGCCCTCCGGGCTCTGCCAATCCCCGCGCAAGCTATTGGCGAAGTCATCGAAAAGACACATCCGCTCATTCAGGCCCGGTAGCCTGACAAAGGAAACGATGTGGCATGATGAAGCTGGACCAAGCCGAAACGCCAGAGCAGGTCGAGGAGGTAAGGCGACTGCTGCGCGAGTACGAAGCTTCCCTCGGAGTCAGCCTATGCTTTCAGAGTTTTGAGAGGGAGTTGGCAGAGCTTCCAGGAGATTACGCGCCGCCCGGGGGGAGATTGTGGATGGCGCTCGACGCAGACGAAGCCGTCGGCTGCGTAGCTCTGAGGAGACTCGATGATGAGAGCTGCGAAATGAAGCGGCTTTATTTGCGGCCGGGGTTTCGAGGAAGAGGCGCAGGGAGACTGCTGGCCGTGGCCATCATCGGCGAAGCGCGGAAGATCGGCTACAAAAAGATGCGATTGGATACGCTTGCCGAGATGCGCGAGGCCAGGACGCTCTATGAATCACTGGGCTTCAAGCGTATTGAGCCCTATTATCACAATCCAATGCAGGGCGCGATTTTTATGGAATTGGAACTTTAGCTGGAACCGTACCGGAAATGGCCCTTTGGGCAACGTTGCGCCCTTCTGAGACACGGGTTAAGATGGCTGCCATGAAGAAGCAAATACCAAGTCAATTGATCCTCGCCGTTTCAATCCTGATCATCGGCGGCGGTCTGGCAGGGGGCGAATACCTGCTGGTGAAGTGGTATCCAGGCCACCAGCAGCGGGTCCGCGAGGAAACCCTGAAGCAGCGCCCCTACCACAACGATTCGCTCGGAATTGATATTCAAATCGCGGAAGGACTCTACGGGAACACCGAGACTTTCCCGGGCGGGGTGAAGATGAGTCGCTCCAAGTTTTGGAGCATTGGCCCTTCGCTCTCCATCACTTCACAGCCCAACCCCGACGAGACATGGGAGTTTTCTCCAGAGGTTCTGGCGAAATGGGAGTCAAGGGGCGTGGTCGAAGACCTTCCGCTCTATCATCTCGAGCATACGAAGATTAACAATCGTGACGCGATGCTGATTCGTCAGTTCAGGGGCCGCTTCATGCTCTTGACTGCGAGAATCATCTCCCGAGACCGGATCATCGAGGCCAATTGCTCCCCCGGAGCGGAAGATGAGGTTCTCTACATGGAGGCGTGTGACGAGACGTTGCACACAATAAAAGTGGCCGGGGCTGAGCCGCCTCCCCCCTCTACACCCGGAGTTGTCGAGCTCTCACCGGCTGCAACGGTCAAGTGATACGCTTGGCATTGCTTTCTGACCCAGGTACCGCCTGCTGTCTACGGAGAGCAAGCATGGAAAAGTGGGAAATTGTGGAAGGCAGCCTCGCTTCCGCGCGAGGCTTTCGTGGGGCGGCTATAGCGGCAGGAATCAAGAAGACGCGGGGCGAGCTTGACTTGGCGTTGATCCTCTGCGACGCGCCCGCCGCCACGGCAGCCGGCCTGTTTACCACCAACCTGGTGCTGGCGGCGCCGGTCCTCCTCTCACGGCAGAACCTTGCGGAAAGCCACGGGCGCTGCCGCGCGGTGCTGGTGAACTCCGGCAATGCCAACGCCTGCACGGGCCGCAAGGGCATGCACACGGCGCGGGAGAGCGCGCGCGCGGCGGCCAAGCTGTTGAGTCTCCAACCCGCGCAGGTCCTGCTGGCCTCCACGGGCGTCATCGGGGCACCGCTCGAGCTCGGCTTGGTCACGAACCAACTTCCCTCCCTCGTCGAGAGCCTTTCCATTGAGAACGCCTCGGCGGTCGCGCGCGCCATCATGACCACCGACACGTTCCCCAAGTCGTGCGTCGTCCGCTCGGAGGTAGGCGGAAAACCCGTGTACCTGGCGGGAGTCGCCAAGGGCGCCGGGATGATCCATCCGCGCATGGCCACCCTGCTTTCATTTCTGACCACGGATGCGCTCATTGGCCCGCGCACACTCCAGAACTTGCTGCGGGCGGCCGTGCAGGTCTCTTTCAATCGCATCACCGTGGATGGAGATACATCCACGAATGATACCGTGGTGGCATTGGCAAGCGGCGCCTCCGCCGTCGGCGTGCGCCCCGGCAATACAAGCTGGGCGTGGTTCCTTGAGGGACTTACGCAACTCTGCCAGACCCTGGCCAAGATGATAGCCAGGGACGGAGAGGGCGCAAAGAAACTGGTAATCGTCGAGGTGCAAGGGGCCAGAAAACCTTCCGACGCGGAACGGATCGCGCGCGCCATCGCGAACTCACCGCTGGTCAAAACCGCCATCGCCGGAAGCGATCCCAACTGGGGCCGCATCATTTGCGCGGCGGGTTATTCCGGCGCGCTCTTCGACCCCAACAAAGTGGATATCCGCGTCAACGACCTGCTGCTATGCCAGGACGGGGTGGATGCAGGCTTCGACGAAGCCTCCGCACGTAAGGAGCTTGACCGGAAGGAAATGACCCTCCGGCTCGACCTCCACCAGGGCAAAGCCTCTGCCCATATCTGGACCTGCGACCTGACACACGACTACATCACCATTAACGCCTCGTATAGAACCTGAAAGGATCACATGTCCGGAATTATTGGTTACATCGGAAACAAACGCGTGGTGCCCGTTTTGTTGGAAGGATTGCAGCGATTGCAATACCGCGGCTACGACTCGGCGGGCATTGCCGTGATTCAGGGCCACAACCTCGAGGTGCGGCGCGCGACGGGCAAACTGCACAACCTCGAAGAAGTGGTCCGTCTGAACCCGGTGGACGGAACTTACGGCGTGGGGCACACTCGCTGGGCCACCCACGGCGCCCCCACGGAAGAGAACGCACATCCTCACCGCGATTGTAATGGGACAGTGGTCGTGGTTCACAATGGAATCATCGAAAACTACCTGGAGCTGAAGAAGGAGCTGGTAGCCGAAGGGCACAAGTTCGCCACGGAAGTTGATACGGAGGTCATTGCTCACCTCGTGGAGAAATACTTGGAGGGCAACTCCGGGGCGGCAGGGGCCTCAAACTCGAACAATCTCGAGGAAGCCGTGCGCGCCGCCGTGCGCCGGCTCCGGGGCGTCTTTGCCCTGGCGATTATCTCCACCCGTGACCCCAACAAGATTATCGCCGTGCGCCAAGGGCCGCCGGTGGTCATCGGCTTGGGCAAAGACGAATACTTTGTGGCCAGTGACGTTCCCGCCATCCTCTATCACACCCGCGATCTTTTCTTTCTCGCCGACCACGACCTGGCCGTGCTGACACCCAACGGCGTGAAGCTCAGCGACTTTGACGGCCACCCCGTCTCACGCCGCGTTCAGCACATCACCTGGGATCCGATCCTGGCCGAAAAAGGCGGTTTCAAGCACTTCACCATCAAGGAAATCTACGAGCAACCGCGCGCCGTTCGCGACACCGCGCTGGGCCGATTCTCGCTTGAAACCGGCCAGGTGTTCCTGGACGAGATGGAAATCCGCGAGGAGGAATTCCGCTCGTTCCGCGACATCAAAATTGTGGCGGCCGGGACCTCACGCCACGCGGGCCTGGCGGGTAAAATCATGATCGAGCGGGTGGCTCGTGTCCCCGTGGAAGTGGACCACGCCTCGGAGTTTCGATACCGCGACCCTCTGGTGGACTCGCACACCCTGACCGTGCTCATCACTCAATCCGGCGAGACGGCAGACACCATCGCCGCGCAACGCGAGGCACGGGCCAAGGGCTCGAAGACGCTCGCCATCTGTAACGTGCTGGGAAGCATGGTTTCACGCGAAGCGCATGGCACGATTTACACCCATGCGGGCCCGGAGATTGGTGTGGGCTCGACCAAGACGTTTACCGCACAGTTGACCGCCCTCTACCTCTTCGCGCTTTACCTGGCACAGGTGCGCGGCCTGCTCTCCTTTGAAGATAGCAAGTCCTGGTTGAAGGCCTTGGCCGCGCTGCCGAAACAACTGGAGTCCGTCCTCCAGCGGGACGATGAGATTGCCGAGCTGGCCCAACACTTCTACAGGTCTTCGGATTTTCTTTTTCTCGGTCGTGGCGTGCACTTCCCCGTGGCTTTGGAAGGCGCGCTCAAGATGAAGAAGGTTTCCTACATTCACGCCGAAGCATATCCGGCAGGAGAGATGAAGCACGGCCCCATCGCTCTCATCTCCGACGGGCTGCCGGTGGTGGTGATTGCCACCTGCAACTGGGACTCCCCCTTTTCCCGGCAGCGTTACGAGCGCACCATCTCCAACATCAAGGAGGCCAAGGCGCGCGGCGCCACGATCATCGCCCTGGTGACCGAAGGCGACCGCGAAGTGCGCGCCATGGCGGACCATCTGGTGGTTCTGCCTCACACCAGCGGGACGCTCTCGACCATCCTGGAAGCTATCCCCCTCCAACTCCTCGCTTACCACATCGGCGTGCTTCGCGGTTGCGACGTGGACCAGCCGAGAAACTTGGCGAAGTCGGTGACGGTGGAATGACAGAGCCCTCCCCGCCACGGTCAGTCGAAACCACCCTTGAGGACCGCCAAAGGAGCCTGGCATGGATGCAAGATGGGCCGACTGGGCCAGCCGATTGAATGCCCTCGCGCAAAACGGTCTCACCTTTTCGCGCGATCCCTTCGACATCGAGCGATATACCTCGGTGCGGAATATTGCGGCGGAAATTATGGCGGCGCACACCGGGGTTGAAACAACCCTCGTTCGAGATTTCTTTGCGCGCGAGGAGGGTTACGCTACGCCCAAAGTGGATGTAAGAGGCGTGGTGTTTCGCGACGGCACGCTGCTCTTTGTGAAGGAGCCCGAAGACGGGACCTGGAGTCTGCCCGGAGGATGGGCGGATGTCGGGGAGTCTCCCCGCGAGGCCGTTGTCCGAGAGGTGTTCGAGGAATCCGGTTACACAACCCATGCTGTCAAATTGCTCGCCTTGTATGACCGGAACAAACACGCCCATCCTCCCTTTCCGCACCACGCCTATAAACTCTTCATCCGCTGCGAACTCTTAAGCCAAGTGCCTGCCGGGGGCGCGGAGACGGAAGCGAGGTTCTTCGAGGAGGATGCGATACCCGAGTTGTCAGTGGCACGGGTCACAGTGGAGCAAATTGCGCGGCTCTTCGAACATTATCGCCACCCGGAATGGCCGGCAGACCTCGATTAACATGGAAACACCGGAAGTGCTGCCCAACTCTTGCTCCAGCGTCGCCCCCTTAAGATGCGTTCCAAGCCTCGGCCCACCCGATTAGCGAGGTTTGCCCAGGGAGAAGTAAATGTTAGAATCCCGTTGGTGGGGGCATCCTCTTGAAACTCGTCTATTCAGATCGTTATGACTTAAACCTCGGGAGCCACGTGTTCCCGTCCATCAAGTATCGTCTTGTCAAAGAAAAGCTGCTGCGCGAGCATATCGCCGAGCCGGGAGATTTCGTCGAGCCTCCCCCAGCCTCGGATGACGATATTGCGTTGGTTCACCACCGGGAATACTTGCGCAAACTCCAAGCCGGCAAGCTCTCGTACCTGGAGGTCCTGCGGTTGGAGATCCCCTATTCCCCTGAACTGGTCCGGGCCGTTTGGCTTTGCGCCGGCGGGTCGATTCTGGCCGGGCGTTTGGCGCTCGAGGATGGAGTGGGCGTCAATGTGGGCGGCGGTTTTCACCACGCTTATCCTGACCACGGCGAGGGTTTCTGCGTGTTGAATGATTTTGCCGTGGCTATTCGCTCCTTGCAAAAGGATAAGACCATCGAGCAAGCCATGACCGTCGATTGCGACGTCCACCAGGGTAACGGCACGGCGGCAATCTTTGGCGGCGATCACACCGTCTTCACTCTGTCGATTCACCAGGAGAACAATTATCCCTACCCAAAACCGCCCAGCTCGCTCGACATCAACCTCCGCGACGGCGTCGGGGATGAAGAGTACTTGAGGGAACTTACACAGGGATTGGATAGGGCGCTGGCGGAATTCAGGCCCGACCTGATCTTCTACCTCGCCGGCGCCGATCCCTACCGCGACGATCAACTTGGGGGGTTGAAACTCTCTCTCGAGGGCCTCGAAAAGCGCGACCGCTTAGTCTTTGAGAAGGCAAGCGGGAGGAATATACCGGTCGCGGTCACCTTGGCGGGCGGCTACGCTCGGCAACTCGAGGACACGATTCAAATCCACTCCAACACCATCCGCGTGGCCAAAGAGTTTGCGAAGTAAGAGCGGTGCTGACGGGATTTCCATCTTTTCCACATCTCTCGATTTTTTGAAGTGTTCTGCGCCAGCGACATCATGTTTCCGTTTGTTTTCAAGGGGTTAGAAGTGTGCTGGGGACATATGGAAAAGCGTATGAGTGTTGCATTTTGATACACTTTGCGCTTCGCCCGCTCAAGGATACGCTACATACATAGCCCAGTCTAGCCAGGCCCAAAAGACCACTGCGGGGATTCTTCGTCCGCCAGCCGACGGGCTCAGAATGACAGGCGTTTCATCAGGTAAGCTGCGGTCCGCTATTTCGGAGGCGTGGCGCTCTCCTTGATGCGCACGATTTGGGCGTTCAGCGAGCCGGTCCGATAGCCCTCAAGATCCAGCGTAATGTAGGCGAATCCCAGAGGCTTGAAGATCTCGACAAACCGGTGTGCCATCTCCGGGTTCAAGGCGCGCGGCAGTTCCTCCGGAGCGATTTCAAGCCGTACCAGGTTATCGTGATGGCGAACGCGGAACTGCCGGAAGCCAAGTGCGCGTAGAGCCTCTTCGCCCTTTTCCACAATCGCCAAACGTTCCGGCGTGACCTCGATGCCGTAGGCAATGCGCGAGGAGAGGCAGGCGGAAGCGGGGCGATTCCAGACCGGCACCTCGGCGCGGCGGGCAAGCTCGCGGATATCGGCCTTGGTGAGACCCGCATCGAGCAGCGGAGTCAGAACTTTGTGCTCACGCGCGGCGCGCTGGCCGGGCCGCCAGTCGCCCTGGTCGTCCACGTTAATGCCGTAAGCCACCGCCGCAAAGCCGCGCTGGGCGACGAGTTCATCGAGTTTGTCAAACAGTTCGTCCTTGCAAAAGTAGCAGCGCTCAGGATTGTTGGCGCGATAGGCGGGGTTCGAGAGTTCGTCGGTGGTGATGAATTCGTGCGGCAGCTTGAAGCGCGCCACGACGGCCTGCGCCTCTTGCCGGTCGCGCTCGGAGTAACTGGCGCTCAGCGCGGTCACCGCCAGCATGCGGTCGCCCAGCGCCTGGTGCGCTGCATAGGCGAGATACGCCGAGTCCACCCCGCCCGAATAGGCAACCACCAGCGACGGCACCTCCCGCAGTTGTTCGAGCAGTCTTTGTTCCTTCGCTTCCGGTTCACCCATCTCTGTCACCTGCCTCACACAATAACGCCAGTGGGTCCAAGACTCAAAACCATCTGAAACGACGAGGGGGCTGCGCTCACACGCCCCCACACATATACGATTGGATTCCGCCCCTATTGAATGAGTTTCGACTGCTGGGTTCCGTTGTCGCCGTTCTCGCTGCTGACCAGGCAGACCGCAGCGACCTGGTCGCCTTCTTCGAGGTTAATCAGCCTTACTCCCTGCGCGGAACGGCCCGATTCGCGAATGGTGCTGGCATCCAGGCGGGTAATCTTGCCCTGCTGGCTGATCAGCATAACCTCCGACTCTTCGCTCACGCTCAACACGCCGACAACCTTGCCATTGCGTTCAACCGTCTTCAGATTGATCACGCCTTTGCCCGCGCGGGACTGCAGTCGATATTCCGTGATCTGGGTTCGCTTGCCGTACCCTTTCTCGCTGACGGAGAGGATCAACTCCTTCTCGCCCACGATCTCCATGCCGACGATGTAGTCGCCTTTCTCCAGGTCCATGGCGTAGACGCCATAGGCAGCGCGTCCCATGTCGCGCACGTCGCTCTCCGGGAAACGAATGGCCATGCCTTCATGCGAGGCGAGGAAAATGGTATCGCGCCCGGAGGTCAGCGTGGCGCCGATCAGCGCATCGCCTTCCTCGACTTTCATGGCGATAATGCCGCGCGAGTTGGGGCTGGAGAATTCCGCCAAGCGCGTCTTCTTGATGATGCCGAGACGCGTCACCAGCGTCACGTATCCTTCCGCAGCATAAGTCTCGCCCTCGATGGTCACATCCTTCGGTTCGTCCGGCAACTCCCTGACGACTACGACCGCCGCGACTTTCTCTCCGGAAGCGAGGTTGACCAGATTGACGATGTTCTTGCCTCTCCCCGCGGCTCCCACGTCCGGGATTTCATAGACCTTCAGCCAATACATCTTGCCGGTGTTGGTGAAAACCAGGATGTAGCTGTGCGTAGAAGCGATGAAAAGGTGCTCGACGAAATCCTCGTCGCGGGTCTTCATCCCCAGGCGCCCCTTGCCGCCGCGAATTTGCTGGCGGTAAATGCTGAGCGGGGTGCGCTTGAGGTAGCCGGAATGCGAGACGGTGATGACCACATCCTCGACGGCGATCAGGTCCTCGAGCTTGATTTCCGCCTGCTCCTCGATGATCTCCGTTCGCCGCAGGTCTCCGTAGTCCTTCTGGATTTCCCTTAACTCATTCACAATGACTTTCTTCAGCACCTTTTCGCTGGCCAGTATTTCTTCGTATTGTGCAATCTTCTTCTGAAGCTCGTCATATTCCTGCTGGATTTTTTCGCGCTCCAGGGCCGTCAGGCGCTGCAACTGTAACTCCAGGATGGCCTGGGCCTGCCGCTCCGTGAATTCAAACTGGGCGATCAAACCTTGGCGCGCTTCGGGCGGCGTCTTGGAGGCGCGAATCAGTTTGATGATGGCATCAAGGTGTCGAAGCGCCTTGAGGAACCCTTCCAGGATGTGGGCGCGCTCCTGGGCCTTGCGCAAATCATAAGCGGTGCGCCGCCGAACCACGTTGACGCGGTGGTCAATGAAGAGCTGGATGGCTTCGATGAGCGGCAGGGTGCGCGGCTGGCCGTTGACAATGGCCAGCATGATCATGCCGAAGTTTTCCTGGAGCTGGGTATGTTTGTAGAGGTTGTTCAGGATGACTTCCGGCTGCTCGCCGCGCTTCAACTCCACGACAATGCGCATCCCGTCGCGGTCAGACTCGTCGCGAACGTCGGAGATGCCCTCGATCTTCTTCTCTTGAACGAGCTGCGCGATGCGCTCGATGACTTTCGACTTGTTCACCTGGTAGGGTATTTCCGTGATCACGATCTGTTGCTTTTCTTTGGTGGGACGCTCGATGGCCGCCTTGGCCCGCATCGTGAATTGGCCGCGGCCTGTCTCATAGGCTGATTTAATTCCGCTTTTGCCGTATAGATAAGCACCCGTCGGGAAATCCGGACCAGGAACGAGCGACAGTACTTCGTCAATTAAAGCGTTGGGCTTGTTGATAAGGAGGATCGTTGCGTCGATGATTTCCGTCAGGTTATGCGGAGGGATCTTGGTCGCCATCCCGACGGCGATCCCATCCGAGCCGCTGGTCAAGAGATTGGGGATGCGGGTAGGGAGGACCGTGGGCTCTTCCGTGGACTCGTCAAAATTGGGGATAAAGTCCACCGTCTCCTTTTCAATGTCCTCCAGCATCTCTTCGGCGATGCGCGCCAAGCGGCACTCGGTATACCGGTAGGCCGCAGGGGGATCGCCATCCACCGAACCGAAATTGCCCTGCCCGTCGATGAGGAGGTAGCGCATGTTGAAGTCTTGCGCCATGCGCACCAGGGTGTCGTAAACGGCCGCGTCGCCGTGGGGGTGATATTTTTTGATAACTTCGCCGACCACGCCAGCGCACTTGATGTAGCGCTTGTCGGAGGTGTTCCCCTCTTTGTACATGGCGTAAAGAATTCGCCGATGCACCGGCTTGAGCCCGTCGCGCACATCAGGCAGCGCCCGCCCAATGATGACGCTCATCGCATAGTCGAGATACGACTTGCGCATCTCGTCTTCGATGTTGACGGGTATTTCCCGCGTCGGCTTGAATAGTTCTTGGTCACCCATTGTGACAGTTCCTCTTTGCGCTACTACGGCTTAGGCCGATGTCTGCCCAGGCGGTCGTATCTCGGCGCGCGAATCTTCTTCAGCCACGCGTGAACGTCTTTCATGTCTTCACGGTCCGCCCACATGCCAAAGGCCGCATGGTCGGCAAGTTGGGCAGTTTTCTTCCCCTTCTGGGTTGCGGGTCGTCTGCGCCCCTGTTCTGTGACCACCACTTTCGCGCTCTCCACGGGCGCCGCTGCTACAAGACTTCTCCATTCTATTGTAACGGATTTCACACGCCGTTGGGGTTACCGATTGAAAAAGAGGGGTCAAATATCCAGGTTCTTCACATCCAGCGCGTTATCTTCGATGAACTGCCGGCGCGGCTCGACGACGTCGCCCATGAGCACGGTGAAGATGGAATCTGCCTCCACATGGTCCTCGACTTTCACCTGGAGCAGCACGCGTTGCTCGGCGTCCATAGTGGTCTGCCAGAGTTGATCCGGATTCATTTCTCCCAAGCCCTTGAAGCGCTGCACGGTGAACGCTTTTTTCCCCAGCGCCATGACGTGCTCGAGGAGTTGCCCGCGGTCCTCGATGGTCAATTGCGTGCCATTAGTGGCAATGATAAAGGGGGGCTTATCGTAATCGCGCACGCGCCGATAGAGGTCAAGCAGGCGCTTATAGTCGGCGCTTGAGACCAGGTCCCAATCGATGGTTCGCTCGCCAAGCGTGTCGCTGGCAAAGGTTAAGGTGTACAGGTTGTGCTCCTCGTCGAGACGGAGGGTTATGGTGAATCCCTCCGCCTTAAGTTCCCTGGCGACCAACTCGAGTTTATCCTTGTTCTCGAGTTCCATCTTCTTACCCAGTTCAGCTTTCAGCAGGGCATTGATAGGGCGCTCATCGCCAAGCCTTTTTTCAAGCTTATCGAAGAGTTCGACGTATTCGGCCAACGCCATCAGAAAGTTGGTCAGCTCACCACCCTGGAGCTTAGTCTTCTTCCCGTCGCCCACTTCGACGGTGTGGTCTTCCGTGGCCCGGCGCATGATTTCGCGCCGAAACTCCTTCTCGTCCCGGATGTAGCGCAGGGACTTGCCTTTTTTAATCAGGTAAAGCGGCGGCTGGGCAATATAGACGTGCCCGCGCTCCACCAATTCCGGCATCTGACGATAGAAGAAGGTAAGCAGCAAAGTGCGGATGTGTGATCCGTCCACGTCCGCGTCAGTCATGATGATGATCTTGGAATAGCGGAGTTTCGTGACGTCGAAGTCATCCTTCCCAATGCCCGTGCCAAGCGCAGTGATGAGGGCGCGGATCTCCTCATGGCCCAGCATCTTGTCGAAGCGCGCTTTTTCAACATTCAGGATTTTTCCTCGCAAGGGCAGGATGGCTTGATAGCGGCGGTCGCGCCCCTGCTTTGCAGAACCGCCCGCCGAATCACCCTCGACCAGGAAGAGTTCACAGCGCTCGGGGTCTCTCTCCTGGCAATCTGCCAACTTCCCGGGAAGTCCGCCGGAATCGAGTGCGCCTTTGCGCCGCGTCAATTCGCGCGCCTTGCGCGCCGCCTCGCGGGCGCGCGAAGCGTCGATCGCTTTAGCACAGACCTTCCGGCCCACGGTAGGGTTTTTCTCGAAAGCCTCCATCAGCTTCTCGTAAACGAAGCTGGCCACCGTACTCTGGATGTCACTGTTGAGCTTCCCTTTGGTCTGGCCTTCGAATTGCGGTTGCGGGAGTTTGACGCTGATCACTGCCACCAGACCTTCGCGCACATCCTCGCCCTGGAGGTTCTCCTTCACGTCCTTAAATAGCCCCTGATTCTGGCCGTATTGATTGATGGCCCGAGTGAGCGCCGAGCGGAAACCTGACAGGTGTGTACCACCGTCCACAGTGTTGATGTTGTTGGCAAAAGAGAAAACCGTCTCCGCGTAGCCGTCGTTGTACTGGAGGGCAAACTCCATGTGGACGTCGTCGCGGTCAGCCTCGGCATAAATCGGAGTGGGGTGAAGCACCTCTTTGTTCTTGTTGAGGTGCTTGATGAACTCCGCAATTCCGCCGTGGTAATGAAATTCCGCCTGTTTGTTGCTCCGTTCGTCCTTGAGGCGGATGGTAAGGCCTTTATTCAGGAAGGAAAGCTCGCGCAGGCGCTGAGCCAAGGTATCGTAGTTGAAGTCAATCGCGTCGAGGATCTTGGCGTCCGGGAGGAAAGTAATTTTGGTGCCACGGCGCTCGGTTTTGCCCGCCCTCTTCAAATCTTGGACGGGCTTTCCACGTTCATAGGATTGTTCCCAGGTGTACCCGTCGCGCCATATTTCCAGCTCGAGCCGCTCTGCGAGCGCATTGACAACTGAGACTCCCACACCGTGCAAGCCGCCGGAGACCTTGTAGCTGTTGGTGTCAAACTTACCCCCCGCGTGAAGGACCGTCATCACAACTTCCGCCGCCGAACGCCCTTCCTCCTTGTGCAAATCGACTGGAATGCCGCGCCCGTTGTCGACAACCGTCACCGAGTTATCACTATGGACGACGACGTCGATGCGGTCGCAGTAGCCTGCCAGCGCCTCGTCGACAGAATTATCCACCACCTCCCAAACCAGGTGGTGTAGACCCATGGCACCCGTCGATCCTATGTACATCGCCGGCCTCTTGCGCACCGCCTCCAAATCGCCAAGCACCTTAATGCTAGCGGCGTCGTAAGCCTGCGCTCCGTCAGGTTCTGCCGGCTTTTGCTTGCTCACCTGTTCCTGAAACCTCCCATCCGATTCCAGCCTGCACAAGAAAGCCGGCGGAGAAGGAGTCTCCCCGCCGGCTCCGCTTCACCAAGCCAATCTGACTGCTGACTCCTCTTCAGAATTATTGCCCCTTCCTCTCTCCGTCATTCAGAACCCAACGCTACCGACCCACGCGCCGCCAGAAGCCGATGAGAGGTCATCCCGCCGCGGTGGGCGGCTAAATCCGCATGGGCATCACTACGTACCGATACCGGTACGGCCCTTGCTCAACCGGCCGCAGTTGCCCGGCGCTCTGCTCATCCTTCAACTCAAGATTGATCTTCCCAGCCTCTTCCAGCACGGCGAAGAAATCCAGCAGGTACTGGTAGTTGAAGCCAATCTGCATAGCTTCATCTTGGTAGGATATATCGAGTACTTCGCGGGCCTCACCGTACTCACCACTCGACGAGGATATTTCCAATTGTCCTTTCTCCAAATGCATCCGCACCGCACGCGAGCGTTCGTCGGCCAGCAAGGCAACGCGACGCACAGCAGCGGAGATTGTTTCCTTGTCGAGTTCTATGACGCGGTTGTTTTCGCGGGGAAGGACGGCCTCATAGTTTGGAAATTGGCCCGTCAACATCCGGCAAATCAAGACTCGCTGGCCAAGAGAAAAGAAGAGATGGCTCTCGTCCTTTGATATGCTAACCGGCAACTCCCCTTCCCCTTCCGAAAGTAGCCTCACAAGCTCCCCCATAGCCTTCTTGGGGATCAGTAGCCTCAACTCATTCTTAAGCCCGGGAACCTCGATATCTCGCTCAATCAGGGCAAGCCTGTGCCCATCGGTTGCCACCATGGTCGCACTGCCGGGCTTGAGTAGCAGTAGGCCCCCATTTAAGGTGTACCGGGACTCCTCGTTGGAGATAGCGAAGACGGTCTTCTGGATGGCGGTCGCAAAAACATTCGCAGGGAGCGTTGCCAAAGCAGGCGGGAGAGTCGGCAGCATTGGAAAATTGTCCCTTGCCATTCCCACCAACTTAAAGGACGAGCGTTCACACGTAACCTGCACCCAGTGGTTCTCCAATGCCTTGAAGTGAACCTCAGCTTCGGGAAGAGATCGCACAATCTCAAGCAGACGCTTGGCAGGAATTGTCCCCGAACCCGGGCTCTTCACCTTCGCCGGGCAATGGCAACACACCCCAAGGTCGAGATCGGTAGCGCTAATCCTAAGAATCTGCTCCTCCGCCTCAACCAGTAGATTAGAGAGAATAGGAATAGTCGTTTTCTTCTCGACCACTCCCTGAGTAAGCGCCAATTCTTTTAAGAGCTGAGACTTTTCGATGGAGAAATCCATTTTATTTGTATCCTATTAGAAGAGATTGTTCGTAGTAGATGCTGTGGAAGTGTGGAAAAGTGTGGAACGCTTTCCCAAACATCCGGTTACAGATACTTGCCCTGTGCACAGGACTCGTGAAACTGTGAATTTCAGTTCGCTGTTGGGTGGCCGGGAGAGATTCACATGTTTTCTTATCATGAACGTCATAAAAAAGCTGCTAAGTTGAACTGAGACTATCGCGAAGCTTGTTGAGAAGTCTGTTCAATTCTCTGTCTGCCTGGCGCAATTGTGTAATCTTGTTGATAGAGTGCAACACGGTCGTGTGGTGTTTCCCGCCGAACTCCCTGCCAATCTGCGGTAGCGACGCGGTGGTAAGCTCCTTCGCAAGGTACATCGCAACCTGTCGGGGGTACGAAACAGGGCGGCTGTTATTTTTTGATTTCAATTGAGGGAGCGTTAAACCAAACTGCTGGCAGACGGCCCGCTGAATGTTTTCGAGCGAGACGCGGCGTTCCCCCAGATCCACGAGATTCTTCAGCACCTGCTGCGCCATCGAAAGCGAAATCTCGGCGCCGGTCAGAGAGGAATAGGCGATGAGTTGATTCAGCGCGCCTTCGAGGTCACGCACACTGGACTTGATCTTGCGCGCCACGAAGTCACTGACCTCGTCAGGCAGAGCAAGGGCTCGCTCTTCGCATTTCTTGGCCAGAATGGCCCTTTTGGTCTCAAGATCAGGAGCTTGCAGATCAGCAGTCAGACCCCAGGCGAAGCGGGAGCGCAACCTCTCTTCCAGACCAGGGATTTCCTTTGGCGCACAGTCGCATGAAATCACGACCTGCTTCTGAGCCTCATAGAGGGTATTGAAAGTGTGGAAGAACTCTTCCGCTGTCCGTTCTTTTCCGGCGATGAACTCGATGTCGTCCATGAGGAGCACATCGACGTTTCTATACTTATCCCGGAATGACACCATGCGGTCGTATCGAAGGGAGTTTATGACGTCGTTGGTGAAAGCTTCCGAGGAGACGTAAGCCAACCGCATCTCCTTCCAGTTGTGCTTAATCACGTGGCCAACAGCCTGCATGAGGTGGGTCTTCCCCAAGCCGACTCCCCCGTAAAGGAAAAGCGGGTTGTAAGCCTTTGCTGGAGCCTGCGCCACCGCGCTTGCCGCCGCGTGAGCGAATTGGTTACAAGAACCGACTACGAATGTCTCGAAGGTATACTTGGGGTTGAGTTGGTGGTCGACGGAATCAAAGTCCAGCTTCCTCTGCAAAGGTTTCGCGTCGTTACCGTTCACACTCTTTTTCTCTGCATTCTCCCCGAAAATGTAGTGAATCTCCCTGAAACCCAATTTTAGGTGGTCTAAGGCCTCAGTGACAAGGCCGCCGTAATTCTCCTGGATCCATTCTTGGAACTCATGGTTCGGGACGCACACTACAATGGCTTCGTTTTCTACGTGGCTGAACCGCGTAGGCCTCAACCAAGTCTGGTAGCTCTGCGTGTTGACCTTCGTCTTGAGATAATTCAGGACTTGCAGCCAAGCATTCATTGAGGTTTCATAGGGGGATAGGGCCTAAGCCTTGTGAGACTTGCGCCCAGCAGGTTGGGAATCAACCCGTCGAGCAAACTCGCAATGGAAGGCGTCGCTGGGCCTCCACAAGCGCCGAGTCTTGACCCTAGTTTTCCCCCATTATTCGAACCGGAGCGTTCCTAAGAAGGCGCACAAGCTTACCTGAAACGACTCAGCTCACTTCCTCAATATAGCACGAAAGGATGCCCGTGCCAACCGCTCTTAGGCCTCCTTTTGAAGCGCCGCTACAATGCCTGCACCCTTGCGAAACCGAACTCCATCAGCCACGCAAGCTGCGAGAAGGAGCACGGTCGTTGAGAATCAGCGAAGGGGTTGTCATGCTCCTATGGCCTGCCACCCAAGCCTCCCGCTACTTGAACCCGTGCAGTTTACTCTTTATCTATTCGAGCAGGCGGGCAATCTCATCTCTGGCGGGAACCCGAAGCTGCCTTACGCGGTTCTTCTCGACCACTTGGATGCCCTCCGCGGCTTCCCTGACCTCGCCGATGATGGCGGCTCTTACACCATGGCGAGTGTAAGCGCGAAGCAGGTTCGGGGTCGAGTTCGCACTCGCGACCACCAGCAATGCACCCGATGCAATCAATGCAAAGGGATCGAATCCCAGGATTTCGCTGAAACTGCGTGTCTCCTCGAGAACGGGGACCTTGTCTTTCCAGATGCGCAACCCCACGCCGCCAGCCTTTGCGAGTTCGTACAACCCTGAGGTCAGTCCGCCCTCGGTGGGGTCGTGCATGGCGTGGATTTCACCATGCCGTTGCGCGAGCAATGCGTCCCGGACTACGCTAATCCCCGGACGGAAGAGCAACCGCTCAGCATGGCGCAGAGTTTTCATCGGCAGTTTCCGGGCGAGGGTAAGACGCTTTTCCCTTGCCAGGATGGCCGTGCCCTCGATCGCAATGCCACGAGTGAGCAGCACGAGGTCTCCCGGTTGCTGGCTGTCCTTTCGAACTAGTTTCGATTTGCCGACCTCCCCTAGCATCTGACCAACCATAATTGGACGGTCGATGCCACGGGTGATCTCTGTGTGACCGCCACAGAGTGTCACACCTAACTCCCGGCAGGCACGAAGCGTCTCCCTAAAGATCTTGCGGACCAGTGGCAACGACGTGGCTTTTTCAGGAAGCAGTAAAGTCGCCAGGAACCAGAGCGGACGCGCTCCCAGAGTGGCGACATCATTGCCATTAATGTTAACCGCGTACCAACCGAGGCGCTCCGAAGTGAAGGTAATTGGGTCTGTTTTCGCCACAAGGTATTTGGCGCCAAAGTCGATTACGGCGGCATCCTCACCGAAGCGCGGGCCCAGAACGACTCTGGAGCGTCTTGACACTCGGCACTGGGCCAAGAGGGCCTGGAGAATGCGCGGCGGCAATTTCCCAACTGGAAATCCCTTCATAGTGTGGTGAGTATAACTCTCCTGGGTCGATTGGTGCGGAGCGTTGTTTGAGAAACTCCTAGGACTTGCCAAAAGACTCCCTGCCGGGGTAACCTCCCTCCTTGCTGTCAGGCGCGAGTAAGCCCCGTCATGCTCACTTCGCTGACATAGGGAACAATGCCGAAATGAGGATTAAAAAGGCGACCAAGAGGTACGAAGCATGGCTGGGCGAGCGCCTCACTCTCGTCCAGGCGGACTTGGCGTTGAAGCACTCCCGGATGGGGGAGGCGCCGTTCCCCTTTTTGCGCGCCACATTCTATCGGTGGGTTCAAGTGTGGCCGGAAGTGTGTCCGGATCTTGCCAAGGCGCCTCGAATCCTGGCTGTGGGCGATCTTCACTTGGAGAATTTCGGGACGTGGCGCGACGTCGAAGGACGCCTGATCTGGGGCGTGAACGATTTTGACGAGGCCTATCCAATGGCCTACACCAACGACCTTGTCAGGCTCGCGGTCAGCGCGCACGTGGCCATTGCTGCCAGCCATTTGGCGCTCACCACGCAAGCCGCGTGCAAGAGTATTCTAAGCGGTTACCACGAAGGTCTCGAACAAGGGGGCAAGCCATTCGTTCTGGAGGAGAATGACAAGTGGCTGCGCGAAGCCGTCACCGGCGAACTCCGCGACCCTGTTCAGTTTTGGGGAAAGATGAATACCTTACCCACGGTGCGGGGCGAAATCCCTAAGAGTGCCAGGAAGGCGCTCGAGGAATTGTTGCCGGAACGAGGATTGATTTATCGCGTTGCCCATCGGGTGGCAGGGCTGGGGAGCCTTGGGCGGGAACGTTACGTGGCGATCGCAGACTGGGGAGGAGGAAGGGTCGCGCGCGAGGCGAAGGCGATGCGGCCTTCGGCGTGTGTTTGGGCAAATGAAGGTAAAGGCCCGCAGAAGATATTTTATGAGGACATCATCACCAAAGCCGCGCGGGTGCTTGACCCCTTCGTGCATTTACGCGGCAAATGGATCGTGCGCCGGCTATCACCCGATTGTTCTCGCATCGAACTGGCCGCCCTGCCTGAGAAGCGAGATGAGCAGCGGTTGCTCCACGCCATGGGTTTCGAGACCGCAAATATCCACCTGGGGAGCAAGGACGCAATCAAGGCCGTTCGGCGCGACCTGGGTAGACGCAAGCCGGACTGGCTGCACGAGGCCGTTCATCAAATGACCAAGGCCGTTTTGAAAGATTGGGAAGAATGGAGGAAGCCATAGAGGAGACGGAAATTGGAAAATAGAAACTGGAAACTGGCCACCGGGAGGGTCATTTTCCAGTTTCCATTTTCTAGTTTCCAATTTCCAGTTTCATTTCATTACTTCAAGACGAGAAACGATGCACTTCAAGCGACGGGCTGGGTGAAATAGGGAGCATACTTGCGCGGATGAGCCTTTTTCTCGCGGTAGGATCGGGCGAGTTCGAGGTAGATGCCCAAGTCACGGTCGAGGTCGGACTGCGTGCCATCGAAATAGAAATTGCGAATGGGGATACCGCCGTACTCCTTGCTGAGCTTGGGATAGATGGCCTCGCTCACAATTCCGTTCATGCACGTGAAGGGACTGATATCGATGACGCCGTCGGCCCCGTGAAGGGCAAGATAAGCCGCCCTCCCCACGCTCAAGACCATTTCACCCTGCGCCCCGCAGACCGGCAAATAGGGCCAGGCTAGTTCTATAACCTCCTCGACTTCCGGCTCCTCGTAACCCACGAAGTCCTCATGGAACGGGGCGATCAGAGTGTGCTCATCGGAATGCTGGATGTACGTCCGCAAGCGCGCCTTTAGCATATCCAGAGAAATGACCCGTCCACGCAGGCGAAGCTTTCGTTCCTGCTCGGTGTTGGTGTAGGCCACCCATTCAGCAATGTGGCTCAGGGAGCACTCGGCTCCATAGCTTTCCAACTTGCGTATCAAGTCTTCATTGGAAAAGGTATTCAGGCGGCAGAAGATCTCCCCCACCACGCCAATCAGTGGAGTTTCGGGATCGTAGTGGGTCGGGACGCGCCGGAACCTCTCGCGCGCCCGGATCATCGACTCGACCAAGCTCAGGAGCTGGCAGTGCATGTCCGCGCAACTTGCGTCCAGTGTTTGGCACAAGTCTTGGAGGGACACCTGGAAGACGCGGTCCGAGGCGCCTGGGCTTTTCTCATAGGGGCGGGTCTTAAGCAAGGCGCGGTGGAGCGTGTCTGCCGCGACCAGCGCCCGCCAGCCTGCCCGAAAGAAGGCGTTGGTAATGTCGCCCAGATCAGCGTAGCCATTCTGGCTGGTGGGCGACAGGATCTGGACGTCGCCGTAACCGGCCTGGCGCAGGATTTTCTTCAGGAAAGGGGCGTACTGGCCGAACCGGCACGGACCCTCGGCCGTAGGCATGAAGAACGCCGCGCGCGCAGGCCTGAAGCCCGGCATTTCGATGACTCGGAGGAAATCGCCCACCGTAACCTTGGCTGGGTAGCACTCATCGCCGGTCGTATACTTGCTTCCCAGCTCGCGTGTCCGCTCGTTGGAGGGCGGGGTGGGCTGCGCATCAATGCCCAGCCAGCGAAAAACTGCCGCGAACGCCTCGGAACTGCCTTCTGCCATGGTGGGGATGTAAACCGTCTTGCCCGCCAGGGGATGCCCGGCGCTTATGCGACGGCTTACATGACGGTGGTCGAAGAGGGGCATCGCAGAAATCCTTTGCTATCGAGATAGGCTTCGCAGCGGGTGATAAACCCGGCGTCGTTCGAGTGGCCGTCGAACTGGAGCACCAGCGAGGGCTTGCCGGCGGCATCGTCGAGGAACGACTTGATATACGAGTCCGGTCCACACTTGAAGTTCGAGATATAGACCAGGTGCAGGTTGGGGTAGCGGCGAGTCAATTGCGCCGCCGCCAGAATCTGCCGCCCGGAGTTCCAGTACATATTCGCGTTGACCTCGGTGATGTCTTCGAAGTCCAGGGGGAGGAAATCCATGGGCAGAACATTGACCCCATAAAGCGCGCGCAGCTTGCGCAGGATGTCGCAGTTGACACTACGGTCGTAGAGGTTGTAAGGACGCCCCACCAGCACCAACGCCGGCTCGCCGCTCTCCTTGAGCTGGGCCAGGGCCTGAGCGCCTGCCTCCAGCACGGCCTCCGTAAAGGCTCCCTGGGCGGCGTAGCCCGCCGTCACCGCGCGATCGCTCTGCTGGCGCGAAATGCCGAGTGTGCGAGCGAACCCTGCCAGCTCTTTCTCGACGTGCTTCCGCCCGAAGCGGAAATGCACGGTAGGGATCAGCAACTTGGTGCGCGCGCTCTCCACTTGCGGCGCTGCGCGTACCACAAAGGGGAGCGTCTGATTCCAGGGGCAGAGGTGCGAATCCACGCCGCTCGGCGGAGCTTCGGCGTTGACGACGTTGGGCAGCAGCAGGTAGTCCACCTCTTTGTCCAGCAAGTCCAGGACGTGCCCGTGCGCTACCTGTACCGGGAAGCAGGGCTGCGCCACGGCCAACTCCTCACCCCGGGTGGAGATTTTCCGGTCTGTCGTGGCGGAGAGCACCACGTCGAATTGCAGTTCCTGGAAGTAGGCGCACCAGAAGGGGAAGCGATCGTAGTAGAACATGGTGCGCGGGATGCCCACGCTAGGCCTCGAACCTCGGGCGGGCAGCAGAACTTCTTCCAGCAGCTTGTCACGGTAGTCGAGCAGATCCTCGAGGATGGGCTTGCGGTCGGAACGCGCCCGCTTGCGGAACTTGTCAGAGCACTGATCCCCCCAGTAGGTGCGTTCTCCCTCGATGGTGAACTCTTTCATGTCGCAGTAATTCGAGCAGGCGCGACAGACAAAGTCCCGCGCGGTGAACTGCACCCGGTAGAGGTCGTAGCCCCGGAAACGGCTGGGGCGGTCGGCGCCCTTCATGCGGTCGCGCGCAATGAGCGCCATGCCGATGGCCCCGATCACGCCGTTATGCGGCGGGACAACAATCCGCTTGCCGAGGACTTGGGAGAAGGCGGCCGCCACGGCGTCGTTGTAAGCGGTTCCCCCCTGGAAGAAGATGACGTTGCCGATTTTCCTTCCACGCACCACGCGGTTCAGGTAGTTCAAGGCCACGGAATAAGCCAGGCCCGCCGCGAGATCCCCCACCTCCGCGCCCTTCAGCAGCAGCCCCGTGACGTCGCGCTCCATGAAGACCGTGCAACGTTCACCCAGCCGTGCTGGATTGGCGGAGGCCAGCGCCAGGCGCGCGAATTCCTCCTTGATGGAAATCCCCAGCTTCTCGGCTTGCTCTTCCAGGAACGAGCCGGTGCCGGCGGCGCAGGCTTCGTTCATGGTGAAGTCCACCACCACGCCCTTCTCAATGCGGATGAACTTTGAGTCCTGCCCGCCGATTTCGAAGATAGTATCCACCGGCTCCATGCCCATTTGCTGGCAGACGTGCATGGCCCCGGTCTTGTGGGCGGTGATCTCGTCGTTTACCGTGTCGGCGCCCACCAGTTCGCCGATCAGCTCGCGGCCGGAACCCGTGGTCCCCACGCCACGAATGTCGAGCCGAGTCCCGAGTTCGGCCTCGATCTCCTTGAGCCCCCGGTCAACCACCTCGATGGGCCGCCCTTGCGTGGGCAGGTAGATTTCTTTCAGAAGATTGCCTGCCGCATCGGTAACCACCAAGTTGGTGCTTACCGAGCCGATATCGATTCCCAGGTACGCTTCGATCTTATTTGAAATTTGAGATTTCAAATTTGCTGTTTCCGCAAGCGGGTGGTGGTCCGGTATCAGGTCCGCTTCGATCCTGTCTGAAATCTGAGATTTCAAATTTGCTGTTTCCGTAAGCGGGTGGTGGTCCGGTATGGCGTTCCCGCCGTCTCCGTTCGGGCCAGCCACCGGTAGCCTTACATTCTCCGCTCGGTCCCGCAACAGGAGCACGTCTTTCATGGAGAGCGCTTCCGTGCAGGCAAAACTCTTCTTGGCGGCCTCATGCTGCCGCAGTTGATGAATGCGCTTGAACGACCGTTTGCGCCATTCCTCAGCCTCCAGCATGGCTGCGCCCAGCGCTCCCAACCACGCGTAGAGGCCGGGGACCACAAGGTCGTTCTCGCCCAGCTTGAATGCCTCTCGCAGGGCGTTCGAGATGCCCGCGTTCAGCGCCACGCCGCCGATGAAGGCCACCGGCGCAACCACGGCCCGGCCTTTGACGATGCTCGATTTGAAGTTTCGCGCTACGGCGTCACACAGGCCCCGCAGGATCTGCTCCGTGCTGTAGCCCTTCTGCTGAGCGTGGATCATGTCCGTTTTGGCGAACACGGAGCATCGGCCGGCAATGCGAGCCGCGCAACTTGCCCCGCACGCCGCCGGGCCGACCTCCTCGATGCTGTAAAGCAAACGCGTGGCCTGCTGGTCGATAAAGGAGCCTGTGCCCGCCGCGCATTCGCCGCTGGTCTGGTAGTCCACGATTCCCAGGTGCTTGCCCATCGCTTCCGGGTCCAGCCGCAGGTATTTTGAGGACTCGCCACCGATTTCGAAGATCGTGCGCACCTCTGGGTTGAACGTCCGCACACCCTTGGCAATGGCGCGGAACTCGTTCTCAAAGTAGATGCCCAGGATTTTAGCGATGAGTTGGCTGCCCGACCCGGTCACGCGAATCCCTTCAACGTTTTCTTCCGAGAGGTCCTCGTAAAGCTCTTGCAGCAGGTCGAAGGTGGATTGGATGGGGCTCCCCTGAATACGCCGGTACCTCGAGAGGATCAGCGGCCGCCCCGCGAAAGGGCTGGAAGCGGGAAACGTGGCCCCGTAAAAGGTCTGGGATTTTTCACTCAGGCTGCGGAATAGTTGGTCGTCCGTCGTTGCTCCGATGGCGGCAAGCTTAAAACTGACAGCGCCGATATCTAATCCAATGTTAATGCTCATAGAAGCCTAAGCCTTTAAAGCCGGGGGCGGGGACGCTCGCCGGAGAAACCCATGCCGGGAACCTCGAGCCGTCGGTTTCGTGTCAGTCAGCTTGGAAGGCGAAATTCTACTCCTTTTCCTCCGACTTGTCTCTCGGTTTTTGCGTTTGAGTTAGCTTGGGATCCGGAATCCCGCTTTCGGGTGAAATCACCCTAAGGCTCCGCCCACACTCTAGGGATGGGCAATTCTCGTTCCGAGGAGCAAGGCAAGTACTAATTGTCCAAGAAAAACAGCTGTGTTCGGACACATTGACAGTATGGATGGGATATTGTGACCGAAACAGAACGGTTTCACAGACAAATTGATGAATTCATCAACAACTCGCTCAATACATCTGCCGCTCTGCACCCAAGACTCGTTGCATCGTTCGGCCTTCTGCTTCCTGCCTGCCACTTCTGGAATTCTTGCCCTACCTACCACCTGCTAACTTCCTGTCTTTTCAACAACATTACCGCTTTAGACGCGCAACTGCCTTTGTTTTCTATAAGATTCCCGGTTCGGCCCTGCCTGTGGAAAGTCGGTCCTTTGTTTTCATATACATTCCCGCACTGCTCGTTCACTTTTTAAGGTTACTGAGTTTTTCTTTTCCCATCCCAACTGACAAGTTGTCCAATGGGAGCAACGGAGTTCGTGGCCTTTGTCGGGCCGATTGACACGTCCCCAAAGTCTTTCTCCAGGCTCCTGATTAGAGCGTTCCGAAAAGGCCATGAGTTCCATCACAACTCGATCTAGAATTGTAGCCTATGTTTTTCCACTTGTCAACAGACAAGGAGTCCGCTGCGTCATTAGAAAGCCGGGGAGCGAGGCGCTGCCGCGCCATAGGCGGCCAGCAGGGAGCGAAGCTGGCGCTGAAGCAGTCTGTTCGGCGGCCCGGTAGAACCGCAGGCCCATTTCGAGACTCTCATCACCGGTGCAATTCGACCACGTCTTTATCCTCGAGGAGGTAATCGCGGTTGACCATCTGGCCCTCAAATTTCCCGTGCCCCCAGACGCGCGCATACTTGAGTTGGGCGAGAAAATCATGGTGGACATGTGCAGCGAGGTCGAGCAAGCGGGATCCGCGCTTTAAGATGTAGGGCGCGGTCCGTTCCAGTTTTTTTCCGGGGGCCTTGGTGTAGACCCGGATCACCTCGAGCAACTCAAAAGCGCACCGCCTGAGTTCATCCAGTCCCTGCCCCGATTCGGCAGAGACCGGCAGGGTTTCAAGGCGCGCGCCGTAGAGGTCTTTCAGGACTTCCAAACTTTCGAGGGCGCCGCTGGCGTCGAGCTTATTGGCGACGAGCAGCGTCCTTTTGGCGAGCCATCCCGGGGTGTTTGGCAACTCGCCGGCGCCGAGCTGCACCTTGGCTTTGGCGAGCTGGGTGAGAGTGGTTTCGAGATCTTCGAGAAGATCCGGATCGCTCAGGTCCACTACCAGCATGGCTGCATCCGCGTTGCGGATGATCTGATAAAGCCATGATTCAGGGAAGTCGGGATGGACGGGGGGCAGATCCACAAGCTGGATCTGAATGTCTTCGAACCTCATCATGCCCGGCAGGGGGACGCGAGTGGTGAAAGGGTAGTCGGCCACCTCCGGCATGGCATGGGTGAGTTGCCGGACCAGCATCGACTTGCCGCTGTTGGGCGGGCCCACCAGCGCCACCTGGCCGGCGCCCTCCTTCTCGATGCGGTGGATGATGCCTGCACGGCTGACGGGCTTCCTGGCCTGTTCCGTCCGCAGCTTGGAGAGGCGCCGCTTCAGGTCGGCTTGCATCTTTTCCGTGCCTTTGTGGCGGGGGATGGTGGCCAGCATTTCTTCCAGCGCAGCCAGCTTTTCTTCTGTCGTACTGGCGGCCTTGAACCGTCTTTCGGCTTCCAGGTATTGCGGCGTGAGGTTCGCAGGCATAGGTTCCCTGCTGCCAGGGTAGCCCTATTATGCGACGATTCCAGCCTCAGGTACTAGGGGCTGGGGGCTGGGGAAGAACAGTAGGCAGAAGGCAGTGAGGGCTAAGTAGAAAAGCAGGGATCAGGCGCTGGGGCAATTCTGATATTGAATGGTAAATTATGACTGGGCTGCCGGAGTCGTTTGGGATGGAAAGGGTGAAAAAGACGGCTCCAACGGAGGCGGCTGGCTGTAGAATGGATGCCGGCCGTGATGGCAAAACGGAAATCTTGGGTTAGTTGTCAGGACTCTTTAACGAAATGTGGGAGAAGTACGAATTCGAGGGCGACGGGGCAAGTCGGTAAAGAATAGTCGGACCTGGGGAACCGACCCAAGAATGATATACGTTACAATCCTATAAGTAATGCCTCGCAGAGTCTTCGCGGAGGACATTCTGAAGCGAGAGGGATTCATGTCCAAGCCGATCTTACTTTCTATCTTAATGGGCTGCATGCTGGGAACGTCCGCGGCGCAAGGACCCGTGGTTCGGGCATATCTTTTCAACCCTTCCGTGAACTCCATCGTGCTCAAGTACCCTTATGAAGCGCCCCCGGCCACCATTCCCGTCAGACCCAGCCTCACACTGACCGGAAGGGACCTGAGCAACGGCAGCTATGACTTGGTGGTTCGTCTTGAGGCGCGCGGTCAGTCGCTTCATGAGGAAAAGGCCGGGATCCGCGTCGAAAACGGGTGGTTTGAGAAAGGCTTTGAGTTGCAGCAGCCCTATCCGGCGGCGGAGACCGTCTCCTGGGAGCTCTCCGCGCCCAACCAGCCGCGCCTGGCAGGTCACGCGACGCTCAAGTGGTCCCGCTTTAGCGGCCGCGTGAAGTACTTGAGTGGCAAACCTCATCCCACTTACATCAACTTGATTCCGGTGACGTGGGAATCTCCTGGAAAGATTTATGGAGAGATTTATGTCCCTGTCGCGGATGACGGAACATTTGACGCGAAGGTTCCCTCGCGCGTCTATGGCGTGGTCAATGTGAACGGCGCCGGGTATGGCTTCGACAGCCTTGAACGCTGGGCATGGGACTACGACCTCACCCGCGACCGCGAAGAAACGTTCACGATCGGCCGCATTGAACTCTATGGGATGCACGCCTTTCACATAAATGGCGGTCCCCCAACGGTGTTTGTCACCTTCCGGCCCACTGCGCTCACCCGGGTCCTAAAGTTCCATGCGGATCGCAACGGAATCCTTAATGAAAGCGAGATGAAGTCTCTCCAGGCGGCATTGAAAGACTCTCCCACTGTTATCGGACCGGAGCTTCGGGCCGAGAACGTAAAGGTTTGGTTCGACGGCCAACCGCTTCCCATTCTGCGGTTTGACATGATCCCCGAGGCACAAGGCGACGGCACGTGGCAGGTGGACTACATCCTGCAGGTCGCTCCCCACGTGGACCGGGAACATAGCCGCGGCGTGTGGCACGAGATAAAGCTGGAAGTCTCTTCACAGGAAGAATTACGCGGAACCAAAATTACCGATTGGGGCGAGGGCTCCGTTGGGTTTTTCAGGCCGTAGCAGATTCAGCCTGTGATTGTTTGCTGTCATCCGTTCCGTTTCCCTCGCGGACCTTTAACACGAATTTCCACTAAGGTCCTGCCCTTCTACTGCCTACTGCCTTCTGCCCCCTGCCTTCTGACTTGCTGCGCAGGCGCGCGTGGTATGATCACGAGTGGAAAGTGGCGACTTTCTTTAAGGGAGGCGTTCCTTATGCGTCGCTTGGCATGCAGAGCGGTCCTGCTGACTCTCTTTTCTGTCTTGTTAGTCCCAGAGCACGTACTGCTTCTCGCGCGTCAAGGCGCTGGGCAGGGAAATTTGGAACTCCGGGCGCCCGCCGCTGAGCGTCCGGTCAAGATTGATCTTTCCGGCCAAACAATTCTTCCCAACGGCCGCCTGATTACTCCGCTGGGCAGGCATGTTAAGGTTGCTCCTCACCCTTACGGCTTGGCGCTCAGTCCGGACGGAAAGACTCTGGTCACCGCCAACAGCGGCACCCACCCGTTTTCCGCCTCCATCATCACCCAAATGGACAGCCCCGAACCCCAGGTCGTTCAAATTCCACCCGGCTTTAAACCTGCGGACGCAGACCCGGACAGTGTTTTCCTCGGCGTGGCCGTGGGTCCCGATAACCGAACCCTTTATCTTTCGGAGGGGAACAACGGCAGGGTCGGCATCTTCGACCTGGTTACCCGCCAGCGCCTCTATTCCTTGAGCCTCGACGGGAGTTTCCAAAGTAAGACTTATGCCAACAGCCTTACTGCCGCCTTACAGCTTTCACCGGATGGTCGTCGCCTTTTCGTGCTCGACCTGGCTCATTTCCGGCTTGTCATCCTTGATACGCATTCAAAGCAGATTGTCTCCAGCATTCCTGTCGGACGCATGCCTTTCGGATTAGCCATTTCGCCGGATGGCAGGTTTGCATACGTCTCCAACGTCGGCATGTTCCGGTACTCTCTGGTTCCCGGATACAACGCGGACCGACCCAAGCAGACCGGGTTGGATTTTCCTCCCTACGGTTTCCCGTCCAAGGAAGCGGCGGAAGGCGCGACCGTCGAGGGAAAGCAGATTCCCGGCTTGGGCGACCCGAATGTGCCCGAGGCGAATTCGCTATGGGTGATCGACGTAGCAGACCCAGCCCAGCCTAACGTCACCGCGAAGATCAAGACCGGAATTCAGGTCGGAGACAAGTCTGTAGGTGGTTCAAGCCCTGGCGCTGTTGTGGCCGGCCGCGAAAGAGTATTCGTCTCCAACGCCACACAGGACAGCGTCACCATTATTAATGCCCGCTCAAACCGAGTCGAGAAGACCATCTTACTAGAGCCCGCAACCACAGTTAAGGGATTGCGCGGTGTGCTTCCTTTCGGGATGGCGCTCAGCCCGGATGAGAAGCGCCTCTACGTGGCATGTTCCGGCATTAATGCCGTGGCGCTGCTCGACGCCCAGAAAGGGCAAGTGATGGGGTACTTCCCAACTGCTTGGTTCCCGGCCCGGCTTGCTGTGAGCCCCGATGGCAAGATGCTTTACGTGGCCAATACCAAAGGATTTGGCGCCGGACCCAACGGTGGACCGAATTTTCAGGAGGGGCCGGAAGGAGTTTACATTGGAGACATTACGCACGGATTCGTTTCCATCATCTCTTCTACCCCTCCGGACGCGCACTCGAACAGATGACCGCTCGCGTGCTGGCGAACAATGGCTTCGTCTCTACAACTCAGGCCGTCCCCCACAGCGCCGCGTCTCCCGTCCCCCCACTCGGCCAGCCAAGCACAAAGATTCACCACGTCGTCTTCGTCGTGAGGGAGAACCGGACTTATGATGAGGTCTTTGGGGACTTGCGAATCGCGGGTGCAACGGTGGAAGGCGAACCCAGCATGGCGCGGTGGGGCGAGAACGCCTTGGTGAAGGAAAAGGGAGAACCTGCGGTGGTGGAGGATGCGCGCGTCACGCCCAACGCCCACGCGTTAGCGCGAAGGTTTGCCTTCAGCGACAACTTCTACGTGGATTCGGACGTTTCGGTGGACGGCCACCATTGGCTGGTAGGGAATTATCCCAACGAGGTTGTCGAATCGGTATGGCCGGCCGCGTACGGCCACCAGCTTAGCTTCGTGCCTGACGCTGACGCACCCGGCCGCCTCGGCATCGAATGTGGGAACCCCTGCCCGGAGTCTTATCTCGAGGCAGGTTCTCTTTGGGAGCACCTGGCAAGGCATCACATCAGCTTCCGAAACTACGGCGAGGGCGTTTCGATGGCTGGTAGCAACGGCGGTCCCGGTCTTATGCCCACCGGCCTCCGGGAAGCTGTCAACATCCCCATGCCCGAGGTTCTGTTCGAAAATACTTCGCGAAGCTACGCAACCTTCAACACGAATATCTCCGACCAATATCGCTTCGGGCAATTCCAACGCGAGTTTGAGCTTCGCTTCGCAAATGGGAAGGGATCGCTTCCGCAATTCCTTTATATCTGGCTGCCCAACGATCATACGGCCAAGCCGCGTCCGGAAGATGGCTATCGTTATCGCGCTTCTTACGTCGCGGATAACGATCTGGCCCTGGGAAAGCTGGTGGAACTGTTTTCGCACAGCGCTTTCTGGAAGGACATGGCCATCTTCGTAACCGAGGACGACGCCCAGGGGGGCCAGGACCACGTGGATGCTCACCGGAGTGTGCTGCTGGTGATCAGCCCTTACGCTCGCCGCGGCGTCTCACACGTCCACACGAGCGTGGCCAGCATCCTGAAAACATTTGACCTGATTTTCGGCTTGCCCCAATTGAACCAGTACGACGCCGCAGCCACTGACCTTTCGGATATGTTCACCGACAGGCCCGACTTCACACCGTTTGAGGCGCTGCCTTCAGACACGCGCATCTTCGACCCTGCGAAAGTCCACGAACCAGGACTGGAGATGCAAGCGCGCCCCGGTGCGCCACTTGACGACCCCGATACCATTCGGAGGGACATGCGCGACCGGGATGAGGAACACGAAAATTAGTGTGGCTTTTTGTAGGTTTTCGTAGAGGCACGCTTTAGCGCGGCACGTCGTCCAATGCGCAAGAGTGCCCGGCTAAAGCCGGCCTCTACGAAGAGCGCACGGGCCAAACGGTGGCGTAATCGTGTACAATGGACATTCGAACTGGAGGAGAGCCAGGGTCAATTTGAGAAGTCACCGAAGGTAACATCCTGGATTTACTTTCGACCTTCGACTCTCGACTCTCAACTTGCCAGATTCTGAATGTCCAACCTCCTCGACCAACTTAATCCCCAGCAGCGCGCTGCGGTAGAAGAGACTGAAGGGCCTCTGCTTATCCTGGCAGGAGCCGGCAGCGGCAAGACCCGCGTCATCGCTTACCGGATTGCCTATCTGATCGAAGCCCGGCAAGTTCCACCCGAGAACATACTGGCTGTGACGTTCACCAACAAAGCCGCCGATCAAATGAAGGAACGTGTTGGGAAGCTGCTTTCCGGGCACTTGAAGCTGCGGCCGGGCGCCCCGCACGTTTCCACCTTCCATTCATTTTGTGTCAGTGTGCTGCGCCGGCATATTGAGCGGCTCGGTTACAGTCGCGATTTCACCATCTATGATGATGACGATCAGTTGCGGGTGTTGAAAGCCTGCATCCAGGAGCTGGGTCTCAGCGAGCAGATCACATCCCCGCGAGGCGCGCTGGCGAAAATCAGTTACGCGAAGAATCGGGGACATTCCCCCGAGGAGCTATACAGTCAGGCGGCCAACCCGGAGATGGAGAAGTTAGCCTCCCTCTACGAGCGGTACGAAAGCAAGCTGCGACGTGCCAACGCGCTCGACTTCGACGATTTGCTGCTCAAGACGGTAGACCTTCTCTATAATTCCTCCGAAGTCTGCGAAAGCTATAACCAGCTTTTCCGCCATATCCAGGTGGATGAATACCAGGACACGAACCGCATCCAGTATCAGTTGATCCGCCAGTTGACTCTACTCCAGCAGAATCTCTGCGTGGTCGGGGACGAAGACCAATCCATTTATCGCTGGCGCGGCGCCGACATCGAGAACATCCTCAACTTCGAAAAGGACTATCCCAAGGCGAAGGTCATTCGGCTGGAACAGAACTACCGCTCCACCCAGGTCATTCTTGACGCGGCGGGGGCGGTGGTGAGCCGAAACCTGGCGCGCATAGGCAAGACCCTGAGGACGGACCGCAGTGGCGGTGAAAAGCTCCGTTTATTCGAGGCCCGCAGCGCCGATGAGGAAGCGGAATTCGTGGCCGGCGAAGTGGCGCGGGCCGTTGCCGAGCCGGGGGACGGGAGCGTGGCTGTCCTCTACCGCACCAATGCGCAGTCGCGAGTGCTGGAGGAGGGCTTGCGTCGTCGGGGAATCAGTTACCGCTTGGTTGGCGGGTTCAGTTTCTACGCGCGGGCAGAAATCAAGGATGCTCTCGCTTACGCGCGGCTGGCTAATAACCTGAGTGACGACGCCGCGTTTGGGCGCATCATCAACACGCCGCCGCGCGGGATTGGGGACACGACGCTGGGAGCGCTGGCGGAGTCTGCGCGGCAGAACAGGCTGAGCCTGTGGGAAGCGCTCGAGCACGAACTGTTTCAGAAGCGGCTGCCGGCGCGAGCCCGGAGCGCGCTGGAAGGCTTCCACGCGCTCATGAAAGAACTGGTGGGCGACCGCCAAGGCCTGCTGCTGGGAGAATTCTTCAAGCGCATCCTGGAGCGAACCCGCTACCTCGAGCTTCTGAAGCAGGAGAATCAGCCGGCCTCCGAAGACCGCATTGAGAACCTCCAGGAATTGGTCAATGCCGCTACAGAAGCCGAAGAGCAGGGCGTAACGCTTGCGGAGTTCCTGGACCACGCCGCGCTGGTTTCCGACGCGGATGACTACGACGAACATTCTCGAGTAACCTTGATGACTCTGCATAGCGCCAAAGGCTTGGAATTCGAAACCGTATTCCTGGTGGGCATGGAGGAAGGACTGTTTCCCCACCAGTTCTCGCTCGACGATCCGGCGGGGATTGAAGAAGAACGACGGCTCTGTTATGTGGGCATGACCAGGGCGAAGGATCGCTTGACCCTTTCCTGGGCCCGGCAACGACGCTCCTTTGCTCGCGAATCCTATGAGGAAACGAAGTCTTCCCGTTTCCTGCGGGAGATCCCAGGGGAATTTCTGGAGCCGTTCAGTTCTGCGGGTTTGGGTTGGAAGCCTCGAACGAACTGGGACAATGCGGTCAATTCCGTCTCGAGCGTCGAGCGGTTTCTCGCGAGCCGCGGGAGGCGTGGGGCCCCAGCAGCTTCCAGAGCGCGCTCCCCCGCCGACTCGCGCTGGCGAATCGGGTCGAAGGTCCGGCACGCCAAATTCGGGGTGGGGACGATCCTTGGGGCAGAAGGCGAGGGCGAGGATACAAAGTTGACCGTCAGTTTCCCAGATTACGGGCCGAAGAAGTTCATGGCACAATACGCTACGTTGGAAAAGGCGTAGCCGGATATTGAAAAAGGAGCGCTAACCACATTTATGAACACAAAGAACATTAAGGACAGAGCAGAACGCAAGAAGCTGAAGCGAGCGGCGCGCAAGAAGCGTCCCCCCAAGCCGAAACGGACTGAACCGCGCGGCTCGCGCAAGCCCAAGGTCAAGAAAAGAGGACCCGGCGCGCCGCCACGACGGTAGCTGAGATTTGTGATCCGCAGACGGACCGGGGCACCCCCTCACCTGAGCAGGCGTATCGGGAGATCGGGTGATCGAGTGAACAACAGCGCGCGAATCGGGTGATTGCGTTGTTCCGGGGATCGGGTGAACGAGACCCCGCCAATCGGGTGAGCCGTGATCAGATCAACGAGAGCGCAGTTCTCCCGATCACCCGATCACCCGATCCGAGGGAGCAGGATCATCAAATCCCTTTCTCTCAGAGGAGGGGGCCAGGGGGTGGTGAGGAATCGCGTGGCCAATCAATTCTTTCGGAAAAAAAGCATCGACAAGCTCATTGCGGATGCCGACGCGCCCGGACATCAACTCCGGAAGACACTGGGGCCATGGTCGCTGACGGCGCTGGGCATCGGCGCCATCATCGGCACAGGAATCTTCGTCCTGACCGGCACTGCGGCCGCCGGTGAGGTTTTGGAAGTGCGCTCCATCCTCAAGGCCCCGCTGCTGGACGCGCTGCTGCACGGTCAGAAGGCGCTGGGAATGGCAGGGCGGCCGGGAGCGGGGCCGGGGATTGCCCTCTCTTTCCTGCTGGTGGCGATGGTCTGCGCCCTGGCGGGACTTTGCTACGCCGAGTTGGCCTCGATGATTCCCATTGCAGGGAGCGCCTACACTTTTTCCTATGCCACCCTAGGCGAAATCGTGGCCTGGATTATCGGATGGGACCTCATCCTCGAATATGCGGTCAGCAACATGGCGGTGGCGGTGGGATTCTCCGCCTATGCGGACAGCCTTCTGCGAGGTTTCGGATTGGAACTGCCGCGCAAATTGATGCAGCCCATGATCGCGGGCGGAAAGATGACTGGGGCCTATTTTAACCTGCCGGGCTTCCTGATCGTGATGGCCCTCACCGTGATTCTGGTGATTGGAATCCGGGAGAGCGCCGGCGCCAACAATTTGATGGTGTGCGCGAAAATCGTTGCCATCCTCATCTTCCTCATTGCGGCCTCGCGGTTTATACACGTTTCGAATTGGAAGCCCTTCATGCCCAACGGCTTTCAGGGCGTGTTAACCGGTGGGGCCATTGTCTTCTTCACCTACATCGGTTTTGACTCGGTATCCACCGCCGCCGAAGAGTGCCGGAATCCTCAGAAGGATGTTCCTTTCGGAATCATCGCCTCGCTAGTGATTTGTGCGGTGCTCTATGTGTCGGTGGCGTTGGTTTTGACGGGAATCCAGAACTGGCAAGCCTTGCGGAACGCCGCGCCCGTGGCAAACGCTCTGATGGCCATCGGCCTTTCAAACGTTATGAAGTGGGTGACGGTAGGCGCGCTGACAGGGATGATCAGCTCCTTGCTGGTTTTCCAGTTGGGGCAAGCGCGGGTGTGGTTCGCCATGTCGCGTGACGGCCTGCTTCCTCGAGCATTTTCAAGAGTTCATCCGCGGTTTCGCACCCCTCACGTCAGCACCTGGGTGGCGGGCTTCTTTGTGGCGATCCCTTCTGGCATCTTTGATATTGGCACGCTGGCGGACCTCTCTAATATCGGAACGTTGTTTGCCTTCGCACTGGTGTCGATGGGCGTGCTCGTGCTGCGCCGCACCCAGCCTCAGCGCCGTCGTTCCTTTCGCACCCCCTGGGTTCCCGTCGTTCCAATCCTTTCCATCCTTTGTTGCCTTGTCCTCATGGCCAGCTTGCCGATCGAAACCTGGGTGCGTTTCGTGGTGTGGTTGATTATTGGCCTGACCATCTATTTCGGTTACAGCAGGCACCGTAGCGAATTTGGAAGGAGTCCGCGGGGAATCGTTCCTGCGGCAACTACGCCCGCTGGGCGTCCGGACCTTTGATTGAGATTTCACAAGCCTGATGAGCCGATATGGCTTCGTTATCCGTAAGCGCATTTTAAGCGCGCGTGGTCGCGTCGGTGTTAATCTCTGACGGACGACGACAAATTTCCGTGAAATAGGGTAAAATCGGGCAGATCGTTTGGCATTCTGAGGATCCCCGAACGCGGGGGAGTGAGAGCATTATGCCCAAGGCGCGGTGCCATTCGCAGTTGACATCCCGTTGGTCCATTGGCCGGCTGGTCGCGGTTCTGGCGCTTTGGCTATTGGCTGTTCATCCGGTGGCGGCTTGGGGTCCGATTGGCCACGACATCGTGAATACCTGGGCGATCCAGACCCTTCCCTCCGAAATGCGCGGCTTTTTTGAGGCGAATCGTCAGTTTATCGTTGAACACGCCAATGATCCCGATGAGTGGATGAAGAAAGATCGTTACGAACGCAAGCGGCACTATATCTACATGGACAAGTATGGGATCTTTCCATTCTTGGGGTTGCCGCATTCGTTCAAACAGGCTGTGGGGCAATACGGGTCCTGGCGCGTCAATCGCGATGGCGTGCTGCCCTGGCAGGTGGGAGAATATAGCCTCCGCTTAACGGAGGCGTTCAAGTCTCGTAACTGGGACCAGGTGAAGCTGGAGGCGGCCGTACTGGCCCACTACGTGGCGGACGCCCGCGATCCGTTTCATGTGACCCAGAATTTTAACGGCCAATTAACCGGCCAGGCCGGACTGTCTGATCGGTATGAAATCCGCCTCTTGGACCGCTACTCGAAGTTCTTCATTCTCCATCCCGAAGACGCGGCAAAGATTGACGATCCTACCGAATACGCATTCCAGACCTGCCTCGAGGCTTATACCTGGTTGGATTCCATCATTCTCGCGGATTTGCGCGCTCGGGCGGGCCTGCCGGATTATACCGACGAGTACTTCGATCGCTTTTATTCACAGGCCGGCGCGAACGTGATGAGGGCGATCAACGAAGCAGCGCACGACGCGGGGTCCTACTGGTACACGGCCTGGCTAAACGCGGGTAAGCCGGCGCTGCCCGGAGGGCGGTAGGTCGTAGGTGGTAGATGGTATGTGGGGGGAGGTTTTTCCCCACCTACGACCTACCATCTACCACCTACCTTTACGTTTGCCATGCACGGACCCACCACTGAACTTGAGTCATTCATCCGACACCTTCCCAAAGTGGAGCTGCACCTCCATCTGGAGGGAAGCGTCCAGCCTGAAACTCTGCATGAACTCTCGCGTTCCAAGGGGCGTCTGGAGAAGGAGACGCGCGACTGGATCTCGGAACGCACTGGGCAGAGATACCGGTACAGGAACTTCCAGGACTTTCTCCAGGCCTTCAAGCTGGTGACCTTGCTCCTGGAGACGCCTGGCGACTATGCTATGGCCACCGCCCGGCTGATCGAGGGGCTGGCGAACCAAAATGTGAAGTATGCCGAAGTCATTTTCGCCGCCGGAGTTGTGCTGTGGAAGAAGCAACCTCTCGAGGCAATTTTCGAGGCGGCGGCTTCGGCAGCGCGCGCGGCGCAGAAAAGCTTCGGCGTGCGGGTGCAATGGATTTTTGACGCCATCCGCCATTTCGGTGTCGAGCATACGCGTGAGGTGCTCCACTGGGCCGAGCGCTTCCGGCCGCAGGGCGTGGTGGCTTTGGGAATCGGCGGTGACGAAACCCGCGGTCCGGCGGAACTCTTCCCGGAGGTATTTCGAGAGGCAAGGGAAATGGGCCTCCATGTTGTTGCCCATGCGGGAGAAGCCTGTGGGCCGGAAAGCGTACGCAAAGCGGTAGAGCTGCTGGGAGCCGAGCGCATCGGACACGGCCTCACGGCGGCGCGCGATCCGGCCGTGCTGGCGCTGCTTCGTGACCGCGAGATTCCGTTAGAGGTCTGCCTCACCAGTAATGTCGCCACGGGCGTGCTGGCTCGCGTGGAAGACCATCCCTTGCCTCAGTTTCTGGAAGCCGGCCTTGTGGTGACGTTGAACACCGATGACCCTGCCATGTTCGGAACAAACTTGGTTAATGAATATTTGCTGGCCGCAAAGACTTTCGGTCTCGCGCGCCAGCAAATCCTTCATCTGTGCCAAAACGCCATCCGCGCGGCCTTCCTATCGGAAGAAGAGAAGCTGGATTTGCTGAACAAGGTGCCGGACGATCCCCCTGCGTGATATCGAGTCCGTCGTCAATGCTTGTGGGGATGGATATGGGGGTGCGAGTGAACTTCGCCCGAGGGGTGGAGGTGGCGATGGACATGGATAAGGTTGGTTCGCTCCAGCAAGGCCGTCTCCCGCAACACCTCCGAGGGCTCCCCTTCTGCGACAACACGGCCCGTCTGGAGAACATAACAGTAATCCGCGATATCCTCGACGATCTCCAGGTGGTGTGTGGTCGTGATCACGGTCTTGACTCCCCCACGCCAGCCCACCAGGAAGTCGATCATTTGGCTTGCGCTCTTCGGGTCCAGGGCCGCCGTAGGCTCGTCGAGCAGGAGCACTTCGGGGTCAAGCACCAGCACCGACGCCAGCGTTACCCGTTTCTTTTCGCCCGTCGACAAATGATGGGGTGAGCGGTCTTTAAGGTGGGTTATCTTCATGACCTCGAGCATTTGGGCAACCTGACTGCGCACCTCCTCCTTGGGCCAATGAAGCTGCAATGGGCCAAAGGCCACTTCATCAAAAACCGTCGGGGAAAAAAGCTGGACATCGGGATTCTGGAATACCAGTCCTACCCGGCGGCGAAACCGGTAACCGAATTCAAGATCCTGTAAGCGATCCTCGGTGAGTGACTCGCCGCAGAATAGAACACTGCCTTTTTCAGGGAAGGCCAGACCGTCCAGGATGCGCAGCAGGGTTGACTTGCCCGACCCATTGGCTCCCAGCAGAGCCACCCGCTTACCCGCTTTGATGGCAAGGTTCAAGCCGTCGAGCGCGGTCACCTTGTGGTAGCGAAAAGTGACGTCTCGGACCTCGAAAACCGGAACTGACATTCAGATCTCCCTAATGGCGGGGCGTTCTGCTGACAAGGTCTTTCTCATGCGGGCTCCCTATCGCCCGAAATAGAATCCGCCTGAAGCGAGTACCACAAATACGGCCAGCATGATCCAATCGATCGTTGATGTCCGGAAGTCATCCAGCACATGCACTTCGCCTCGAAAGCCTCGCGAGAGCATGGCACTGTAAACATCGCCGCTGAGTTGAAGGCTCTTGGACATCAGAACTCCAGCGCTCGAGGCGGCCACTCGGCGGCGTTCGGATCCCTCCAGCTTTCCCACCATCCGGCTCCGGCGCGACTCAAACATATCGTGGGCGGTTTGAAGCAGCAAGAGAATATAGCGGTAGGTCATGCCCAGAATCACCACGAAGACCACGGGCACTTTGAGCACTCGAAGCGCCTTCAGCACGTGGCTCCAGGGTGTGCAAAGTATCAGCAAGACCGATAACGTTGCCGCGGTTTCAACTCGGGCCACGAGGTAACACGCGCTGGCCAGCCCCTGAGCCGTGACCGGCCAATCGAGCAGTGGAAGGCGCAACACCTCGCGGCCAGGGACAATGAATGGAGCGGGCAGCGCGATGACCCCGGTAAACAAGAGGATTGCAACCCAGACCCGCTTGGCCAGGATTCCAAGAGAGACGCGAGACATTACTGCCATGCTCACCGCGACCGCGAAAACCGCGCCGATAACCCAGAGTCTGTGGGCCATCGCTGACACAATCACCAGGGCCAGGATTCCGATCAGTTTGATACGTGGGTCAAGACGCTGGAGCAAGCCGTCGGTCTTGGCGAGTTCTTCCGCATAAAGAGCTCGCTCCATCGCGCTAACAAGACTTGAAAGGGTCCGCTCAACAAAATTCATCCGGTACCTACAAGAGGCTCTCGATCTTGGGTGGGGACGTCACAATCCTCATGTGCCCTGCTGTCATTCTGAGTCCTTCGCTGTCATCCTGAGCGCAGCGAAGGATCTCGCTCTGCCCGCTCAGGATAAGCTGCGCGAAGAATCTCGCTCTGGACTTTTCCGCCGACATGCTCAGGACTCTCCCGTGTGGCTCTTCATCGAGTCTGCTTCTCGTGAGCTGCCTCCGTGTGCGAACAGCGAGCTGGCGATCCGGAAACCCAGGATGATGATGCCAGAACCGAACATGGCGGAAAGTACGTAGCCAAGAGCCGGTCGCCGGACGAACGAAGGAGCGTACTGGGGAAAGGGTGCAGTCCACACGGAGTAAAGGCGCTCCAATCCTTGGGGTGCTTGTGGCGGCGGCGCCAGGTTCCTGGATGCCGCCGCGATTCTCCGCCGTGCCGCTGCATCGGAGAAATCGCGCGCCCCCCATTCGCCCCAGGCAGCGCCGCCCGCTAAGATACCCAGAGGAGTCAAGGCCAACAGCAGGGCCAGGGCGGTCCAGAGGGGTTTCAATGTACTCCAAGCGCCACGCCCCGTAACTTGGCGGAGTTCTTCATCGCCTCCAGTTGCGCCCGGGGCCGTGAGCTTCAGTAAGGACGGATTCGCGCGCTGGAAGTAGGCCACAACTCCACCTGACAAGACCATTTCGGCGAGTCCGGCAAAGGTCAAGTGTCCAATCATCATGGCCGGAATGGCAATGCTCAAAGGGTACGGGGCATACAAGGGCGCTCCGCTGGGGTCTCGGAAAAGCAACGGCTGAATACCCAACTCAACGGCCGCACAAAACGCGGCTGCGTTGATTGCGATGTAGCCCGCCAATGCTGCCGCGACGACTCTTCGCGATGACGTGATGGCCACCCGCCCGGCCAGAAGGCGGTAAACAAGATATGCTACCAGAGAACCGACGATCGCCATGTTAAAGCAGTTGGCCCCCAGCGTGGTGACGCCACCGTCCCCGAAGAAGAGAGCTTGGATCAGCAGAGCAATCGAAATGGCGAGGATGGAAGCCCACGGGCCGAGGACTATGGAAGCGATGGCGACGCCCAGGGCGTGCCCGGTGGTGCCGCCGGGCAGCGGCAGGTTAAACATCATCACCAGGAAGGAAAATGCGGCAAACACCGAAAGCAGCGGAATAAGCCTTGTGGTAAGCAGTCGCTTCAACCGGCGCAACGCCACGTACCAGAACGGCGCGGAGGTTGCGTACAGGGCAGCACAGGTCGCCGGACTTAGATAGCCATCGGGAATATGCATAGGAATCAGCTCGTCAGCATAGCACATCCTCATTTTACAGTATTATGGTTATAGAATTCGTGTTACCCGCTCAGCGTGACATCCGTGCGCTCGCTTGCCATGCTGTCATTCTGAGTCCGCCATTCTTATTGGCGGACGAAGAATCTCGCTCTGGACTTTCCCGCCGAGAAACAACAGGGCGAGATGCTTTTCCGGGTCCCCCTCTGCGGGACAGTGACGGGGCGCTCTCCAAGAGGCCGGTGCGTAAATCCGTTGCTTTCAGCGGTTCGATTGCGCCGATCTCGCGCCAACGTCCTGGTATCACGGGTAGCCGTTTTCGGCTATGAACGCTCAGGACCACGCGCCAATAGCTTTCTCCAACATCCTCTGCACGACCACGACTTGCGAGGGTTATAATGGCCACCCGGAGGTCTCTTTCACATGTCTCGCATGCTATTGGCATTTCTTTTGCTCTTTGCATGTCTCACTTCCCTGCCCGCTCAGACGCCACCCAAGATCAAGGTCCTGATTTTGACGGGCGTTTCGAATCACGACTGGCGCGCTACAACGCCGCTCCTCCGCGAAATCCTGGAGCGCACGGGGAAGTTCGACGTTCACGTCAACGAAGAAGTCCGCGGAAACACGCTTCAAACCTTTTCGCCTTACGATGTTCTGCTGCTCAACTACAACGACTGGAAGAATTCGGGCCCCTGGTGGGACGAGGGCGCGCGCCAAGCGCTGCTCGACTTTGTGAGAAACGGCAAGGGCCTTGTTTCCTACCACGCTTCCAACAATGCCTTCTGGGGCTGGCAGGAATTCGACAAGCTGGTGGGAGGCACCTGGCGCGAGACGGCTGGACATGCCCCTTATCACGCTTACACCGTGAGCATCGTTGACCGCGACCATCCCATCACCAAGGGAATGCCCGCTTCTTTCGCCGAAACAGACGAGCTTTATCATCGCCTCTCATTGCAGCCCAACATTCACATCCTCGCCGCCGCGTTCGATGACCCTGACAATTGCCACAAACCCGGCGAGGGTTGCGGGACAGGAAAGGATGAGCCGCTCATCTGGACACTTCCTTACGGAGCAGGCCGCGTATTCCAGACCGCGCTGGGACATGACGTGAAGGCCATGCAGAGTTCCGGTTTCATCTTGACCCTTCAACGCGGCGCCGAGTGGGCCGCCACGGGACAAGTGACTATTCCCGTGCCTGCGGACATGAAGTAGTGTTCCGTGGACCGCAGCAGCGTGAATCCAAAACCGTCGCCCTGTAGGGTAGAATAGGTGACGGCGCGAACAACCCTCGAGCCGGCTATGGGCTCGCGTCGCGGGGAGCAGGCCAAGCCCGATGCCCGGCAGGAGGTCAGCCGATGATGCACTCCACAGGTCGTGGTCTCGCCTTCTTCTTGTTGATGGGCTTGCCACTGCTTTTTGGTGAAGCGGGCCGGGGACAGCAAGAAGAACCGGCGCCGTTTGAAATCCGGCTTCCTCCTGAGATTCGCTCGGAGCAGGTCCAGGCTAAATACATCTTAACCGGACCTTTTGGGGCCCACGGAGAATTTGTGAGGGCAGAGCCGGAGAGGAACGCGTACCTGATCGGCACATCCGTGAATCATCAAGCCGCAGAAACACTCAAAGTCATTTTATATGCGCCTGGGTGCCAGATTGTGACTATCGTTGTTCCCTTGTTATCTGAGCCTGAGAAAGCCACAGATGTTTCCTGTGAGGACCTCCCTCCTTTAACCTTCAACGGAAGAGTGGAGCTGCCGGAACCTCTTCGCAGCCGACATTACGAGGTGGAAATCACCTACATGGCCTACTGGGCGCATGATTTCTTCGGTATCGCGGACGGGGCGGTAACGACCTTCCATGTGGCGCGAGTGACGCCAGACGAAGGCGGTGCATTCCAGGTCCTTCTCCCGAATTTCACCAAGGACGCCGTCACGGAATCCTTTCATCGTAACGCCGGGCTCCAATTCATCGCTCGAGAACGCGATACCGGCAACATCGTTTCTTTCCTCGTGCCGGCCAACGAGGAATGGAAGAACTTGCGCGACCTCCCACTCAAGCCGAAGTATCATACCCCGGTAGTATTCAAGCCTCTTCCTGAATCACCTCCAAAGCAGATTATCGGACCGAAGCGGGAGGACGTGCACTAACGCGACCCAGGGTGATCCATGCCTCCTAACTTCTCGGAATATTACGACGCGGTCATTAATTGGAAGAAGCGTTTGGCGCGCGAGATGCCGCTGCTGGAAGAACTCGCCCGCAGTGCCGGCCCGCGAGTCCTTGTGCCGGGCTGCGGGACGGGCGGGCATGTCGCGGCGCTGGCCGAGAGGGGCTTCAGCGTCCTTGGCTTCGACGCCGATGAAGACGCGGTGGCATTCGCCCAGCAACGAATCAACCAAGCGGCGGATGCCATCTCAGCGGCTGGCGGCGAAGCCAAAGTGAGCCTCCTGAAGATGGAGCAAGCCGGGGAGCTCGGCCCTACCCACGACGCAGCCTTCTGCTTGGGCAATGCCCTGCCGGGCATCTCGGGCGAGGGGCAGTTGCTGGCAGCCTTAAAAGGCATTGCAGGCGCCTTGCGAGCCGGAGGCATATTGCTCACGCAAAACCTCAACTACGACCTTCGATGGAAAGAGAAGGCCTATTGGTTCCCGCTGCTTTCGGGAGAAACTGCCAAAGAAGAAGTCTTGCTCGTAAAATTTGCCGACTACGAACAAGAAGCTATCAATTTTCATGCCATGTTTCTGGTGCGCGAAAAGGCAGGGGCAAAGTGGCAATCTCACGTCAGAAGCTCTCGGCAGATCCCTCTTTTTCGCAACCTCCTCGCCCAACTTCTGACTCGAGCCGGTTTTGGGAAGGTGCGATTTTGGGGCGATTACGCCAAGTCACCGTTCGCTCCGGCAAAATCGAACGACCTGCTGGTGGCGGCAGAAAAACTGTAACTCTCGCTTCCGGTTTCTGCCGGGGGTCTTCGGGTGACGCCAGCCTGAAGGCCTTGTGAAGCGCATTGCACTCTAATGCGGGGAGCGGCAGTGGGCGATCCAGCGCTCAGGGTTCTTGCAAATTTTCGAGAGGAGTGAAACGAGATGATGAATTCGATCCATAGAAGACTATTCTTGCAAAACGCGGGACTCGGGTTGACAGCTTTTGCCTTGAGCCGCAATGGGCAGCTTCTGAGTAGTCCTTACGCCATGCCCATCGGTTTACAGCTCTATACAGTCTGTGACCACATGGAAAAGGACCTGGAGGGAACGCTCAAGAGGGTGGCCGAAATTGGATACCAAGTGGTGGAGTTGGGCAGTTTCGACTTTTATGGAAAGAAGCCCGCAGAGCTCCGACGGATCCTGACTGACCACGGCCTTACGGTGCTCAGCATGCACTTCACTGAGTCCCAGCTCAAGTCTGACCTCGAGAAGCACATTGCGGAGGCGAAGGAATGCGGCATCACTTACATCGGTCTGGCCAGCCTGGACGAGCAAGACCGGAAGTCGCTCGACGCCGTCAAGCGAGATGCGGAATGGTTCAATCAAATCGGCAAGTCTGTCCGCGGGGCAGGCTGCCGGTTTTTTTATCACGGCCACAACTTCGACTATGCCGCCGTGGAGGGTGCGGTCGTGTACGACGAGCTGATTCGTAGGACGGATCCCAAACTCGTTAATTTCGAGTTGGACTGCTTCTGGTGCGTGCGCGCGGGGAAAGACCCGGTGGACTATTTCCACCGTTTCCCGGGGCGCTTCCCGCAGCTTCACATCAAGGACTTGAAATCCGGCTACCCGCCCACCACGGGGGAGGACTCTCGGCCTGGGGCCTTCACCGAAGTCGGCCAGGGCGTCATCGACTGGAAGAAGATTTTCAAGGCCGCACGCGAAGGCGGCATGAAGCATTTTTACGTGGAGCAGGACGAGTGCGACCGAGACTCACTGGAAAGCGCGAAGATCAGTTACACCTACCTGCATAACCTGAGCGTTTGACCTTATTGCGCTCGCCTGATTACCGGGCAAGGGAGGGTGATTTCCATTTGCCCCATGTGTCTCGTTTTTTTGAAGCGTTCTGGGCGCGCGACATCCTATTCCAATGTGTTTTCAACGGGTTAGAAGAATGCCGGGAGGATGGGGGTGAGCGCATAAATGTGGCATTTTGACACACTCGGCGGCTCGCCCGCTTGATGGTACGCTAGATGTATAGCCTATCACAAGCCCCTCTCGCGCCACCACGCGCCGCTTTCCGCTCCTTCTTGTTGCAGGCGCCTGGGAGCGAAGCCCTCCGCCGGCCGCGGGAAAGCGCAGCCGGTAGCGCAGCGCGGGCCGGTGCCGCAACCAAGTGCGTAGGGGCCAGCGGCGCTGGCCCCGCGCCGAACGCCGTTCGGCCCTACAAGAGACTCTGCGGCTTGTGCTGCCGAGCGCGATCTCTCGACCGCGGCCTGCGGAGGGTTGGGGGATATTCCGGGAAACCGGGGCACGATCACCCAAACTCAATGACGGCGGGCCTTGTCAAGCGCGCCGAGGACTGGCCGTGGTCCCGCCGCGGCGGGGAGGTTCTATTTCTGGAACGACGATTCGGTCTTGGCCATGGACAAAAGGGTGTGAGGGTACCGACCGAAGGGCGCATACATCCCGACAAAAACGTCGGGACGTATGCGGCACCCGCGAAACGGAAAAAATCGTACGCTAAGGATTGCCCAGAAGCCTGCGTAGCGAGGTTCTGCTGATCATGAGCCGCTTGGCAATCTCGTGTTTTGAAAGGCCCTTTCTGAAAAGCCTCCTGATTTCCTGTTTGTGAACCGCCGTATTTTGCACACGGTTCCGGCGCATTGATTCTGGCTCGGGAAAGGGCGTATTTGAGCGGACTTATGAGCGGACTTATTTAAGGACATATTATGTCTTGACAATAACACAATACATTGATATAAAAGACTTTAGTTGAATACATGATTCGGACATGAAAGCGGACACAAAAGCGGGGGAAGATTGGGGCGAGCTAGTTTCGCTGATGGAGCCTTTGCTGATTGGCGAAGGCTCCCCTCATCGCAGCGGGCTGACAGACCTTGCCCTGGAGTTGGCGCAAAAGTCTACCGGGTTTCGGCGCAGTCTACCGCAGAGTCTGCTGGCCTCCCTTGCCGATCTGGTGCGCGCCATGAACTGCTACTACAGCAATCTGATCGAAGGGCACGACACTCACCCGGTCGATATCGAGCGCGCGCTAAAGAACGACTATAGCAAGGACGCCCACAAGCGCGATCTGCAACTCGAAGCGAAAGCACATATCGCGGTGCAGAAATGGATTGACGACGGCGGCCTGAAAGGGCGTGCGGCGACAAGCGATGGCATTTGCGAAGTCCACCGCCGCTTCTGCGAGTTATTGCCCGAGGATCTGCGGTGGGTGGAGGACCCGGAAACGAAAGAACGTGTACGGGTCGTCCCCGGCGAGCTGCGGAGGAAAGACGTCAGGGTCGGTGATCATATCGCCGTCAGTCCCGGCGCCGTACCGCGCTTTCTGAAGCGTTTCGAGGAAGTTTACGGCCACCTCAGCAAGACGGACTCGATCCTGGGCACTGGTGCGGCGCATCATCGCCTCGTGTGGATTCATCCGTTTGTTGACGGCAATGGTCGCGTTGCACGCCTGATGTCACATGCGATGCTGCTGGAAACCCTCGATACCGGCGCCGTCTGGTCGGTGGCGCGCGGCCTGGCGCGCAATGTTGATGCGTATAAGGAGCGCCTTGCCGCATGTGACAGCACCCGCCGTAACGATCTCGACGGGCGCGGGAATTTGAGCGAGGAGGCTCTCGCGGGCTTCACAGACTTCTTTCTTAGAACCTGCATCGACCAGGTCGAATTTATGGAAAGCCTGATGCAGCCGGATCGCTTGCGGGCACGCATCCTTCTTTGGGCCGAAGAAGAAATCAGGGTCGATGCCCTTCCGCCCAAGTCAGGCAGCATCCTCGAAGCCGTGCTCTACAGGGGAGAGCTGCCTCGTGCCGATGCCGGCGGCGTTGTGGGCGCGGGCGAGCGCCATGCGCGCCGCATTGTCTCGGCACTGATCGAGCGGGGGGTACTCACCTCGGACGGTCCGCGCGCGCCGCTACGCCTAGTCTTCCCGGCGGCGCTTGCCTCGCGCTGGATGCCGGGATTGTTTCCCGAGAAGGCGAATATGCGTGAATAGATGAATGCTCCCAACGAGCACAGCCGTCACACCGAACCGCTAGCCGAATGGCCTGCCGAAATAAGTGAGAACCCAGAGCGCGATTAGGTAAACGCTCAGCAGGGATTGGAATCCTGAGACTGTGTGGGCCCAGCCCACCGCCTTGAGGTCGTATTCACGTTTCGTCAGCATCCGCACCCAGCGGCCAAAGTTGATGTCGAGGAAGCCGATGTTGAAGGCTGACATCAGGCTGAAGAACATGGCGGCGCGCAACACGCGCCACTCCCGCCGCGGCGGGGAGGTTCTATTTCGGGAATGACGCTTCGGTCTTGGCCATGGGCAAAACTGTGCGGCGGTGCCGCCCGAAGGGCGCATACATCCCGACAACAACCGTCGGCACGTATGCGCCACCCACGAGCTGGTTTCAAGGGAAGACATTTGACGTTCGCTTTTTGTTCGTCTAGAATTAGGCTGTATGAGAGGCGGGCTCGCAAGTGGAGTTATGGCAGATCGGGGGGCGCCACAGTTAGATTTCACCGATCAGGCACCGCGATAGAAAGTGTGTTATAAGCATGGCAAACAATATGGATGACCAAGATATCTTTGGGACGGATGGTCTGGCAGTTCGCGGCAGTGGCACTTGGGCCGAGGACAAACTTTACTATCTGGGACGCTACCTGAAAATCCTGTCGGTCGGGATGAAGAACAAGTGGAGAGGGAGGCTGTATTATGTCGACCTTTTCGCTGGCCCTGGCAGATGTCTCATACGTGGTGAGACCCAGAAGGAAATAGATGGCTCGCCTCTCATCGCACTTCTGGGGTTTGATTTCGCAAAATACTTCTTCTTTGAAATGGACCGGACTTGTTTTGAAGCCCTTGGTGCGAGGGCGAGAAAGCGTGCGCCCGACATATGGGGAAAAGTGAAAATGATTTTGGGAGATTGCAACGACACAATTGAACAAGCAGAACTTCCCTCCGAGGGCTTGGGACTTGCTTTCATAGACCCTACCGGGATTTCCCAGCTTTCTTTCGAAACAATCAAGAAATTAACGGCTGGTCGTCAGATCGACTTAATCATAAACTTCCCCGAGGGCATGGGAATCCGCATGAACCTCCACCAATATACTCAGACTGATGCGAATGCACTCGACCGATTCATGGGCAGCGCAAGGTGGAAGGACCGCTACCACGAGCAACCTCTGAAATCGTTTGACCATATGTGCGCAGAAATTGCAAAGGAATACTTGGCCAATTTGGGATCATTGGGGTACCTTGCCGTTGATAGCGATTGGGTACCAGTAAAAACTGACCAGAACACGTTGCTTTATTACCTCCTCTTCGCAAGCAAGCATCCGAGGGGCAACGACTTGTGGCGAAAAATCAAACGTATCGGCCCTCACGGCCAGCGTGAGCTGTTCTAATGAGCGCGAAACCAAGGCACTCCAACTTTAATCGACGGTTTGGCGGGCCGGGCGCGGTGGATTATGGCGACGAACTCCGCAATTGAGTGGACGGAGTCCACTTGGAACCCGCTCACGGGGTGCACGAAGGTCAGCCCCGGATGCAAGCACTGCTATGCGGAGCGGATGGCGCTGCGACTCCAGGCCATGGGTCAGCCGAACTACGCGAATGGCTTCGAACTTACCCTCCACGCAAGCGCCTTGGAGCTGCCTCTCAAGTGGAAGAAGCCGCAGACCATCTTCGTAAACTCCATGAGCGATCTCTTGCACAAGGCTGTGCCTGTGGAATTCATCCTCAGAACTTTTGATGTCATGTGCCGGGCTGATTGGCATCGGTATCAAGTCCTGACGAAGAGGTCGGAGCGCTTGATGGAGCTTTCGCCCCTGCTCCCCTGGAAGGCGCACATCTGGATGGGTGTGAGCGTCGAGAATCAGACCTACACATTCCGCATTGACCACCTTCGCCAAACCGGTGCAATGGTCAGATTCCTGTCGCTCGAGCCGCTCTTAGGCCCGCTGCCGAGCCTGAATCTCGAAGGTATCGATTGGGTGATTGTGGGCGGAGAGTCCGGGCCCGGTGCCCGCCGGATGGACGCAGCATGGGTTCTCGAAATCCGTGATCAATGCCAGCGAGCGAACGTGCCGTTTTTCTTCAAGCAGTGGGGCGGGACGAGAAAGAAGAAATCCGGGCGGGAACTCGAGGGCCGAACGTGGGACGAGATGCCGGCACTGGCCTCGGCTCTCGCCCTGTGAAGATACTCACTCACGCGAGCCCAAGGTGACGATTCTGGGGCGAGTTCGTCGCACACACCACGGAAAGAAAGCGCGTTGTCTGGGCCACCGGCTACCTACCGAATGGCTCGACATGCTGGCCGCTTCGCGTATAATACCATCAACGGCAAGAGACAGATCTGAGAAGGGTCGCACTAGCCCTCTCGTAAGGACCGAGTGAGCATGGACATCACCAAGACTCCCCTGATGGTCTACCTCAAGGCCAGCCACGATATTTATTATGGCAAAGTACTTGAGCTTCGCGATGCGATCCAAGGCTGGCTGAATTACATTCCCCAGACCTTCCCCAACTACACTCGGCACACAGTTGAGCACAGCGATGAGATTGTCCTGCAAATGTCCAAGCTGGTTTTCCGCGACGACGACCCGGCCGAACCCGTGGTCCACCTGTCCCCGGCCGAAGCCTACATTGCTGCCGCCGCAGCTTATCTTCATGACGCAGGCATGGTCTCATCGGACAAGGAGAAGGCGGACCTTCTAGACTCCAAAGCATGGATAGAATGGGTCTCGGGCACAGGAGGCGGAGCAGAGAGATGGGCAGCCATCCAGGACCTCCGCAAGGGCAGCGAGCCTCCGAATGAAGGAATGCGCAATTTCCTCGCTGACTTCCAAGTTCGTTTTCTCTTGGCTGAATTTATCCGGCGCACCCACCACCTGCGGGCCGCCGATATCATGGCACAGCATCAGGGAACACTGGGCCGGTTTGCATTCGACGACCCGATGCTGCTTCGAACAATATCCGATGTCTGCGTCGCCCATGGGTTGAGGCAGCACGAACTGGAGGACCGCGAAAGATATCCCGAGGAGTGCGATATTCGTGCGGATCGTGTGAACGTCAGGTTTCTCGCCATCCTTTTGAGGCTGGGCGACCTTCTGGACATGTCCTGCGACAGGGCCTGTCCTTTATTACTGAACCCGGCAAGCCCCGTCCCCTCCGAAAGCCTCGCCCACTGGTCGCAATACCAGCGCATTGTCCACCGCCTAACCTCGCCGCAGCGCATCGAAATCACAGCCGAATGCCTCACCCAGGAGGAGCATCGGGTCCTTCAGGACTGGTGCCAATGGTTGGTGAACGAGGTGAAGGAAGCGCGGACGCTGATGAGCCACGCACCGCGTCACCGCGATTGGATCGCGCCTGATGCTGAGCTCTCGGGATCTGGGGCAACCATCCATATCAAGCCCGCGTCCGGAGCAAAATACTTTCCGTCTGAATGGCGGTTCGAGTTGGATAACGAAGTTGTCTTTGGGCTGCTAATTCGGGACGTATACGACTCAAAGGATGTATTCATCCGAGAACTTATCCAGAACGCGTTGGACGCCAACCGCTGCCAGATGTACCTGGACGTGAGCCACGACGGGGAGCAGCCTCCGGAATATCCGACGCAGGTGAGCGAGGAGCGCCGCCTGCGATATCCAGTTCGTGTCTCGATTACTACAAGGCTGACGGCAAACGAACTCTCTGGCGCACAGGAAGATAAGCAGTTTGTGGTTGTGGAAGATTGTGGCATCGGGATGGACAACGAGATAATCCAGAAGTACTTCCTTCAGGTGGGGCGCTCCTTTTACGTTACTGACGAGTTCCAGAGGAATTTCAGGTTTGTCCCAACCAGCCGGTTTGGCGTCGGCTTTCTGACGGTTTTTGCGGTTAGCGACCGCGTGGTTGTGGAGACCTTCAAGCCAACTTCACCCCGCCGGGATGGGCCCATCCGATTGACCTTGACCGGCCCCAGAAACTACTCGCTGACGGAACGTGCTGACCGCCGTACGACAGGCACACGGATCGAAGTGATGCTCAAACAGAAGATGGAGCAGGGAGAGTTGACCGACCTCGTAACAGGCTGGTGCCGTCGGGTAGAGTTTCCAATCCTCGTTGATGACCTTGGAAAGGGCTCCACAATTCGCGCCGAACGACCAGAGGACTTCGTCCGCGAAGAGCCAGACATAATCAACTTAGGCGCAAAGTTTGTTATCCGGTGCTTTCCGATTAGTGGGGCAGGAGTTGAAGGGGAACTTTACGTATTCGCCTACGTAGGCGAGAGCGGAGAATCATGGGCTCGCTGGCAATGGGCGAAGGATAAATACCTTACGGCCCACCCGCAGGCATCCATCCCATTAATTCCAGAGGATTCGATGTGTCTGCATGGGATTGCATTGCGGCCAACGTGGCGTACCCACCATGGCTTGCCCTTCTCGATCCGTATTGATGTCAGGCGAGCAGGCTACCCGACTACTCTTGCTCGCCACCACATGGGGAACGAAACACGACCAGATGACTTTTCCCCCGTTCCCCCAGAAGCAGCCAAATGCATCCAAGAGGTGATATCAGAACACCTCGCCACGACCGCGCTTGCCAGATCCCAAGGCGCATGGGAATACAAACAACGTCTCATGGGCGAGTTCCCGGTCCTCGGCTCCCTCTGGAAAGATACGCCTGACACGGTAAGGTTCTTTTTCAATCGCAGCGTCGGACTCAAGTCCGTTGCTGAGTTGGAGGAAAGGGAAACCTTAACTCTTGCGATCCCGGCTGGCTGGTCTATCTACCAGGATTCCCCCGAGGCCGAGAAGTGGACCAACCGCTTGCTATCGCGCATTAGAACCGCGGACGAGGTGCTGATTACCGTCTACGATTTGACGCGCATGTCGAGGCTAAGCAAGACCTCAATATTTGGTAGCCGCAATGTATCAGGGGTGCGTTTCCTCGCGAACAGCGTCCTGGCGTTTATGTTTACCAAGGTCCCGCAGGGCGAGTCTCCCTCTTACATATTCCGCTCGCACATGGGAAGGTTCAGGCTGGTGTGTTTTCCCCGCCCCGAGCCCATCGGCTTCCAGCTTCCTCTGCCTTATGAGATTGTCTTAAATCGCGAGAATATTCTCGTTCAATGGTATTTGAAGGTAAGAGGCGTTTCCGAAGAGGGCCGATTCGGTCTGACCGAAGACAAATTCAAACGCTTGAGCGACCTTCTCATGGACGTCTGCAGGTACCCCGGCCTCCCCGACACTACTTCTAGTCTTGCTACCTACCTAGCCGCCTGGCGTACAATACCTGGTCTGCCCCCCGAACTATACCCGCCGGAAACGTATCTTACCCCTGGGAGATTCGAATTGCAGCCGAGACGACCAAGGAAGCCCCGTCCGCGTCGCCCTCCGCCCCGATTGCGCGAGTAGCGCAGGTCTCCGTCTTTGGGGTCCGCGGTTTTTTCCGGCAATCGCATTCTCCCGTCTTGTGTTCTAGCGCAGTGTTGTCCCGCGTTGCGGGATCGCCCCTTTCTTTCCGATCGATATTTCTTCGTCACCGTGCGACCACCCGAAGAGTGCGCAAAGGTCGTCGAGACTGATTTCCATAACAATCAAGGTCAAAGGAACGAGCCGCGGACCTCAAAAACGGAGGTGCGCGCTACCCGCTGGCAAATGCGGAGGTTCTTCGCTTCGCTCAGAATGACACAAGAAACGAGCTCAGCGCAAAGTTATCCCGCACCCAGCGGGATTACTGCGCGGCACCCGCTGCAAGCTGATCTTCATCCACATCCTCGATCGCGCACCGGGGGTACGTGCATTCAGCCCCAACGGGGCGGACTAGCAAAGCCCAGGCCAACGGCCTGGGTCAGGAAGGTCACCGCATTTCTGGTTGTCAAGCCCCGTAAGGGGTTCCGCAAGGCGGGATGGCCCAGGGCGGCAGCCCTGGGAGACCAGAGGCAGTGAGAGAGTGAGCCCGCCGCGGCGGGCGACAGAAAAAAGCCCCGAGGCAGCAGCAATGGCGCACACATACACTAACCTCCTCATTCATGCTCTCTTCAGCACAAAGGATCGAAGGCCGCTCCTGGACGCACGAATCAAGACCGACCTCTTCTCTTACATGGGCGGAATTATCAGCCAGTTGAAAGGGAAGCCGGTGCTGATCAACGGCCCAAGCGACCACGTCCACTTATTGTTCGTACTCCCCACCACCCTCAGCCTTGCTGACATGATGGAGAAGCTCAAGGCCAATTCTTCCAAGTGGGCCAAGGCCAACTCGCCCCATGGCAGCCTCTTCGCATGGCAGGAAGGCTACACCGCGTTCAGCGTGAGCCAATCCAATCTGGAGAGGGTGAGGGAGTACATTGCGCATCAGGAAGAACACCATCGCAAGCTGACGTATCAGGAAGAGGTCCTGGCGCTGCTCAAGAAACATGGAGTGGAATTTGATCCGCGTTTTGTAGTTTGACGAAAAGGCTCTATCGCCCCTGCCGGGGCTGAGAAATTAACTAAGACTACTTGTCTTTCCCACGGCTGTCGCCGTGGGCCACAATCTATCGGCCCTGACGGGCCTGAGTAAGCGCAGGTGCAAAAGAAGGTCGACGAGGCTGATTTCTATGACAAGCATGGTGAAAGGAACGAGCCGTGGACCTCAAAAACGGAGGTCCCCGCTACCGGCTGGCAAATGCGGAGATTCTTCGCTTCGCTCAGAATGACACAAGAAACGAGCTCAGCGCAGAGTTATCCCGCTGGGCGCGGGATAACTCTGCCCTACCCGCTGCAAGCTGATCTTCATCCACATCCTCGACCGCGCACCGGGGGTGCGTGCATTCAGCCCCAACGGGGCGGACTAGCAAAGCCCAGGCCAACGGCCTGGGTCAGGAAGGTCACCGCCTTTCTGGTTGTCAAGCCCTGAAGGGGCGTGATAAAGACCGTCTGCCTAGCCTCGGCGACCCTCCGCGTGCATCCCGGAGTGCGGTTTCGCCCTTTCAGGGCTTGCGGCCAGACGGGAAGGGGTTCTCGGACCCAGGCCGTTGGCCTGGGCTGTGGTAGCCCGCCCCTCCGGGGCTGGTTTTGGCATCAGCGCAAACTAATTCCGCTCCGGGCGGGATTAGTCTGCCGCTCTCGGCTTTCCGGCGCAATCCTCAAACGCTTTTCTCCCCGGGTCAAAGAGCAGGTGATAGGGAACAGGTTACGGGGAGCAGCGGGTAGCGCAGGGTTATCCCGCGCCCAGCGGGATTACTGTGCGGCGCTTCAAAACGACTCCCTTGTAGGCAGGGGCAAGGGTTATGACCGCCCCCCGATCAGCCGATGCGGCCATGACGCCAGGAGAAAAGCGCTCGGGAATTGTGCCGGAAAGCAAAAAGCCGCCAAGCGATCCCGCCACCTGCTCGCCCGCCGTCTGGGCCTGCCTGCTCGATGAAGAGCCGCGGAGTCTCTGAGGGACGAGACTCCGCGCTACCGGCTAATTTGGACAGCCCCGATGTAAAATCGCCGCTACTCACCCTTGGGTGGCTCGTTGCTGCACGGCCTGGTAACGGGGGACGCCCGTTGATCCTCCCACAGCCTCGATACAGAACGCAGAGCAGGCGTTCCCAATCCGTGCCGCGGTGAGGATATCTTCACCGCTTGCCAGTCCGGCAATGAAGCCCGCATCCCAACAATCGCCCGCGCCTGTCGTATCTACTACATTGGCAGGGAGGGCTGGGACCCGAATGCGGTCGCTGCCTCGGGCAACCAGACAGCCGTCTCGACCCATTTTCAGCACCGCGTTGCGGGCGCCCAAGTTCAGGAGTTGGCCTGCCATTTCTTCCGCCGAGGCCCCCGGGTAAATCGCCTGCAGATCATCAAAGCTGGGGATCACATAGTCGCAGTGAGGCAACATGGCCGCCAAGGGCTCGAGCGTCGGCCCATAACCAAAATCCTCGTCCAAGAAGGTCAGCACGCCCCGCCGTTGCGCCTCCGCCAGCAAGGTTGCCGCGGGCTTGCCGTCCAGTTCCGGCAGAACATACAAATCATGATAGAGGAGAAGATTGGTGGCCAGCACCCGGTCGAGGTCCAGGTCGCTGAGATTGAAAGTCAGGTTGGCGCCGGGGGTATGGATGAACGTCCGGTCGCCGTCGGCGCGCACTCCCACAAACGTGAAGGGTGTCGTGTCGCGCGCCGAAACACGAATGCCGGTCGTGTCCACGCCTAACTTCGCGAGTTCACGTGGAATGAACTCGCCATTAAAATCATCGCCCACCTTGGCGAAGGAACTGACCGGCAAGCCCATGCGAGCTACCGCCGAGGGCATGTTGGCGGCGCCACCGCCTGGCATGATGCGAATCCATTGGGCGGTGACTTGGGGCTGGACGCGCGGCACGGGGTACTGCGGGATGGGCCCGTTCAACAGGTCCACCACCACGGCTCCTACACAGTGGATTCTCTTCATGCTTTCACCAGTTACGGGCCTCCAATCAGACACCGTCTCCGTGTCATTCCGAGCGCAGCGAGGAATCTCGCTCAGCGTGGGGGTGGATCGGAGCGACGACGAATCAGAGCAAGATTCCTCGCTGCGCTCGGAATGACATGAATCTGGGGTGGTTGGCGCCCGATATGCCGCCACCACCCCAACCCTCACTGGCTAGTGAGCCTGCGCCGGGCGCATGCCCGGGCCACTGCCGGGGCATCGTTGCGCGTGTACTGACCGTACTCGACCTTCGCGGCCAGGACTACCGACAGTTGGTTGAGGATCATCTTCGCCTTGGCGTACGTCCATTCGAGGCAATAGGCATCGGAGAAGAAACCAACTTGCTTATTCACCGGCACCATATCCAGCCGCTCTTCCATCACCTGCCGCATCACCGAGGGGAAGAAATTATGCCACCAGCAACCGCACAGCGAAAGATTGGGCAGTTCCCGGCACATCGTACACATCGACTGGTTGGCGTGGCGGCTGGCCAGATGGCACTGGAAGCGAATCTTGGGATAGCGGCTGATCATCTCCGCCAACTGCCCGAGGGTGCGCTGTGACAGCCGGCTGCCTGTCTCGAAGGGTAACGGCTCGGCGGCAAGGCTGAACTGGAAAACGATCTGGTCCGCGTGAGGTTCCAGGGCCTTCAGATAGGCTTCGTTGACGTAGGAGGCGTACACGTCGCGTTCCCAGGGACCAGCGCTCGCCTGCCGCTCGCGTAGAGGCCGGCTTTAGCCGGGCACCTGTTGCGCATCGCGAGGTGCCGCGCTGAAGCGCGCCTCTACGAGAGGCTTTGCGACAGCCTCCCGCGATCACGCTTTTTTCGCTTGTCCCATCAGGGCCTCGACCTCCAGGCGCGTGGGCAGGGAAGGCTGAGCGCCCAATTTGCTCGCTGCCAAAGCCCCGGCACAATTGGCGAAGCGAATGGCATGTTCGAGGTCGTGGCCGGCAGCCAGTTCAACTGTCAGAGCTGCTGTAAATGCATCGCCTGCTCCCGTGGGATCAACAGGGGCAACCTTGCAGGCGGGAAAGTGTTTTGACTTCTTTGCGGTCACCAGCATTGAGCCGTCGCTGCCCAGCTTCAGAACCACTGTCTTTACACCCAAAGCGAGGAGTTTTTCAGCCGCCTCGCGCGCCGAAACTCGTCCGCGAACTTCCTCGCCGGTCAGGTGCGCGAGTTCTGTCTCATTGGGCGAGACAACGTCGGCCAATGTCAATATCTCCATCGGGCAGTACCGGGGCGGACCCGCGTCAAGCACCGTCAATTTGCCGGCCTTCCGACCCAGGCGCAATGCTGCTTCCACAACTTCTAATGGGATTTCCAGCACGGTTGAAAGCGCATCCGCGCGCTCAATGACATCCTTTGCCCGCTCGATGTCGGCGGGTGTCAGGCTGAAGTTTGCGGCTGGGTCAACCGTAATGCAGTTGTTCCCGTTGGGGAAAAGCATGATGAAAGCGCTCCCGGTGGCGCGCACTGGGTCTCGCCGGACGCAGGTAGTGTCAATCCCGTTCGCCACCAACCCCTGAAGCAGGAAGTCTCCGATTATGTCGTTGCCCACTGCACCAACAAGCGAGGTCTTGGCGCCCATTCGCGCCACGGCCACCGCCTGGTTCGCTCCCTTGCCGCCAGGAAAGAATTTGAGATTTGAAACCAACATGGTCTCGCCTTCTCTGGGCAGCCGCTCCGCCTTGACAACCAAATCGAAATTCGTGCTGCCCACAACCACAACCTGAAGATCTTCTGCGCGACGTATCATAGGACTCCCTTGGGGTGCTCGACCCCGGAAGAAACTGCTTCCATCCGGGGGTGGCGCTGACCCCCTTTACATACTGAAGCGGGAGGAGTATTTTATCATTACTGGCAAGAACGGTCTTCCGGAGGTAACTGCGACGGATGAAATGGCGCTGCGTGAAACCGCAGACGACCTTGGCCTGTGGTTCCTTGCCGTCGCTGAGACGCATATAAAAAATCGAGTTCGACTCACATTGATCGCTGGAGTAAGTGGGTCACGTTTCCGATGACTCACACTTCACGGAGGGGATTTCATCATGCCAAAGGCGAAACAAATTACAGCTTGGGTAGAAAACAAGCCCGGAGAACTCGGCCGAATCGCTGAAGCACTGGGCAAGGCGAAGCTGAACATCACAGCATTCTCCGGGTGCAGCACAACCGGTGAGAGTCCCGTTCACCTCCTGGTCAGCAGCCCGGTGAAGGCAAAAAAGGTGTTGGAGGGCCTCGGCATCCGCTGCACCGAAGAGGAGGTCTGGCGCATTACGCTTTCTGACCAACCCGGAAAGCTCGGGGAGGCCGGGGTGCGCCTCGGCGCGGCCAACATTAATGTGGACTATGGTTATGGAAGCGTCGCTGAAGGCGGTAAGAAGGCCGAGATCGTGCTGGCCGTCTCTGATCTCGCGGGCGCCGCAAAGGCCCTGCGCGGTTTGTGATTAGCGTAGGGGCGTCCCTCGTGGGTGGGCAGTAGGCCCGCCCCTACACCAAGATGCAAACGGCTGCGCGTTCGCGCACCAGGTGCGTGTCCGCCCTTCAGACGAACGGGTACCGATTCAGGTCGAGCGCGCGGTCCGCCACTCGCCGCCGCAATTCGATGGTATCCGGTGGCGTGCGCCGCAAGAAGCGCCTTAGCATGGCGAGTTGGGCGCGGAGTGTGTCACCCTCGGCGATGCGCGCCAGTGCGCGGCGCGCCCCGACATCCATGCGGTCGCAGGCATCGTAGATGAACACTCGCGTGGCCGCGACCTCAGCGGCGCACGATTCGGTTCCGCGGGCGGAGAGCTTCTTCAAGGTGCGAAGCAGCAGGCTCTCCATGGCGTAAACATCCATCACCAGGTTGCTGAGCACGCCGATCACTTCCTGCTCTTTTTCGAGCCCCATCAGGAAGCGCTCGACGGCGCTTCCGGCCACCAGCAGCGCCACCTTCTTGGCCCCTTCAACCAGCTTGGTTTCTTCCCCGAGCGGCTGATCGTCCAGCAGTTCCTCCCCCGGCCCCATGCCCAGAATCTCGTCGAGCAGTTTCCGGGCAGCGGGAATCAGCGCGAGCTGGCCCTTCATCGACCGCTTCATGAGCATATCGGTAATCAGCAGCCGGTTGATTTCGTTCGTACCCTCGAAGATGCGGTTCACGCGCTGGTCACGGTAAGTGCGCTCCACTTCATAATCGCTGGAAAAGCCGTAGCCGCCGAAGATCTGGACAGTTTCATCTGTGACGTAGTGCAGGGCTTCGGTTCCCATCACCTTCAGGATGGAGCATTCCACCGCGTACTCTTGCAGGGCTTCCATGATCTGCTTGGGCGCTGCGGGCGCTCCTTGGTCAATTCCCTCGAGCAGGGAATCGATCATGCCCGTCGTCCGATAGGAAATGCTCTCGATGGCGAAGGTGCGTACGATCATCTCGCCCAGCTTTTCCTTGATCAGGCCGAAGTCCGCGATCTTGCGGCCGAAAGCCTCGCGCTCCTTGCCCCACTTCAGGGCTTCGAGCAAGAGGTACTTGCAGGCTCCCACGCAACCCGCCCCGAGTTTCAGCCGCCCCACGTTCAGGATGTTGAAGGCGATCAAGTGGCCCTTGCCGATCTCACCCAAAAGGTTCTCCACGGGAACAGGCACGTTTTCGAGATTCAGGGGCGTGGTGGAAGAACCGCGAATACCCATCTTGTGCTCTTCAGCGCCTGCCGAGACACCCGCGAATCCCCGCTCCACGATGAAGGCGGTGAACTTTTCCCCGTCCACTTTCGCGAACACCACGTACACATCGGCGATGCCGCCGTTGGTCACCCACATCTTGGTGCCATTCAGGATGTAGTGCCTCCCGTCGGGGCTGAGGACCGCCCTGGTCTTGACATTCAAGGCGTCCGAGGCCGAACCTGCTTCACTCAAGGAATACGCACCCACCCACTCGGCGCTGGCCAGCTTCGGCAGGTATTTCTCTTTTTGGGCGTCGGTCCCAAAGAAGACAATGGGCAGAACCCCGATGCCCGCTTGCGCCCCCACCGTCGCCGCCCACGAGCCATTGCGCGCCATCTTCTCCGAAACGATGATGGAAGAAATCTTGTCCAGCTCCAGCCCGCCGAATCTCTGGGGGAGGTCCGTAGAGGAAAGGCCAACCTCCGCGGCTTTCCTCAATAGCTCCCTCAGCACGCCTGGCTTCTTGTCCTCAATCTCCTGAAGGCGAGGGACAATTTCCAGATCGATGAACTCCTGTGCGGTTTGGGCGATCAACTTGTGCTGGTCGGTAGTGTCTTCCGGCGTGAACACGTCCCCGGGAGAACGGGTCTCGATCAGAAAGCTCCCGCCCTTGGGTGCAACTTTACTGGACGCTGCGCTGGTAACCATTTTCTAGTTTCTGATTTCTAGTTTCTGAATTTCTTATTGCAGGTTTTCAAATATCCCTGCTGCTCCCATGCCACCGCCCACGCACATCGTGACCATACCGTACTTGGCGCTTCGCCGCTTCAACTCAGCGAGCAGGGTAGCCGTGAGTTTGGCGCCGGTGCAGCCCAAGGGATGCCCCAGGGCGATGGCGCCGCCATTGACGTTCACTCGTTCGAGGTCCAACTCTGCCAGCTTGATCACCGCAAGCGCCTGGGCCGCGAACGCCTCATTCAATTCGATTACTGCGATATCCGCGAGCTTCAGGCCCGCCAACTTCAGCGCCTTGGGGATGGCGTAAACCGGGCCGATGCCCATCTCCTCCGGCAGGCATCCCGCCGCCGCGAAGCTCACGAACCTGGCCAGCGGTTTCAGTCCTAGCGCCTTCGCCTTCTCCGCCGACATCACCACGGCTGCAGCCGCCCCGTCACTCATCTGCGAGGCGTTCCCCGCCGTAACGGTACCGTGGGCGTGGAACGCAGGCTTCAAATTGGCCAGCGCATCCAGGGAAGTATCAGCCCGCGGTCCCTCGTCGGTGTCGAACCGGATCTTGCGCGTCTGCGGCTTATCCTTGCCGTTCAGGCTGACCTCCACCACCTCGAGCGGAACGATCTCCTCTTGGAATTTGCCTTCCGCAATCGCTGCCAGCGCCCGCTGATGGCTGCGCAGCGCAAACTCATCCTGTTGCGGGCGCGTGATGTGGTGTTTTCGTGCCAGGTTTTCAGCCGTCAACCCCATGCTGAGGTACGCGTCAGGATAATGCTCCACCAGGTAAGGGTTAGGCGCGAAATGATATCCGCCCATGGGAATCATGCTCATGGTTTCCGTGCCGCCGGCAATGACCACCTCGGCGAACCCCGCCATGATGCGTTCGGAAGCGATGGTGATGGCCTGAAGACCCGAGGAGCAGAAGCGATTGATCGTCATCGCCGAACAGCTTACCGGCAGGCCGGCCCTGAGCGAGGCGACGCGCGCCACGTTGTTTCCCTGTTCAGCCTCGGGCATCGCGCAGCCGAGGATCACGTCTTCAACCTCGTTAGGGTCAATCGCCGGGGCCCGCCTCAGGACCTCCTGAATGGCGGCGGCGGCCATGTCATCCGGTCGCGTGTTGCGCAGCGTTCCCCGCGGCGCCTTGCCCACCGCAGTCCGCGCGATGGATACAATTACTGTTTCCTTCATGTTCATCCCCTGACTTATGACATTGGTGATTTGCGATTGGTGATTGGCGATTGCGCGGTTGTTCGCGACGCTTGAAAGATTCGCACCAACTCGTTCACCTCTGCCAGCAGGCTTTCCAGCTTGGATCTTTTGATAATGCCTGCATCGATGATCAATTCCAACCAGAAAGCCGTTTCGTCAGCCTCTTCAACCGTGATCCCGATCTTCGAGATAAAGTCAGCGCGCGACCTGGCCCGGCATGCACTCCGGTAGTTGGCCGCTACCGCTGTTCCCGAGCGGAGAACCTGCCGGCCCAAGATGCGGGCCTCTTCCGTTTTTGGCAGGGCGCGAAACAAGTTGATAACCCGCAGCGCAAACTCTTTAGTCCTCCGCCTCAGGTCTTCAGGACTGGTAATTGTCTGGGAGTTTTTGCCAATCACAAATCACCAATCACCAATCACGAATCACCAATGCCGTCAGTTCCTCAGCGGCTTGCCGTGTTTCAACATGAATTGGATGCGCTCGCTGGTCTTCTTCTGGCCGCAGAGGCTTATGAAGGCCTCCCGTTCCAAATCCAGCAGGTACTGTTCGGAAACGAGCTGTGGCGAAGTGAACTCGCCCCCGCCGGAGAGGATCTTCGCCAATTGAGTTCCGATCACCACGTCATAGTCGGAGATGTACTCGGCGCGGCGCATCAAGTGCAATCCCAGTTTCATTTTGACGAAAGCCGCCTGGCCGAGGACTCGAACGTCCTGGCGCGGCCTGCCCGGACGGTACCCCAAGCGGGCCAAGTCGAGTGCCAACTGCTTGGCGTCTGCGAGCTGCCGGTCGCGGTTCATGCTGATGGAGTCCTTCGCGGAAAGGTAGCCGAGCTTGCGCGCTTCCTCGGCGCTGGAGGAGACCTTGGCCATGCCGATATTCAAAAAGACTTCCTTGACGAATGTAAATGGGTCGGCCTCCGGATCGGCAGGCACGGCATCCATGGCGCGCACTAACATTTCCTTCGTCCCGCCGCCCGCCGGAATCAGGCCCACGCCGAATTCCACCAGACCCAGGTAAGTCTCCGCCGCCGCGCGAACGCGCGTGGCGTGTAGAACCATCTCCGTTCCCCCTCCCAGCGTCAGGCCAAAGGGAGCGGCCACGACGGGTTTGGGCGCATACTTGAGCGCCATGTTGGCGTTCTGGAAGGCGCGCACCGCCCTGTGAAGGTCGTCCCACTCGCCTTCCTGAATCGTCATCAGGACCATCATCAGGTTCGCGCCCACGCAGAAGTTCGCCGCTTGGTTCCCAATCACCATGGCGTCAAAGCCCTCGTTCAAGGTTTTCAGCCCGGAGTGAATCATCTGCACCGTGTCAGCCCCAACGGTGTTCATCTTGGAATGGAACTCGAGGCAGACCACGCCCTCGCCAAGGTCGATGAGGCTTGCGCCGGCATTCTTCCTGATTTCCTTTTTGCGGGCTTTGAGTGACGACAGCAGCAGGACGCCCGGCTTATCTTTGATGTCGCGGAACGCGCCGCTCCCGAAATCGAAGTAGCTACGAGCGCCGTCGCCTGACGCGTAGAAGCTCTTCTTCCCGGTGGCGAGGAGTTTTTCGACCAGGGGGGGTGTTGATCGGCCTGCCTTCTTCCAGGCATCGACGACCTTCTCAATCCCCACCGCATCCCAAAGCTCGAAGACGCCGCACTCCCAGTTGAAACCCCACTTCATGGAATTATCAATGGAGACGATGTCGTCCGAAATCTCCGGCACGCGCATCGCGGTGTAGTGGAACGTATCGAAGAGAACCTTCCGGTAGAACTGCCCGGCGCGCTCAGGTGATTGGCAGAGCGTCCTCACCCGCTCCCGCGTGTCCTCGATATTGCGGGCCATCTCAAGCGAGGGGAACTTCGGCTTCTGGCGCGCGCGATAATCGAAGGTCTTGAAATCGAGCGTGAGAATTTCGCTCTCTTCCCCGCCTTCCCTCCCCTTAACTTTCTTATAAAAGCCTTGTCCGGTTTTCTCTCCCAGCAGCCGGCGCTGCATCATCTGCTCAATAAAATCGGGAAGCTGGAAGAGGTTGCGCCGTTCATCATGGGGCAGCGACTCCGCAAGGTTCTTGACAACCTGCGCCAGGACATCGAGGCCGACGATATCGAGCGTCCGGAAGGTTGCGGACTTCGGCAAGCCCATGGCAGGGCCAGTGAGCGCGTCGATTTCCTCAATCGTGTAGCCATCCTCCTGCATGGCGCGCAGGACGTTCAGGGTTGTGAACGTCCCGATGCGGTTGGCGATGAAATTGGGCGTGTCCTTGGCGATGACGATCCCCTTGCCCAGCACTACCTCGCCGAAGCGCGAGACCGCCTCGACAACCTCTGGCAGCGTCTCGGCGACGGGAATAATCTCCAGCAACTTCAGGTAGCGAGGAGGATTGAAAAAGTGCGTGCCCAGAAAATGCCGCCGCAATTCTGCGCTGAAGCCTTCGAGGATGCTGCCGAGGCTGATGCCCGAGGTGTTGGAACTCACCACCGCACCTGGCGCGCGCACTGCCATAACCTTTTCGAGCAATGTCCGCTTGATGCTGCGGTCTTCCGTCACGGCCTCGATGATCCAGTCACAGTCTTTCAGCCAGGTTAAGTTGTCCTCGAAGTTGCCCAGGGCGATCATCCGAGCGGCCTCCGGGACGAAGAACGCTGCCGGCCGCGACTTCAGCGCCGCCTCGAGCCCGGCTTGCGCAAAGCGGTTGCGAACCTTGGCGTCGCCGAGCGTCAAGCCTTTGGCTTGCTCCTCAGGGGTCAGCTCGGGAGGGACGATATCGAGCAGAACAGAGGGAATTGAAGCGTTGGCAAGATGAGCAGAAAGACGAGCCCCCATCGTTCCTGCGCCTAGTACGGCCACTTTACGAATGTCACGCACGGTTTGCCCCCAAGGATGTCGGCAAGTACCGAACCGGTCATTATGTGGGAGGGATTCACGCGGGGTCAAGGCGCAGAAGGCAGGAGGGAGGAAAAGGGGCTGATTTTTTGGGCGGGAAAGCCTATATTGGGCAGTCGTCCTTCATTGCCACGTTTCATGGAGGTAAACGATGTTCGATGTTGTGACTTTTGGCGAAGCTATGATTCGCCTCGCTCCGCCGCATTTCGAAAGACTGGAGCAAGCCAACTCGCTGGACTTGCGCATTGGCGGCGGCGAGTTGAACGTCGCCGTGGGTGTAAGCCGTTTGGGCCTGAGAAGCACCTGGGTCTCGCGCCTCCCGAAAAACGCGCTGGGAAAGCTAATGGAAAACAGGGTCCGCCAAGCTGGCGTGGACACCTCCAACCTGGTTTGGACCCAGGAGGGAAGAGTGGGGCTTTACTTCGTCGAGTTCGGCGCTGCGCCAAGAGCCAGTTCAGTGCTCTACGATCGGTCGCAGTCCGCCATTAGCGCCGTGCAACTTGGCGAGATCGACTGGAAGAAAGTGTTCCAGGGCGCGAAGTGGTTCCACACCAGTGGCATTACGCCGGCGCTCAGCGATTCGGCGGCCGCTGTTACCTTCGAGGCCTTGAAGGCTGCAAAGCAGGCTGGGGTTACCGTGAGTTTCGATCTGAATTACCGCGGCAAGCTCTGGCCGCCTGATAAAGCACAGGCAGTTCAGGAACCGATGATGGAGTTTGTGGACGTCCTGATAACCACTGAGGAGGACACGAAGGTTGTCTTCAAGATCAAAGCCTCCGGCAAGACCGATGACAAAGGTTTTGCGGAAGTCTCTGCCGAGACTTACAAGGAGGTGGCGCGCCGGCTTCAGGAGAAGTTCAAATTCCAGGCCGTGGCGATCACCTTGCGAGAGAACCCGCTGGTTTGGCGGAACACCTGGACGGCCATTGCCTACCATGATGGGCAATACTTTGACGATGTAAAGTACGAACTCGAAATCGTGGACCGCCTGGGTGGAGGCGATTCCTTCAGCGCCGGGTTCATCTACGGCTATTTAACGAAGAAGTCTTATGCGGACGCCGTCCGTTACGGAAATGCGTTCAGCGCCCTGAAGCATTCTGTACCCGGCGACTTCAATTGGGCAACGCTCCAGGAAGTGGAGAATCTGCTCAAGGGCGCCAGCCTGAGAGTAGCAAGGTAGACCCTGGGGACTGGGTGCTGGGGACTAGGGACTGGGGAGAAGTTCGGTTCTTGTCCCCCAGCCCCTAGCCCCCAGTCCCCAGCCCCTTGATTTGAGAGGTGCAAATGTCCTGGACAAGAGAAAAGGCTCTGGCACTTATTCGTGAGGTTGGACTTATTCCCATCGTTCGCGCGCCCTCACCCGACGACGCCCTGCGTGCCGCGGAAGCCATTATAGAAGGAGGGATAGGAATTGCCGAGATCACCATGACAGTTCCCAATGCCATTCACGTCATGGAGCGCGTGGTGAAGAAGTTCGGGGATAAGGTGCTGCTCGGCGCGGGAACGATCCTCGATCCTGAAAGCTGCCGGGCAGCTCTGCTGGCAGGCGCGGAGTTCATCGTCACACCCTCCCTCAATCCCCAGGTCATCGAAGTGGCGCGCCGGTATAGCAAGGCGTGTTTCCCTGGCGCCCTCACGCCCACCGAAGTCGTTTCGGCATGGCAGTCAGGCGCGGACATGGTGAAAATATTCCCTTGTGGACCCGTGGGCGGGCCCAGCTACATTAAGGCACTAAAAGGCCCATTCCCGCAGATCGATTTCGTCCCCACGGGCGGAGTCAATCTTGAAACCACACCGGAGTTCATCAAGGCTGGGGCAGCGGCAGTGGCGGTGGGCGGAGAACTGGTGAACGTGAAAGTGCTGAAAGAAGGCAAACTGGATGCGGTGGTTGCCAATGCCCGAAAGTTCATCGAAGCTGTCCGCTCCGCCAGGGCATCGCTCGGCCAATAGCAAGGCATGAGGTCCGCGTTGCTCAATTTCGCGCTTGCCGCCGCTATCCTGGGGGGCGCCTGGGTGCTTACCAATTTGTTCGCTCGCGCCATGTACCTTGTTTGTCCAGCCTGCCGGACGCTAAACGCCCGGCGGCGGAGCCAGTGTCGGAAGTGTGGGCAGCTCCTGCGCGCGCATGGCCGTGAAGTCAGAAAGCCCCAATGAATCCGCCTCCCGGACGCTCGCCCTGGGAAGGTTGTCTAATGGCAGGTCAAGAAAACCCGGTCGGGGAGAGGTCAACTGAATGACGAGAGAGGAGCGGCTCGAGGCCATCCGACACCGGCGGGGGGTTTCGGTGCTCATCGTGGGAGGCGGGATTAATGGCGTTGGCCTGCTTCGTGAATTGGCTTTGCAGGGAGTGGACGCGCTTCTGGTGGAAAAATCCGATTTCTGCTCCGGCGCCAGTTCTGCTTCCACGCGCATCATTCACGGTGGGCTACGATACCTCGAAAACGGCGAATTTCGCCTGGTCAAAGAAGCCTTGCGGGAGCGCAACCGGCTGCTCAAAAACGCGCCGCATTATGTAAGGCCTCTCCCCACCACCATTCCAATCTTCAGTTGGGCAGATGGCCTGTTTTCGGCCCTGGGAAAGTTCCTGGGCTTCAGGGTGCGGCCCAGCGATCGAGGAGCCTTGCTGTTCAAAATTGGATTATCCTTGTACGACCTCCTCGCAGGAAATCAAGCGGTCTTACCCGCTCACCAGTTCAAGTCTCGTCATGTTTCCCTGGCCGCGCGCCCTCAGCTCCACCCGGAGATCGTTTGCACCGCAATCTACTACGATGCCTGGATCAGCTATCCCGAACGGCTCTGCCTGGAACTCGTTCTGGATGCAGAGAGCCAAGGTTCAGGCGCGTACGCGTTGAATTATGCACGCCCCAAAGGCGCGAAGGGAGATACGGTTGTCCTGGAAGATGAGATTTCCGGTCGGACACTTGAAATCAAGCCCAGGATCGTGGTGAATGCCAGTGGGGCCTGGATCGATTTCACCAATGGCGCCTTCGGGCGGCAGACTCAATATATCGGCGGCACCAAAGGCTCGCACATCGTGCTTGATCATCCCGAACTGCTGGCCGCGACCAAAGGGCAGATGCTCTATTTTGCCAATGCGGACGGGCGTATCTGCATCTTTTATCCCTTTTATGGGAAAGTGATTGCGGGTTCCACGGACATACCTGTTACGGATCCCGAAACGGCGTTTTGTGAGGAAGATGAGGTGGACTACATCCTGGAGTCCGTGCGCCAGGTTTTCCCCGCCCTCCGGCACCTGCGGGACCGGTCCAACATTGTTTACCGATTCTGTGGAGTCCGCCCACTGCCCCGCAGTGATTCCTCCACTCCGGGAGAGATCAGCCGAGATCATAGCTGCGCGGTTATCCCGGCGGGGAATGGAATTGACTTTCCGGTTTATTCCCTGATCGGCGGGAAGTGGACCACCTTCCGTGCCTTTGGCGAGCAGGTGGCGGACAAGATTCTCAACCACCTGGCAAGGCCACGCCTGACCAGTTCCGCCGATTTGCCCATTGGGGGCGGCAAGGGCTACCCGCAAACGGCGGTGGAGAAGAGTGAATGGCTGGCTTCCCTGGAGCGCAAGACTCGGCTACCAATCGGCCGTTTGACGGCCTTGCTGGACCGGTATGGGACTCGAGCGGAAGGCCTGGCACATTTCATCAGCGCTGGGCCTGACCAGCCGCTGCGTTCGTTGCCCGAATACACCCGGCGCGAAATTCAATTCATGGCGTCGCAGGAGAGCATCGTGCACCTGGATGACCTCGTCTTGAGACGGACCATCATGGCTCTTTTGGGCCAGTTGAGCCTTGATCTGTTAGAGGAGCTGGCTGTCGTGCTGGCGCCGGTGCTGGCATGGTCGCAGGAAATAACCCAGCAGGAAATCGAGCGCACGGTGAAGCTCTTGAGCGAAGTCCACGGCGTAACGCTCAATGACTCAATGAATCAATCACTCAATTCTCTTACCCCATCACCAAGCCGCCATTCACGTTGATGACCGCGCCCGTAATGTAACTGGCTTCTTCCGAGGCCAGGAACGCTATGGTTGCAGCCACTTCTTCGGGCCGGCCGAAACGCCGCATGGGAGTCTGGCTCATCCATTCCTGCTCGCGTCCTGCCATACGCTCGAGGAGTAAATCCGTAAGGATACGCCCCGGGGCCACCGCGTTTGCCGTGATTCCGTAAGGCCCCAGTTCCTTCGTCAAGGAAAAGGTGAAACCTAGAAGTCCCGACTTCGCTGCGGAGTAGTGCGCATGATTGCTCGACCCTGTGTAAGCCGCCTGCGAGGAGACATTGATGATCCGTCCCCAGCGGCGTTCCTTCATCGACGGGATGCACTCGCGCGCGTATCGGAAAGATGCGGTTAAGTTAATAGCCAGAGCTTGTTCCCAATCTTCATCTTTCATATCGACAACAGAAACATCGGTCATCTCGCCGGCGTTGTTCACGAGGATGTCAATCTTCCCCAGCCTCGCGACGGCTTCTTCAACCGATTGCTTAATCGCTCTTGGGTCAAGTACATTGGCTTCAATGGCCAGACCCTGCCCAGCGGTTGACTGGATCTGCTCAACCACTTCGTTAGCCTCTTTGATTCGGCTCCGGCAAAGTACGGCTACGGCGGCGCCCTTGGCAGCCAAGGCCAGACACGTAGCGCGCCCGATGCCACGCGATCCGCCCGTAATTAAAGCGACGCGGCCCGCAAAGCTTCTGTCCGCCGAATTGCTTCTATCCTGGTTGGGTAATTCCATTCTCATAACTCCTGCGGTCAATTGGTTCAGACCCACAGCAACCCACAGATCTCAATTGCTGGCATTCAAATGCAGGCCGGAAGAACCAGCTATTTTCGCTGGTCAGGTGGCGCAGGAAGCGAGAGAGCTTTCCTCTCCTCTTTTGTCTCGACATTGAAGAGCTTGAAATCCGAATAGCGATGCCAGTTGCGATAAATTCGGCCTCTCCAGTCCACGGTGACACTAACTTCTTGCGGGAGCCAGAAGGCGGTGGCAACTTCCTTGAAGGAAACCTCCTTGAAGTGAATCTCTGTAGTCTGTTTCTGCAAGCGGACTTTGGATTGAGGAGCGAGAAGATCGGTACGGAGGCGGACGATTTGAAAGTTTGTGGGATCGATCCACGCCAATCCCTGAAGCAGAATCAACGCAGAGCCCTCATCGGTGCTGAAGCGTTCTTCCGTCCGAGCCCTTTGGGGGTTTTGAGCAAAGGCAATGACGTGCAGGTCTTTTCCGTCGAGGGATTGGCGTCCCAGGTAACGGAAGCCCGCGCCGTCCTGATAGGCAGGATGAAAGAGCAGGGAAACAGAGGCGAAACCCGCCGTGAGCATCAGGCCCTGATCGCTGCCGTGCAGCGCCGCATTAGCGCCCTGCGCCGTAGCGCGATGTTCCTCAATCTCCAAGCCCCACTTATCGGTGGGGGCCAGGAGCAGGTACCGGAAATCCTGATCGAGCGCGCGCGCGACCTTCCCGTCCTTGCCCAGCCGCTCCTGGTGGACCTGCTCGAGTGACACGGTGTTAGGGAAGTTCTTAAAGAAGGATTCGACCCCCTCGCCCACTTTCTTAAGAACAACCTCGAGCTCATCCTGGTTCGGGGCCATACGTATCCCTTCCAACTCTGGCATGTCCGTCACCAGATCCTGAGGCGATTCGGTAAGCACCGACTTCACCTTGCCATAGCCTTTCAAGCTCAGGCGCTGCTTAACCAGGACGTACAGCGTGCGAGCCTCGTTGGGAAGAGTCTTCAGGTCGTGGCCAGCCGTGTATTGATCCATCTCGCGTCCGGCCTCGACATTGTCACCTTCCTCCAGCAGAGCGCGAACCCGCAGAAGCCGCGCTTCGTCACTAGCTCCAGCGTGGGTCGCTCTTTCAAGATACCGGTCGGCGGCTTCCCAATTCTTCTGCGAGATCAGGACGCGACCCATCTCCTGAAGCGCCAGGACACTGTTAGGATCGATCTCCAGAGCCTTCTGAAAGAAGCCCGCCGATCGGCTGGTCTCGCCCCGCCATTCCTCCAGCACGCCCGCAATCAAGGCCGGTTCAGGGCGCTTCGAGGTGGCGGCATCGTTGAGTTTCGTAACTTCCTCAAGCTGCCGGTTTGCGCCTGCCCAGCTTCCGGATTGGAGCAGCGCCAAGGTCAGAAGCAGGCGGCATTCCACGCAACTCGACGCCCCCCCGACACCCTTGGAAAGCAGCGGAACCGCGCGCACCGCATCGTGGCGGTCGATCAGCTCCTCACATCCGCGGGCGAATTCCTTTTCCTTTCGGGCGGCTTCAGCCCCGGAACCCTTCGCGGCATCCTGCCGGAGCCGCGGCGCCAGCGTGTCCACCAGCGTCGCCATGGAAAGCTGATCCGGATTCTCAGTCAATTCTCGCAAGACTAGATCGATGCCACTTGTCTTGTCGCGGGCTCCGAATTCGACCGTCTCATGTGCCGCGGCGTAACCGGACCGGGTGGCGACCAGGTTGACAGTGAGGCGTTTGTACATGTCCGCATTGAGTGTGAAAACGGTCTGGAACTCACCTTGGAGGTTGGTTTTCAGCGCTCGCACGGAGTCCATGCCGGTACCGGCGTCGACGCGAACTGCGACGCCCCCGAGCGGGTCTCCTCTCATGTCTATCGTCCGGCCGAATATGACCCAGTTATGCACAATGTCCCCCGCGTCCACCGCATGCGATAACTCACCCGGCATTTGCTGTGCCCAGGCTACGAGGGGAAAAAGAATCAAGAAGAAGAGGCTGTTTCTAACGCTCACTGAAGAACCTCCGGCTCTGCCCGCGCAGGCTCGCTCGCAAGGGGACTGTGCTCCCTTCCAAGGATACCACCGCCAGAACGGCGATGCAAAACGGCTGCGTCGCGATGAGAATCTAACGATAGTCTCAAGGAGGGCGGGCGGCGCAGACCCGCCGCGGCGGGACTCGGTCAATGTCTGGCTGCTTCAGCAGGCCGCGTTTGAGGGGATTGTTGTGCATGTAATTCAACTTCTCCTCCCGCTTCTTGGAGCTTCAGATGTTCGTATCATAGAACCAATCGATATGCCATCCCTGCTATAATTAATACTTAGGTTCGGGGAGCGAGGTCGAATCCCGATCTGATCGGGATGCGGCCCCGATATTTTTTTCTCCGGGAAGACTGCTGGAGATGAAGCAAATCCTTTTGACCAATGACGACGGAATCCAGGCGCCGGGGCTGAAGTCTTTGGAAGAGGGCTTGGCGACGATAGGCGAAGTCACCGTGGTAGCGCCGGACAGGGAGATGAGCGGCGCCAGCCAGTCCATCAGCGTGCACGCGCCGCTGCGCGTTCGTCAGCTTGATGAGCGGCATTACGCTGTGTCAGGCACACCCGCTGACACCGTCATTATCGCTCTCTACCACCTCCTTCCGCAGAAGCCCAATCTCGTAATTTCCGGCATCAACCCGGGCGGCAACCTGGGGGAAAGCGTGGTTTACTCGGGCACCGTGGCGGCAGCCATGGAGGCGGTGCTGCACGGTGTGCCGGCGATCGCAATATCCCTGGCCACGCGCAAGCACCTGGATTTTTCCAGCGCCGCCACATTCGCCGCCCAACTGGCTGCAAAGGTCCTGGAAGAAGGCTTGCCCGAGGGCGTGATGCTTAACGTGAACGTCCCGCGCGGCGAAGTGTCCGGCGTACGTCTGACGCGCCAAAGCCAGAAGATTTCGCAGAACCTGGTGCTGGAAAAGAAGGACCCGCGCGGCCGCCCCTATTATTGGCTTGATGAAACAGTGGAACTTAGTGAGGTCGAGCCGGATTCCGACTATGCCGCCATCCTCGCCCACCAGGTTTCCGTTACCCCCCTGCACGTTGACCGCACACATTACCCCAGCCTCAATCACCTTTCCCGCTGGCTGCCCGCCCTACAGGTGGCCGTGGGCAGGTAGCGAGGAGCTGTTTTTTTTGACAACAGCAACCCTGGGGAAATAGAATTAGTTTCTTGAGGGGATTTCGAGACATCAACTCAAAAGATGACTGTTTGCTGCAACGCGTCGTCTCAACGTTGCTCAGGTCGCAGGAAGGCTGACCGACTGCGCAGCAGGGATGGCTTTAATCTGTTGGGGCTTCCTCCATGGCCCAGATTTTTCATCGCAGCACCAATACCATCTCGCGCGTGAGTATCTATGGGGCGGTATTTGTCGTCGCCGCTCTCTGCTACCTTGGGTGGGCCATCACCCAATCACCCTACTTCACCGACGTCAACGTTGCCCGGCAACAACCGGTGCCTTTCAGCCACAAACATCACGTGACCGATGACGGGATTGATTGCCGCTACTGTCACACCTCCGTTGAAAAATCATCCTTCGCCGGCATTCCCTCAACCCATATCTGCATGAGCTGTCATTCGAAGCTATGGGTTAACAGCCCGATGCTGGAACCCGTGCGCCTGAGTTACGAGACCGACAAGTCGCTCGAGTGGACGCGGGTCAACGCGCTTCCCGACTTTGCGTATTTTGACCACAGTATTCACATCCATAAGGGCGTTGGGTGTACCACGTGCCATGGCCCGGTTGGAGACATGCCTCTCACCTGGCGAGCCAACACGCTTTACATGCGCTGGTGTATTGATTGCCATAAACACCCGGAGCGTTACGTCAGGCGACGCGAGGATGTTTTCAAGGCCGATTACAAACCGCCCAAGGACCAGCTCGCCCTGGGGCGACAACTGGTGAAGGAATACAAGATTAAGGATGCGCGGCAACTGACTGACTGTTACACATGCCACAGGTAAGCTGTAAGGGCGGAAAAAGTTAATGGCGGATAGAGAGAACGCAATGCGGGCTCACGATCTGGTCAAGCACGTAGCGCCGGTCCCGCACGCGGCGGGACCGGCACCTGCCGCCCCTTCTCCCGCGACTGCGGGATCAGGGCAGGCTCTAAAGGTCGGCGCTACATCAGTCGCGAATGACGCCAAGAAGCGGTTTTGGCGCGGCCTGGACGAACTGGCGGAGACTCAGGAGTACAAGGACTTCCTTCGTCACGAATATCCGTACGGGGCCGTCAGCGAAGTCAACACCCTCGGACGCCGCGATGTTCTCAAGCTGATGGCCGCGTCCGCTGCTTTTGCGGGCCTTACCGCGTGCACGAGGCTCCCCACCGAGAAAATCGTCCCATACGCTCAACAGGCGCCTGAGGAGTTCATTCCGGGCAAACCGCTCTTCTACGCTACCGCCATGCCTTTCAGTGGTGTGGGCACGGGACTGCTGGTGGAAAGCCACATGGGCCGCCCCACGAAGGTCGAGGGGAATCCCGGCCACCCGGCCAGCCTTGGGGCCGCCGATATCTTCGCGCAAGCTTCTGTGCTCGGCCTCTACGATCCGGATCGCTCGCAGGTGGCCATCCGCAACGGCCGGATTGGGAGTTGGAGCGCATTCCTCACGGCAATGGATGAGCTTCGGCTGCAGCTCGCCGCCAACAAGGGAGCAGGGTTCCGGCTGTTGACGGAGACTGTCACTTCGCCGGCGCTCGCGGACCAGATTCATGCTCTTCTGACTCAGTTCCCATCCGCCAAATGGCATCAATTTGAGCCCTGCGGACGCGACGCCGCGCGCGAGGGCTCGCGCCTGGCTTTCGGTGAGTACGTCAGCACGGTCTATAGATTTGACCGGGCAGACGTAGTCCTTTCTCTCGATTCCGACTTCCTCTCCTCAGGGCCCGGCAGTCTGCGTTACGCGCATGACTTTGCCGGCAAGCGACGGATTTCCGACCCTCAATCGACGATGAACCGGCTGTACGTTGTGGAGAGCACCCCCTCGGCTACCGGAGCCATGGCGGACCATCGGCTGCCCCTGCGGGCTTCAGACGTGGAAGCTTTTGCCTGCATGGTTGCGGAAGGGCTGGGAGTCAAAGCGCTGGTGGGAGCACAAACAAGGTTTCCCAATCTTCCTTCCGATTGGGTCGGCGCGCTCGTCCGTGATCTTCAGAATCACCACGGGGCGAGTTTGGTGGTCGCAGGCGATCAGCAGCCGCCCGTCGTGCACGCGCTGGCGCACGCCGTGAATGAAGCGCTGGGGAACGTGGGCAAGACCGTTTACTACACGGCGCCCATCGAGGCAAACCCGGTCAATCAACTCCAATCCCTGCGCGACCTGGTTTCAGAGATCGAAGCCGGCCAAGTCGATGTGCTGGTGATGCTGGGCGGCAACCCGGTTTTCACTGCCCCTGCGGACGTGCAATTTCGAGAGAAGCTTCTCCAGGTTGGCCTGCGAATCCATCTCGGACAGCACGAAGACGAGACCGCTGAACTCTGCCATTGGCACATCCCCGAGGCACATTATCTCGAGTCGTGGGGCGATGTCCGGGCCTTCGACGGGACCGTAAGCATCATCCAGCCGCTCATTGCCCCGCTTTACGAGGGCAAGTCCCCGCACGAGCTGCTTTCGGTGCTCCTGGGCCAGGCAGGCGGGCAAGCCCACGCCGTTCTCCAGGACTATTGGAAACGCCAGACGCCTGGTGCGAATTTTGAAGCGACCTGGAAATCCTGGCTCAACGACGGAGTGGTTGCCGGGACGGCTTTGCCTCCCAAGCTAGTGAAGCTCGTGCCCGATTTCCGCGCACGGCTCTCTCAGAACGCGGCCGCCGGCCACACTCAGAGCCGCGGCCTTGAAATCATCTTCCGACCAGACCCCGCAATTTGGGACGGGCGGTTTGCTAACAATGGCTGGCTCCAGGAATTGCCGAAGCCGCTGAGCAAGCTCACCTGGGATAACGCGGCCATGCTCAGCCTGGCCACCGCGGAGCGCCTTGGGGTGAAGAACGGGGAGGTGGTGAAACTCCGCTTCGAAGGTCGCGAAGTCCAAGCCCCTATCTGGGTCATGCCGGGTCACGCGGATGAGTCTGTCACGGCGCACCTGGGCTACGGGCGAAGGCGGGCGGGCAAAGTGGGCTCGGGGATCGGGTTCAACGCCTACGCGATTCGCCCCGCGAGCGCGCCGTGGTTTGGCTCCGGGCTTGAAATCGCGAAGACCGGCGACAAGTACAGTCTGGCGACCACGCAGCATCACCACATCATCACCGGTCAGAACCAGAAGAAAGAAGAAGAGGAAAGCGTTGCGGCGGCCCGGCGAGACCTTGTGAGGGTTGCCGCAATCGAGGAGTATCGGAAGAACCCGGATTTTGCCAAGGACCCGGAGGAACAGACCACGCATGCCCCCTCGCTTTATCCCGGCTTTAAGGACGAGGGATACTCCTGGGGCATGGCGATCGATCTGAATAGCTGCACCGGCTGCAACGCCTGTGTGGTGGCATGCCAGTCTGAAAACAACATCCCGGTGGTCGGCAAGGACCAGGTGGCGCGGGGCCGCGAGATGCACTGGATCCGCGTGGATACCTACTTCCGCGGCGCTCTGGAGAATCCGGAGACTTACCACCAAATCGTACTGTGCATGCAGTGCGAGAACGCCCCCTGCGAATCCGTCTGTCCAGTGGGCGCCACGGTCCACAGCCCCGAGGGTCTTAATGAAATGGTTTACAACCGCTGCGTGGGCACGCGGTATTGCTCCAACAACTGCCCCTACAAGGTAAGGCGCTTCAACTTCAAACTCTTTCAGGATTGGACGACGCCCAGCTTGGTCCCCATGCGGAATCCGAACGTGACGGTCCGGAGCCGGGGGGTGATGGAGAAGTGCACTTACTGCATCCAGCGCATCAACGCAAAAAAGATCGAGGCGGAAGAGCAGAACCGCGAAGTGCGCGATGTAGAAATCCTCACGGCGTGCCAGCAAACCTGCCCTACGCAGGCCATTGTTTTCGGAAACATCAAGGATCCAAACAGCCGCGTATCCAAGCTGAGAGCGCAATCCAGAAACTACGCGCTGTTGACGGATTTGAACACGCGACCACGGACCACTTATTTGGCCAGGCTGCGAAACCCCAACCCGGAGATCAAGGAGTAATCGTTGAGCCCCGACGCACCAGACAAGACAGCCGCCGCTCAGCCGGCTAGTCCCTTTCTTGGGCCCGGCCATTCCTACGCGTCGGTCACCGACAAGATCAGCTCCATTGTCTTGGTGGAAGGCACGAGGAAGGGCTGGTTGGCGGGGTTTGCCATCGCCTTTGCACTCTTCATGCTCTTCAACATGGCGGTGGCTTACCTGCTTTACGTCGGCGTTGGCATCTGGGGAATCAACATCCCCATTGCCTGGGGATTTGCCATTGTCAATTTTGTTTGGTGGATCGGAATCGGTCACGCAGGGACGCTGATCTCAGCCTTCCTGCTGTTGATGCGCCAAGCCTGGCGGCAGTCTATCAACCGCTTTGCCGAGGCGATGACGCTGTTCGCAGTTGCCTGCGCGGGGATGTTCCCACTCCTGCATATGGGCCGCCCGTGGCTGTTTTACTGGCTGGTGCCCTACCCCGACACGATGGGAACCTGGCCGCAATTCCGCAGCCCGCTGGTTTGGGACGTCTTCGCGGTATCCACGTACGCAACTATTTCGCTCCTCTTCTGGTTTGTGGGGTTGATTCCCGATCTAGCCACGATGCGCGATCGCGCCAAGCAGCGCCTGGCTAAAGTCGCCTACGGCGTGTTAGCCATGGGGTGGCGCGGCTCGGCTGTTCACTGGCGCAATTATGAAATGGCTTCCTTGCTGCTCGCGGGGCTCGCCACGCCGCTGGTTGTCTCCGTCCACACGGTCGTAAGCTTTGATTTCGCCATTGCCATTGTACCCGGCTGGCACAGCACCATTTTCCCGCCCTATTTTGTTGCGGGCGCCATTTATTCGGGCTTCGCCATGGTGTTAACGCTGGCAATCCCGCTCCGATATTTCTACAAGCTTGAGGACTTCGTCACCGAACGCCATCTGGACAACATGGGGAAAATGCTGCTGGCGACGGGCTTGATCGTGGCCTACGGCTACGTGATGGAGACGTTTTCGGCCTTTTACAGTGGGAACCAGTACGAGAAGTTCATGATTATGAATCGCATGACCGGCCCTTATGCTCCTGTCTATTGGATCCTCATCACGTGCAATATTGCCGTCCCATTGACCTTGCTGTGGTCCTCACGGATCCGGAGAAACGTGCTGGCGCTTTTCTTGATTTCGCTGGTGATCCAAACCGGGATGTGGCTGGAGCGCTTTGTCATCGTCGTAACCAGTTTGCATCGCGATTTCATGCCCTCTGCCTGGGGGATGTACTACCCGACGATATGGGACTGGGCGACTTTTATTGGAACTATCGGCCTGTTCTTCACCTTGTTCCTGCTTTTCATCCGCTACCTGCCGATGATTTCGATCTTCGAGATGCGGGAACTGGTGCACAAGACGGCGGAGGAGAAAGCTTAGCGAATTGAATCATTGATTCAGTGAGTCATTGATTCATTGAACGACATGAAGCGACACGCAATTTACGGCCTGTTGGCCGAATTCGAAAACTCGGAAGACCTGCTCAGTGCTGCCCAGGGCGCGCACGAAGCGGGATACCGCGGGTTGGATGCGTTCTCACCGTTTCCCATCGAGGGATTGGCGGATGCGGTGGGTTTTCGCAGCACGCGCGTCCCGCTCCTCTGCCTGGTGGGAGGACTCATCGGATGTCTTGGGGGCTTCTTCCTTCAATACTGGCCGAACGTTTTCGGCTATCCCCTGGACATCGGTGGCAAGCCTTACAATAGCTGGCCTAATTTCATCCCCATTACTTTTGAGCTGACGATTCTCTGCGCGGGTCTGGCGACTGTATTGGGAATGCTGGCGCTCAATGGATTGCCCACTCCCTATCATCCGGTCTTTAACGTCCCCCGTTTCGAGCTGGCCACGCGGAACCGGTTCTTCCTGTGCATCAAGGCGTGGGATCCGAATTTCGATTTGCAAAAGACCAAGGAGTTTTTGGCGACCCTGAAAGCCAAAGAGGTTTCAGAGATTGAGTCGTAATAGGACGCTGAAAAACCTGTGTAGCCTGTCATTCCGAGGAGTCCGTCAGCAGACGGACGACGAGGAATCTCGCAAGTCCTCTGTTTCCGGAGCGAGATTCCTCGCTTCGCTCGGAATGACAACGTTCATGAGGGTTTTTCAGCATCCTGCTAAGATTTCATTCAGCGCTGCTCTGCGCTGGGTTTGTGTCGGTCTCTGCGGATTGTTCCTGTTCGGGTGCCGGCTGGACATGCACGTGCAACCAAAGTACAAGCCGCTCGACCCCAGCAACTTCTTTGACGACGGCAGGTCCGCGCGGCCGGAAGTTCCAGGTACCGTGGCGCACGGGCATTTACGCGCCGACGACCTTCTGTTTACAGGGAAGGTGAATGGGGAGCCGGCTGATGCCTTTCCATTCCCCGTCACGCGCGAGGTCCTGGAGCGCGGCCGCGAGCGATACAACATTTACTGCTCGCCCTGTCACGACTACACGGGCAGTGGACGGGGTATGGTCGTCCAAAGAGGGTTCCCGCCTCCGCCTTCTTATCACCTTGAGCGATTGGTGAAGGCCCCGGCGGGGCATTTCTTTGAGGTCATGACCAACGGTTATGGGGCCATGTATAGTTACGCGTCGCGGGTGACTCCGGAGGATCGTTGGGCCATCGTCGCTTACATTCGGGCCCTCCAGTTGAGCCAGCATGCGACGCTGGAGGATGTGCCACCACAAGAAAGGGAGCATTTGACGGAACAGGCTAAATGAATTCGACGGAATCCATCCAAACCGGTCTGGGCCGCTTCCAGAGGGGTTCGCTGGTCGTCGGCCTGCTGGCCCTGACGGTCTGTTTCGCCGGGGCATCCCACAGCCCTGTGCAGTTCTTCCGCTCTTACCTGCTGGCGTTTGTGTTCTGGGTCGGTGTGGCGCTCGGCTGCACCGCCATTTTGATGTTGCACCACATGGTGGGTGGGAGGTGGGGCTTTCTGCTGCGCCGCCTGCTCGAATCGGGGACACGAACATTCTATTTGATGGCCGTTTTGGCGCTGCCTCTACTGTTCGGCCTGCGCCTCCTTTATAGTTGGGCGGATCCGGAGAAAGTCAGGCTGGACCCCATCCTGCAATACAAGCAGCCTTACTTGAACGTTCCGTTTTTCATTCTCCGGACGGTGATTTACTTTATCGCTTGGATCGCGCTGGCCTACTTCCTCAACAAGTGGTCCCGGGAGCAGGACGAGACCGCGAACCCCCACCTGGCGAAGCGCCTCCAGAACCTCAGCGGGCCCGGCATGGTCATTTACGGGCTGACCGTCACCTTCGCGTCGATTGACTGGGTAATGTCGCTCGAACCCCGGTGGTTCTCGACGATCTATGGCATGATCTTCATGGTCACGCAAGCGTTGGCGGCGATGTCCATCGTGACCATTGCCGTCATCCTGCTTTCAACCCAGAAGCCTCTCTCAGGCCTCGTTTCCAGGCGGGTCCTGAATGACTTTGGGAACCTGCTCCTGACCTTCACCATGCTCTGGGCGTACCTCTCTTTCTCACAGTACCTCATCATCTGGTCGGGGAACCTTCAGGATGAGATCCCCTGGTACGTCAGCCGCGCCTCGGGTGGATGGGCCTGGGTGGCGATGGCACTCATCGTCTTTCACTTTGCCGTACCCTTTCTTCTGCTCTTATCCCGCTTTGTAACACGCAGGACGCTATGGCTGGGAATCGTTGCTGCCATTCAAATCGTCATGAGCGTGATTGACATCTTCTGGCTCACGGTGCCTGCCTACGAGCGCTCAGGTCCCCAGTTTCACTGGATGGACTGGGCGGCGATTCTGGGCATCGGCGGCGTCTGGATTTGGCGATTCACCGCAGGTCTGAAAGGCAGGCCGCTGCTGCCACTTCACGATCCCCAAATGGAGGGCATAGGTCACCATGAATAGGAGCAGGGGGCCTCGCGACCAGCTCAGGCGCGGCCACGAAACAAGCGATGCCAATATCCGCAATTTAGTTATTTTTGGTGTCGGCTTGTGTTGTCTGGTCATCGCAGGTCTCCTCGTCAGTGGAGGTGTGTTCCATTACTTTGTCGGGCATCAGGGATTAGGTCCTCCGGCGTCACCATTCGAGAATGTTCGGATGCTGCCACCCGAGCCGCGCTTGCAAGTTTCTGCGCCGAAGGACCTCAAGCAGTACAAGGCGGCGCAGGAAGAAATCCTGAATAACTACGGGTGGGTCGATCAGAAAGCTGGTATTGTGAGGATTCCGATTGACCGGGCGATGGATATCCTGGTTCAGATTGATAGGGTGCAACACCGTCCTGGGGTGAAGAGGCGAGGGGATGAATTTGATGGCGACCGCTAATCACTGGAGAAGGTTTCGGCTGTGCGTTCAACGCGAGGGGCATGGCTTTGCTTGGCGGCGGTGGATGGGTTTATTGCTAGGGTTTCTCGCCGTTTGTGGAGCGCCAGGCGCCCGCGCGGACAATTCGAAGATCCTCCCGTCCCTCCTCCAAGGAATCGGCATCGACCAGAGGCTGAATGAACAGGTCCCTCTCGATTTGCAGTTTCGGGACGAGGCAGGCAAGACGGTGACGCTGGGCGATTACTTCGGCAAGAAGCCGGTCATCCTCTCCCTGGTTTATTTCGGTTGTCCCATGCTTTGCACCATGGCTGAGAATGGCTTGCTGCACAGCTTGCAGGAAGTCAAGTTCAGCGTGGGAGACCAGTTTGACGTTTTAACGGTGAGCTTCGACCCGAACGACAACGCTGAACTTGCCGCAGCCAAGAAGGCGGTTTACGTCGGCCTTTACGGGCGCCAGGGAGCCGACCGAGGCTGGCACTTTCTTACCGGAGATGAAGCCTCGATCCAGCAACTCACCAGGGCGGTGGGGTTCCGGTACAAATACGACGCCCAGGCCAAGCAGTACGTTCATGCCACGGGGATCATGGTGCTTACCCCCAAAGGCAAAATCGCCCGCTACTTCTACGGGATTTACTATCCTTCGCGCGACCTGCGCCTGGGCTTGGTCGAGGCGTCCGCGAACAAGATTGGCTCGCCGGTTGATGAAGTGCTGTTGTTTTGCTGCCGGTACGATCCCGCTACCGGCAGGTACGGCATGGTTATTTCGCGCCTTATCCAGATTTCGGGGCTGATAACCGTCCTTTGCATTGGAGGGCTGATACTGGCGCTCTCCAGGAGCCGGAAGCCGGCTAGCTTGTGATGATTTTTGCCGTTCGATTCTGTTCGATGTCTCGCACCCACTTGCAGTTGGTCAACTTTTGACCTTCGACTTTTGACTTGTTGAACTGAAGGTGACTGAGGAGAATGTGGCAAGGGTTCCCAATACGGCCTGAGCAAGCCTCCACCATCGCGCGCGGAGTCGATCATCTTTACTATTTCCTGACTGCGGTTGATTTGTTTTTCACCGCCGTCATCTTCCTGACCGTATTCTATTTCGCCCTCCGATACCGGCGCCGGTCCGAAAAAGAAAAGGCCACCCAGGTCGAAGGGAGCCTCCCGCTCGAAGTGCTGTGGACCTTCATTCCGCTGGTCTTCGTTGTGGTGACCTTCCTTTGGGGGACGAATCTCTACATCCGAAACTCCCGTCCGCCCGAAGCGTCCATGGAGATTTTTGTCATCGGGAAGCAATGGATGTGGAAGCTCCAGCATCCCGAAGGCCCGATGGAAATCAATGAGCTGCACGTGCCTGTCGACCGCCCCATCAAGTTGACCATGACCTCCGAGGACGTCATTCACAATTTCTATGTCCCCGCCTTCCGCGTTCAAAAAGACGTGGTGCCGGGAATGTACACCAGCATCTGGTTTCAGGCGACCAAGACGGGCCGATACCATTTCTTCTGCAATTCATACTGTGGCACAAATCACGCCCTCATGGGCGGGTACGTGACCGTCATGAAGCCGGGTGACTACGAGCAGTGGCTTAGTGGCGGCATCCGCGGGGAATCGATGGTTTCCGCAGGCGCCAAGCTTTACGAACAACTGGCCTGCATCACTTGCCATGGAACCGGCAAGGGCCCGCCGTTTGTGGATCTCTTCGGGAAGCCCGTGAAACTAAGTAACGGGGCGACGGTGATTGCCGACGAGGCTTACATCCGGGAGTCGATTCTTTACCCTTCGGCGAAAATCGTGGCCGGATATCAGCCCATCATGCCCACCTACAAAGGCCAGGTCTCTGAGGAGCAATTATTGCAGCTTATGGCTTACATCAAGTCTCTGAGCTCCGTGGAGGGGAAGGTAGCAAAGTGATGGGAACGGCAGCGGTTGAAACAGGGATCGAACCTCGCGTCCATTATCTGAACGCCAGCTACGGCATCAAGTCATGGCTGCTGACCACGGACCACAAACGCATCGCCTTACTCTATCTTGCCTCGATTACCTTTTTCTTCTTTATCGGCGGGTCAGCCGCAGTGCTGATGCGTCTGAACCTGATTGAGCCCCAGGGCGCCCTACTCGAACCGGCAACCTACAACAAGCTGTTCAGTATGCACGGAATCATCATGGTCTTCCTCTTTATGATCCCCTCCATTCCGGCGGTGCTGGGGAATTTTCTCGTCCCCATGATGATCGGGGCACGCGACCTGGCTTTCCCCAGGCTCAATCTTCTGAGCTGGTACGTTTTCATGGTGGGCGGGTGTTTCACGCTTTATGCCGTGATTGCCGGCGGAGTCGATACGGGCTGGACATTCTACACGCCGCTGAGCACCACGTATTCAAATACCAATGTAATTTCTGCGGCACTCGGCGTGTTTATCGCCGGCTTCTCCTCCATCCTGACCGGGCTGAACTTCATCGTCACCATCCACAAGATGCGCGCCCCCGGGCTCACATGGTTCCGGCTGCCGCTTTTTCTCTGGGCGATCTATGCCACCAGCGTCATTCAGATCCTCGGGACGCCGGTCCTGGCGATCAGTATCGTACTGGTCGCCCTGGAGCGGCTCATCCATGTGGGGGTCTTCGATCCGGCCGTGGGAGGGGATCCGATCCTCTTTCAGCACTTGTTCTGGTTCTACTCACACCCCGCGGTCTACATCATGATCCTGCCTTCCATGGGCGTCATCAGTGAGCTGGTCACCGCATTCTCCAAGAAACGGATCTTCGGTTACAAGTTCATCGCCTTTTCAAGCGTTGCCATCGCCGCGATTTCCTTCCTGGTTTGGGGTCACCACATGTTCGTCGCGGGACAATCTGTTTACGCGGGGATTGTATTCTCCGCGCTCAGCTTCGCGGTCGCCATTCCCTCCGCCATCAAGGTTTTCAACTGGACCGCCACGCTTTACAAAGGCTCGGTCTCCTACCAGGCGCCGATGCTCTATGCCATTGGCTTCATCGGGCTCTTCACGATGGGTGGATTGACCGGCCTGTTCCTCGCCACGCTGGCCGTTGACGTGCACGTCCACGCCACTTATTTCGTGGTGGCTCACTTCCACTACATCATGGTGGGTGGCGCGGTGATGGGTTACATGGGCGGCATTCATTTTTGGTGGCCCAAGATCACCGGACGCATGTATCCGGATGGATGGGCAAGATTGGCGGCGGCAATCATTTTCATTGGCTTTAACCTGACTTTCTTCCCTCAGTACATGCTCGGCTACCTTGGCATGCCGCGCCGCTACGCCATCTATGCGCCGGAATTCCAGGTGCTGAACGTGATGTCCTCCGCCGGCGCATCGGTCCTGGGCGTGGGTTACCTGCTCCCCCTGGTTTACCTGGTCTGGTCGATGCGCTACGGACCTGTTGCCGGGCCCAACCCCTGGGGCGCCAAAGGCCTGGAATGGCAGACGCCCTCTCCGCCTCCGACTGAGAATTTCGAGGAAACACCCATTGTCACGGAGGAAGCTTACGCGTACGGAACGGAGGAGACCCAAGTTGCGTAGCAGCAACACCGCTCTGGCAGAACAATTCGACGATCTCGAACAGCAGCACGAAGCCTCCAGCCTTGGGATGTGGGTATTCCTGGCTACGGAGGTCATGTTTTTTGGCGGCTTGTTCACGGCCTATATTATTTTCCGCAACCTTTATTTGCCCGCCTTCGAAGCTGGTAGCCGTCTGCTGGACGTCCGCATTGGAGCCTTCAATACAGCGGTATTGCTGTGCAGCAGCTTGACCATGGCGCTGGCCGTTCGCGCTGCCCAACTGGGGAGAAAGGGGGCGCTCATAACCTTTTTGCTGCTTACCTTGCTTTTGGGACTGACGTTCGTCGGTGTCAAACTCGCCTTGGAATGGAGGCACGACTACCTCGAAGGGCTGGTGCCTGGGGTGAACTGGACTTTTGATGGGCCTGACTCGCGACACCTGGAATTGTTCTTCTGCTTTTACTTCTTCATGACCGGCGTCCACGCCCTGCACATGGTGATTGGCGTCGGAGTCCTCACGGTACTCATCATCATGGCTTGGCGGGGGAAGTTCTCACCGCAGCGCTACAACACCGTTGAGATGTCGGGCCTCTACTGGCACTTCGTGGACATCGTCTGGATTTTCCTCTTTCCTTTACTGTATTTGATCGGGGGGCGCTACTGATGTCGGGCCACGTTGTTCCCAAGAAGCTCTATATCCTGGTTTTCGCTGCACTGATCGTGTTTACCGGCCTCACCACAGGTGTCGCGTTCATTAACCTGGGCAAATGGAACACCGTCGCGGCGCTCGTGATTGCCGTTTGCAAGGCCTCGCTGGTAGTCCTTTTCTTCATGCACCTTCGGTGGAGTTCTAACCTCCTGCGGATCGTGGTCGCCTCCTCCCTCCTCTGGCTCGCCATCCTGATCGGCTTGACCCTCAGCGACGTGTTCACCCGCGATTGGACGCCCGTCCCTTCCAATTGGGAAGCCCAGATTCAGCAAGATGTGCGCTAGGCGCAAGGTCCCCGAATTCCGCGCAACAAGGTCTCAGGGTGTTCAGGCCCGGAGGGCCGCAAGAAGGTGTGAAAGAATCGGACTGGCCATTTGTAGCGGCGCTCTATGAGCGCCGAAGTCATTGATTCTAAAATGCGCCGGTCATAGGCCACGGCTGTCCAAATTAGCGAACGCTTCGAATGGTCAACGCGGCTCTGCCGCCGGCTGTGCGGAAAGCCTCTGGCTTTCCGGCTAGACCCGCCCCATACTTCCTCCTGCGCGCAGGCTGGAAGGCTCAGCCTTCCAGCCTGCGCGCAGGAGGTTGGTTAGTGAACCAGCGCCACGGAAAGGCGAAGCCTTTCCGCACAGCCGGCGGCAGAGCCGCTGGTTACCGCCCGCCTAATTGAGTGCAATTTGGACAGGCTTGGTCATAGACCACCGCATCAGCGCGATTTTTTCACACGTTCCAAGCCCTGGGACCCCGGCCCGCCGCAATAAACCCGTAGCCCCGGCAGGGGCGTAAGAGTCTGCACAGTCGAAGCTTCTTTCGCCCCTTCCGGGGCTCACTCCCGTGGCGCGACCCCAACCCAGGGCTTGCGCCCTGGCCTAAATTCTCCCGCCCCTAACGGGGCTAGGTCGGTGGAATCCCGGTCGCTGCGGTTGGTCTTTCTGACGCGAGTTTCCGTCAGTAAGAACTGGCATCGCTGGTCGCGAAGATATAGCGGTCATGAAGGGACGGACGCGACAACCTGGACATGCGATCAATCTACCCCCGGTGCGGTGCCGAGGCAACAAAGAACCGAGGCCGCGAGCGCTCGCGGACGCGAAGAACCGCGGACCTCACACGCCGGAGGTCCGCGCTACTTCCTCCGCGCCGAGCGTGGCGAACCGGCCACGCAGGCGCGCCATGTGGTTTGCTTTCCAGGCGCTGGTGCCTTGCCTCGCCGTTTATGGTATAACCAACCCTGACTCTGGAGGTGCCTATGGGTGAAGAACAGCCTCAGGGAGCGACGGGCAAGCTGGAACAGTTGGCTCGAGCTAGATTCGGGGAGACCTTAACGCCGTCCGAGCTCAAACTCATCCGCGCTGCGCCAAACGCCCCGCCAAAAAGCTATTGGGCGCAGTGCGGCCCAAACCTCAACGATGAGGACCCTAACAACGACCCCAGCAAGGCAGACAAAGAATGGGGAACGGAGCGCGAGATTCGCGCCGAGGTGATTCGTTGGCTCTGCGTTGACGAGAAGGCCAAACACGAGGTAGACCCGAAGGGGATCTGGGTGTATGGCGCTAAGGTCACCGGGAAGCTTGACCTGTCTTCCGTCATCGTCCCTTTTCCCATTGTGCTGCGGCATTGCCGCCTGATGCAGGATGCCCGGCTCTTCAATTCTCAACTTCCGCTCCTCAGTCTGGAAGGCAGTTGGGTGCGGGTGATAAGCGCCGACAGGCTGGATGTCGAGGGCGACGTTTTTCTGCGCAACGGATTCCGTGCTGAGGGCGAGCTGCGGCTGCTGGGGGCACAAATTGGGGGCAATCTGGACTGCTCCAGCGGGAAGTTCATTAACTTCCCCGGAGATGCTTTAAGCGCCGATGGCATGAATGTTGACGGCAACGTTTTGCTCCGCGACGGGTTTCATGCCGAAGGCGCGGTGCGGCTGCCGGGAGCGCAGATCGGAGGCAACCTTGAGTGTGACGGAGGCACGTTCGTGAACCCCCCCGGAAGAGCTTTGTTCGCCGACCGCATCCATGTTCACGGCGACGTTTCCCTGAGCGACGGGTTTCGTGCGGAAGGTGAGGTGCGGCTGCCGGAGGCGCAAATCGGAGGCAATCTTGGGTGCGACCGAGGCAGGTTCATCAAGCCCTCGGGGAAAGCTTTGAATGCCGACGGCATCGATGTTCGGGGCTACGTGTTTTTGCGCAACGACTTTCGCGCCGAAGGCGAGGTGTCGCTGCCGGGAGCACAAATCGGAGGCGATCTCGACTGCATTGACAGCACGTTCACCAAGCTCACCGCTTACTCCGCGACTGTAAGGGGCAACTTCTGGTGGCGGGGCTTGAAGGATGCGGCGGGCGCAACGCTCAATCTCGGAAACACTTCGGTCGGCTCGATCATCGACGACGAGAAGAGCTGGCCGACGAAGGGAAACCTCCTTCTCGACGGCTTTGTGTACGGTCGCATCTCCGAAGGACCGACGAAAGCAAAAACCCGCCTCGAGTGGCTTGCCCGTCAGGATCCCTTCAAACCCCAGCCCTATCGTCAACTCGCCAAAGTGCTGCGGGAGAGGGGAGACGAGGATGGCGCGGTGACGGTTCTTGAGGAAATGGAAAGCCTGCGCAGGAAGGAGGAGGACCGTACCGCGGTCGCACGCCTCGAGAGCTGGGCTTTCAAGGAATCAATCGGCTACGGGTACGACCCCGCGCGGGCGGTTTGGGAAATTGTGGGCCTCAGCGCCCTGGCATGGATAGTCTACAGAAGGACTTACCTTGCCGGAAACATCGTGCCTACGGAGAAGGACGCCTACGAATCCTTCAGGCGCGACGGTCAGCCTCCGCCGCACTACACGCCGTTCGCACCGCTGGTCTACTCGGTGGAGAATTCGCTGCCTCTGGTGAAACTCGGACAAGAGGACAAGTGGCATCCCGAACCCGATTCAGGGAGTGCCTTGTCGCGAAGGAGCAATTGGCCGACCCGACTTGCCGGCCCGCGTACTTGGACACACTTCCAGTGGCTGCAGCGCCGCTTGATTCTTCGGGGGCTACTTCGCGATCCAGTACCGAAAGGAGAACCCCCGCGGCTGCAGCGCTTCCTGGTGTTTTGCGGCTTGCAGCCGCACCCGGATCGGGAAGCCGCGCGGTCGCGCCCCAGCCGATGGCTTACGTCGCCGCGGTTCGTGCGGTGGTTCCTGTGGATTCAAATTTTGCTGGGCTGGCTGTTGGCCACTTTATTCCTCGCGGGCCTGACAGGCATCGTCCGCAAGGAATAGACCGGCGGGGCGGCAACCGTAGCGCGGACCTGCTCCTCAAGGTGCGCAGCTTGCAGCTTCAAGTCCTCACCTTCTCGGCGGCTGGCAAACGCACGAGGTCAATCGTCAGGGCACCCTGCCAGCGGTCGGGCAGCGGATGCACGGGCTTTGCTCCGTAAGATCTGCAACACCGAAGTGGACCTGTTTCCCGACGCCCAAAACAAAACCTTGACCGTGCGCGTGCCCCATCTGACGCGGGCGGCGCATGATGAGGCAGCACGTCATCTCTGCGATGAACTCAACGCTACCGAGACCCTGTTCTCAGGTGCGGACCTGCGCTCTGTCAGGTGCGCAGCCCTTCCCCGACGAAACGCACGTGCCGCAGAGCTTGCCGAGTAAAGTGAAGTGGCCAGAGGGCGGACCGCGGCGCTACGTCTTGCTCACATGCCCCGACCTGAATCACCCCACAAACGATTTCTCCGGCATGTTGATGTAGCGGTCGGGTCGCTCGGACTTATTCCGGATGGCGAAGAATCGGCGCTCGATTTCCTTGAGCACTGCGGCATCGTAATAGACCATGCCACAATTCAGGCAGACGTCTACTGGAGTGTTGGGGACAAGCAAGTGCTCTCCCTGATGGCTGTAGAGATATTCGATGCGACGTTCTTCATGCCGATCGCTGCCACAGAAATTGCATCTTGATTCGGTCACTCGGTTCCTCCCGCCCCGCGAGTCCAAGGGTCGGAAAACTTGGGTGGTCGTGGAATGTAAACCGTTATCACCGCGACGCTTTCGCCGCGCCACCCGCAGACCACGTGGATCGGCACGTCCCCAGATAAGCCTACCACAAGACAACTCTCTCCGCGACCGGTGTCAGGATACTCCTCCAGGATTCGCCCATTGAGTATGGCTTGTTCGATCTGAATGAAGGTAAGTGACTCGGCTCTCCGCTCAATGACGGCGTGATGGCTGTAAACGTAGCGGTTCTCTCTGACTCTCCGTTTGATCTCTTCGATGTCCATGCGCAAGAAAGCCCGAACCAATTTTGGGCCGTGCGGAGCCTTCGCGGGTGGCGCGTACGCGCCACGTTATGGACTCTATGCGATTTCAAAGGTTGGAATCAAGGCGAAAAAGAAAGTCCACCGTCGATAGTCGATATTAGGTAGAATCCGGGGCTGCCCGCGAAAGTAATGCCAGGAAAGTGGGTGCCCAGGCAGCCGGTTTTTGGTAAGATGCGCTACAAGGAGGTGTCGGGGTGCAGCTCGAGAACTCTTGCCCAACTAATTCCGGCGGCCTGAACCCACTTTTTACGGTAGGTCACTCGATCTTGGAGTTCGAGCATTTCGCCAAGCTGCTCAAGGACTTCGGAGTCGAGCTGGTGGTCGATGTGCGCAGCTTGCCGCAGAGCGCGCGCTTGCCTCATTTTAGCCAGCCGGCGTTCGAGAAGCTGCTGGGCGCCGAACACATCTCCTACCTCTTCCTTGGAGAGGAGCTGGGAGGTCGCCCGGACGACGTCGATGCCTATCGCCCCGACGGGTTGGTTGACTATCAGGTGCGCCGCAAATCCTACGCCTTCCAGAGGGGGCTGGAACGTCTTTTGAAGGAGTTGGAGGGCCGCTCGGTGGCGATGATGTGCGCGGAGGAAGACCCGCTCGAGTGTCACCGCTTTCTCATGGTCTGCCCTGAACTCGTCAAGCTTGGAGTCCATCCGCTGCACATCCGTAAGGACTCGCGAATTGAAACGCAAGAAGCCGCTGAGAACGGGCTGCTGGCTGCCAACGGCTTTGCCGGCGTTGCCGCCAACACGCTTTTCCCCCAGGCTCGTACCGATGCTTTGGAGGATGCCTACCGACTGCAAGCGGAAAAGTTCGCCTTTCGCGTCAAGCCTTTCGCGCTCGACACTTGGTAGCGCTGCGAATGACCTCAACGATTTTCACTATCGGCTTCACCAAGAAGACGGCGAAGGAATTCTTCCGGCTTCTTCAAGAGGCCCAAGTGCAGAAGCTGATTGACATCCGGGAGAACCGCGTCGGACAACTCGCCGGATTTGCGAAGTACCCCGACCTGGCCTTCTTCCTCGATCGAATCTTGGGAATCGCCTACGACTATCAACCCATCTTCGCCCCCAGCGTCAAGATTCGGACTGCCTACCGCAAGACGCGCGACTGGGCGCAATTCGCGAAGTCTTTTCGGGAACTGATGAGGCAAAGGAGAGTTCTGGATGGCGTGGATTCCGCCTCGTTTGAAGGAAGAGTGGCGCTTCTGTGCTCGGAGGCTGAACCCGATAAGTGTCATCGTCGCTTGGTGGCGGAAATGCTGGCAAAACACTGGACGTCGCAAGGCCACCAGATCGAAGTCAAGCACCTGGGCTCCCCCAAGCCAGTGCCTCGCAAGAAACGAACCCGTAGCAGCCATGAGGGACCTGATTCTATCTGACATCACCGTGATGGGGCCGGCGGGACGGGAATGACCGGCGTTTCGAAAGGGATCCCATCCCAAATGACACCACCACCTGGGTGCGAAGTGCATCTTGTGCTTACGCCAGTGCCCTGAGTCAGAAGTTCGTTGAATAATTCAGCCCCGACTTGTCGGGGCGAAAGAATGTAGCCCAGGGCGCAAGCCGTGGGTCAGCGAGCCCTCCCTCACCCCCGTCCCCTCTCCCGCCCGAGCGGGAGAGGGGTGGCGAAGGCGGGGTGAGGGTCCTCCCCCAGGGCTTGCGCCCTGGGCTACAATCTTCCGCCCCTGACGGGGCTGCGAAAAGACCGCCCGCATGAGGAAGACTTTGTAAGCGAACTTCTGACTCAGGACACTAGGATTCAATCCGAGGCTTGACAAACTCCCGTCAGTCGGCTATTGTTGTAGCGTATGCTTCCCCAGCGGAAATTCCAGGGAACATTGGCCACCTCCGCACCCTTCCCTGTCATGGTGACAACAAGTCCATGCGGGCCGGAAAAGGCAATCTTTTCGTCGGCGTTCACTGTAAACTGCCTCGGCGCAGCGGGTCGGCTGTCCATCGTAGGGTGGACTGGAAGCAGGAAAAAGAATTCCTTTTTTTGCACGAGCAACGCGGGAATGTTATTGAAAACAAAGGACCGCTGTGGAAAAAGGCCGAAGAAGCGGGAATGTTATTGAAAACAAAGGACCGCTGTGGAAAAAGTGGGAACGAAGCGGGAATGTTGTTGATTACAAAGGAGATAAGCGCAGAAAGCGGGAATGTTATAGAAAACAAAGAGGATAATCGGTATGAAAAGAGTTAGTGGGCTTGGCGGAATATTCTTCAAGGCTGACCATCCCGAGAAACTCTATGCGTGGTATGAGAAGCATCTTGGCTTGCAGCGTCAGGCGCAGGAAGCAGTGGTTTTCAATTGGCGTCAAGCCGACGATCCAGAAAAATCCGGCATGACCGTCTGGGCGATCTTCCCGAAGGATACGAAGTATTTCGACCCCAGCCGCTCCGGGTTCATGATGAACTTTATTGTGGAAGATTTGGACGGGTTGCTGGCCGCGCTCCGCGAAGAAGGCGTGGAGGTCGATCCAAAGCGCGAGGACTACGATTACGGACGCTTCGCCTGGATCATGGATCCCGAGGGCAACCGTATTGAACTCTGGGAGCCGCCCAAAAAGAAGCAGAGTGACGAGTGACAAGTGATGAGTGACGAGTGACGAGCAAAAAAGAGTGACGAGCGACGGATGGGTAATGAGTGACGACGAGCAAGGTTGGCTTCTATCCTCCGCTCGTCATTCGGCACTTATCACTTGTCACTGCTCGTAGGAAGTCCCCGTTTCTGGACGGGCTTCTCGCCATCGGGCTTTGGAAGGAAGATATCCTGCCATGTTAGCCCGCACTCCTTCACCATTTCCACGGCGTACTCCATACGGCCCAAGTTCTTGTCACTGTTGTTCGTGCCAAAAGAGAACTTGACGCCCGCCTTCTTGGCCGCCTTGATGAAAGCCGGGCTGGGCACTCGGTACCGATTGTTTATTTCGATGGCCACGTCGTTCCTCCGCGCGGCGTCGATCACAGTCTGCATTCGCTCAGGCGTCCAAAGTCGATCGTAGTCGGCCGCGATAACATCCGGCAGAAACGTCGGATTGGCGTGGATGTCGATCGGCTCATGATTGAGCACTCCAAGGATGCGGTTGACGTACATATCCATGAATCGTTCCTTGTCCTTAATCTCTCCCACCTCTTCCTTGATCCAAATCCGCATTCGCTTGCCGCTGTCGTCGGTGAAGGTCATGGCGTCAGTAAACACGTAATCGAATTTCGCCACCGTTTCCTTTGAGAACAGCTTCACCCATTCCCGGCCTTCGCCTTGCAGCGCCACGAAGATCGGTTGCCCCTTCATGGCGCGGAGGAACTCCTCGGCTGCGGCATCGTCGGTGACGGGAAAGCCGAGCCCGCCGTTGATAGCGATTCCGTACTGGATGCCGAGCCGTCGCGACTCCTTGAGCGCCTCTTCCAGTGTGAGCCCGCCTTTCAGGTGAACGTGGTAATCCACCACGGGGAAATTCTGGGCATTCATCCGCAGCAGTTCTCGGTAGACGGCGTCTACGACGGGCCGCTCGGCAGTGTCTGCGGGGAGATCGTCCGGCAGCGGCTTCACCTGGATATTCCGGAACAAGACCTTCGAGTTCGCGTCGTGGCATTCGAGCGCGAGTGTACCGCGCCCGAGAACACGTCCGGCGTAATCAGCCTCCACTGCTGGCGGGTCAGGCTCGAGGTAATCCACCAGCAGCGTGTCGTTCAGCCGGACCTGCACCTGTTTACCCCGGACCAGAATGTGCAACTGGGACCATTCGTTGTCGTTTGCGAACGCCTTGTACACGTCGCGGACGCCGTAAAGCGAGCCGGTCTTCCTGCGCTCGCGGTAATCGCCCTCACCCGGGTAGGTGTTGTTGATCTGAACCTTGAACCCCTTTTCCGGCCGGCCCCTCGTCTGGAACCCAGTGTGAAAGTAAATGCCAGACTCGGCCCCCGCGCGCGGCATCACTTCCGCCCTTAACTCGAAGTTCTTGAAACTCGCATTCCGCGTCCGTCCCGTGTAAAACAAGTGCGAGCGCGGTCCACCGGCTGCGATCTGCCCGTCCACGACCCGGAAGGAGCGGCTGTTCTCGCTGGCCTTCCAGCCGCGGAGCGCGCGGCCGTCAAAGAGCGGCATCCAGTCGGGGTCCGCGCGGAGCGTAGCAGGCAGAACCAGCAAGGAAGCCAGCAAATCGCGCCTTGATATGGGAACCATAGGTATTCCTTTCAGGGCTCTCGTGTCCTGAACAGCTCCACAACCGCGCCAAGACAGCTTGCGCAAACCGCGCCAGAGAACTCCGGGGACACTGTACCCCAATCGCCTGCCCGCCACAACCCCATGCGTTGTCGGGTACTGGTGTCATTTGGAACGCAGTCATTCCCGTCCCGTCCCGCCTTGCAGGAGAGGAATCCACGCGGCGACATCGTCTTTATTACCACCGGTTGGCGCGTGGGGGAAAAGTACGAGAAGTACAAGAAGGTTTTCGCCGCCGTCCTTGCTTCCTTCAATCCCACTGGAAAGTAGATTGACGGCCCTATACCGGCAGTTATAGGTTGAATCAATTTAATGAATTGGATGAAGGCGGGTCAGGTGGAGTAAAATAGCTGATGAGATGCAACAAACTAGCCAAATTCGGGAACTCACCTGCCTGTTTTCTTCCGCCATGGTGTTGATGGCCGAGTCACGCAAGGGTCGAGAAACTCTACTGTAACAATGGCCATTTAAAATAAGCCGACCAAGGAACTCGATCAAACAGGCGAGTTGGGGTTACAGGCCTGAGGAGGAGATGTCTATGCAAGTGACAACTCAGATTGCTAAACAATACCTGGTAGCGAGCGACTTTGACCAGACGCTCAGCTTCCACGATTCCGGCGTAGTTTTGAGTGAACTGGTGGGAATTTCCAGTAAAGAGTTCGAGCGAAAGACGGCAATCCTGTCGGCGCAAAACCTGGTGCAACAGGGCGGGGAATTAGCTTACCTGCTGCTTCACGATCCCGAGTTTCAGGCCCGAGTGAGGAAAGATCATTTCAAGGAAGCAGGGAAGAAAATCCGTCTGAAGAAGAATATTAAGCGGCTGCACGAAATGCTGGCCAGCGCCGTGGATGGCTACCAGTTCGAGTTCCATGTGATCTCGGCTGCTCCCCAGGAGGTTGTGGAGTCGGCACTCGAGGACATCATTGCGCCAGACCATATCCACGGTACCCTGTTGGAGTATGACGATGCGGGTTGCATTGCGGGGCTCGTTCGAGTGAATGCCGGTTACGGCAAAGTGGCCGTGTTGGACGACCTGCAGGCGAAGCTGCAGATCGGCGCGGACCGGATCGTGTACATTGGTGACGGCAGCTCTGACATCCACGTGATGTTGCATCTGAATCAGCGCGAGGGCTTCACCGTAGCGGTTTCCGAGGCGCGAAATATTACGCAAATCGCCAAGCGTACTGTGCTCAGCGACGACGCGCTGAGCGTGCTGGTCCCTATCCTGGAGGAGATCGTGGGTTGGGGACGGTCTCAAATCCGCGCTCTCTTCGAGGCGCAAGGGCTCGTCATCCAGGATTGGGACAAGGCTCAAGCCGACTGGCTCACCATCCGCTCCACGCAGCCTGCGCAGGACGCCAAGCCGGAAGAAGCCACGCCAAGCTGGGTCAATTCGTGAAACCGGCGCTCACAACCCCAGTCCAACCCTTGCCACGCGCCTCCAAGCCGCTGGCTCACTCTTGATGAGATACAAGTGAAGACCACTAACCTTGAACTCGAGCTCGAACCGCCGGCCAAGGGAAGTGGCGATTCTTTCTTTCACGCCTGAGGGCAAATTGGCGTACAGAAGGCTGAGGTGGGGCATGAAGGCGGGCTGCTTCTCGAGGCTGAAGACTGCCCGCGCAGCCTTGTTCGCCTTCATGATGGGGTGAGTCGTCGCCACCCTCACGAACAGGCAGCGAAAGTATTCGTCAAGGAAATCGACCTCGGCAAGGCGAACTGTAAAAGGTGGGATTCGCCTTGCCAAGTCCGCCATCTTCGACGCGACCTCCCGCGCCGGCCCCACAATGCCGCCGGCCAAGGTGACGTGAGGCTCAAAAGTCGGCGCGGCATATTCCCGGCTCAAATCGAGGATTGTTGCTGCCAAGCGGCGACGAACTTCCCCGGTGGGCATCAACCAAAGCGAATAACTAGATGGTTTCTGGTGTGGGCGCATACCGATCTTTCGGGCTCATTGATAAGTTGGGCTTCCACCTGTGCTTTTCCTTGCGCGGAATCCTCGTTCCCGTGTACACTTCAGGTGTACATGGAGTCACTGCATGGGCACACATAAGGTCAGCGTCCGGGAAGCGCGAGAAGGCTTGCGCCGCTTGCTGGATCAGGTCCAGGCGGGCGATGAGGTCGTGGTGCTGCGCCGGGGCGTCGAGGTCGGAAGACTCGTCCGGCCCGAGCGAAAGACCCCGCCCCTTCCTGACCTGAGCCGCCTTCGAGCCTCGGTCAAACTTCGCGGGCGAGCATTGAGCCAGGACATTCGGGACGCCCGCCGGAGCAGCCGCTATTGATTTATATCGACACAAGCGTGCTGGCTGCCTATTACTGCCCCGAGCCGCTGAGCCGCCGGGCGCAACAGGCGTTGCACGAAGAAGACGAGCGGGCCATTAGCTGGCTCGTAGAAGCGGAATTGGTGTCCGCGCTCGCCCGCAAGGTGCGCGCCCGCGAAATGCGCCGGGCGGACGGGCATCGTATCCTGGCTGTCTTTCAATCCCATCTCGAGCAAGGAATTTACACCCGGCTTGCAGTGGAGGGGGCACATTTTGCAAAGGCACGCGAGTGGCTCGCGACTTTCACAGTCCCGCTCCAGACCCTGGATGCCTTGCATGTGGCGGTGGCCGCCATGCAGGATTGCCCCTTTCTGACTGCTGACGCGGCGCTCGCCAAAGCCTGCGCGAGAATCGGCGTCACGGCACGTCTGATCAGTTAATCGTCAAGAATAGTCTTCCCCTCCGGCGGACACCACCAGTTCAAGGATCACTCGAGCGATGGTCCGTAGCCCCTCCATCCCTAACCAGCGGGCCTCTGATCGATCACCCGCCAACCCCGCTCCGGGCGTGTATCGATTTCATCGTGACAACGCCATTTTATACTCCTGAAGAAAGCCAATCAACCAGCCGCTACGGCGGATCAGCGGACGCGACCGCTGTGGTCTTCTTCCGGGTCATACCTTCCTGGGAATGCATGATCCGCTTGCAAACCTCCTCGTGTGGGAATAACTTGGAACCGGTCCTCAGGAGGTCATATGCAACGGCGTTTTTTCCTGCAATCGGTCGGTTTGGGAGGAGCAGCGGCTCTAGTGGCGCCTTCGAAGGCGACTGCCTCGCCTACGCCCATGAAGATTACACGCGTTCGTTTCTACCACAACCCGAGCTCTCCCACTCATTTCAACCAGAGCTTCCACATCGTGACCGTCGAAACGGACCAGGGCATCACGGGCATTGGCGAGGGCGGTTCGCGCGACCCCATCTCGCAGTGTGCCGCCATGATTATCGGCGAAGACCCATTCCGCATTGAGCATCTGTGGCAAATGATGTTTCGCGGTTACTTTTATCCTGCCGGGCGCGAAAAACTCGACGCGCTGGGTGCAATCGACCTTGCGCTCTGGGACCTCAAAGGTAAGGCTCTGGGCGTGCCCGTCTACGAATTGCTCGGAGGTTTCTCACGCGACCACCTGGAGTGTTACTCCACCGGGTTTCCAAGCAAGGGAAGCCTGAAGGAAACCGCCCGCGCCTGCCTTGAGGCCGGTTTCCGCGCTTTCCGCTATGCCACTGCGGACCCCCCGGCCGGCCAGCCTTTCAACTCACATCAGATGGTGCGGAAGACATACGAGGACTGCGTCGAGATACGCGACGGCGTGGGAAAAGACGGCGATTGGGCGCTGGATTACCACACCCGCCTCGACTTCCCGGATGCCGTGCGGCTCAGCACACTGATTGAGCCGCTCGAGCCCTACTTTGCCGAGGATCTGATCCGATCTGAAAATCCCGAGGTCTATAAGGAACTCCGCGCGCACGTCAAAGTACCCATTGCGGTCGGCGAGCAGTTCGGAACCCGGTGGGACATCAACCCGTTGATCGAACAGCAACTCATTGACTACGCACGTGTCACTTTGCCGAACGTAGGAGGCATCACCGAGTACATGAAGATCCTCGCCCTCTGCGAGACGCACTACGTCGGTTTGATCCCGCACTTCACGGGGCCGGTTGCGGAAGCCGCATTGGTCCATGCCTGCGGAGTTTTCTCGGGACCGGTGTTGATGGAAATGCTCGGCGAGGGAAAGGCTTCTTACCCTCATTTGCCGGAGGGCTACGATTTCCGCCATGGCAAGATGTGGCCGAATCGCCGTCCAGGCCTCGGTGTAACGTTGGATACCAAGCCGCTACAACTCGCGGCCGAGATCACGGAACGCGCCCGCCCCATCCCTATGTTCCAAAGGCCCGACGGGTCCATCACGAACTGGTAAGCTCGGGCGCCTGCGAACCCCGACTGGCATTTGCCGGCCATTCTTGCCCTGCGACTTTGGTCACATGCAAGGTCTGAAATGAGCGCTACTATGGAGAGTGTGAATTGCAGAGGAGGACACATGGCAATAGCAACCAAAGTATTGCGGCACGAACATGAAGCTATTCTAAAAATGCTTGGGGCAAGTGAAGAGGTAGCCCGCCGGCTGGAGCGGGGTGAACAAGTGGAGCAGCAAACGCTCGACGGCCTGCTGGAATTCTTCCAGCTCTTTGCTGACCGTTGTCATCACGGCAAAGAGGAGGACTTGTTATTCCCGCTCCTCGAAAAGAAGGGCTTTCCACGCGATGGCGGACCCATCGGTGTGATGCTTTTCGAGCACGAGCGCGGCCGATCGTTAATCCGCCAAATGGCGGAGGCAACGGCGGCCTACCAGTCCGGCGACAAGACCGCCGGTATACGCTGGGCGGGGGCGGGCGCAGGCTATGCCGCACTGCTGCGCGCCCACATCGATAAAGAAAACAACATCCTGTTCGCAATGGCGGAAAAAGTCCTTACGCCCGCGGAGCAAGCCGACCTGGCAGAAGGGTTCGAAAAGCTGGAGGTCGAAAAAATGGGCGCCGGAACCCACGAGAGGCTGCATGCTATGATGGACGCCCTGCTCGCCCGGCTCTCAACCTAGCGACCAAGGACAGGCGATGCTCATGCAAACGTTTGCGCCTTGCATTCTTGTCGGCGGCGCGCAACAATATTTCTGCGGCTGGGGACGGAATCAAATTTGAAATCCTGACATGGAGAGCAGGTCATGGAGACAGCCACGTTTGGCGGGGGGTGCTTCTGGGGAGTCGAGGCAACGTTTCGGCAGGTGCCGGGAGTCGTCTCAACGTCTGTCGGCTATATGGGCGGAACACTCGACAGCCCAACTTACCAGGATGTCTGCACCGATGAGACCGGACACGCAGAAGTAGTGCGAGTCATCTATGACCCCTCCAAGACATCCTACGACAACCTCTTGAGGGTCTTTTGGCAGAACCATGATCCGACGACGTTGAACCGCCAAGGCCCCGACGTGGGGACTCAATACCGATCGGTGATTTTCTATCACACTCCGGAGCAGGAGGCAGCCGCCAGAGCATCTAAGGAAGGTCTGGAGCGCGCCGGAGCATTAGAAAAACCCATCGTAACGGAGATCGTTCCCGCTTCTGCCTTCTGGCGAGCAGAGGAATATCACCAGCAATATTTGGAAAAGCGCGGCCTCGCCCAATGCCACATCAAGTAGAGGCAGGGCACTGCCTTGTCCCTTGACGGGTCGCGGTCTTTGGAATGCGGCCCGCCGTGGCGGGCTGCCGCTTTTCTCTTGCGAGCTTGCTCGCGCTTCACCGGTCTGAGTACCGCGCTCCTGTGCAGGGCCAGCAAGCTGTCCCGCGATGCGGGAAAAAGCGGCAGCAAGCTGCCGCACTCCAGAGCGCTTCGTCACATTGGAGGAACACATGTCAGCGATTCGTACCCTCGAGCCTTATGCGCGCTCCGTGCTCCGCGTGGTTGTGGGATTCACTTTCTCCCTGCACGGAATGCAAAAACTGCTCGGCTTCTTTGGCGGCTTGGATGGAAAAGGCGCGACGGTTCCATTCGGCTCCTTTTTTTGGTTTGGCGGCGGCCTGGAACTGATCGGCGGGCTGCTGATCATCTTGGGGCTCTTCACCTCTCCGGTGGCGTTTATTCTGTGCGGGGAAATGGCCGTGGCCTACTTCAAGGTGCATTTTCCCCACGGGTTCATCCCCCTTCTTAACCACGGAGAGTTGGCTGTGCTTTACTGCTTCATCTTCCTCTACCTGTGCATTGCCGGGGCCGGGCCCCTCAGCTTGGATTCCCTGATTTGGAAAAAATCCAGTTAGGCCGTCTCCGGACTCACACGGTGATTGCCGGGAAGCATTGGTAACTGGTCCGCGCGCGCTGGCTTCCAATCAGCCGGCGAGGGACAGGCCATGGTATAATACTGATTTAGCGCTTGCTGGAAAATCGCGATCGCTTTCTTCAGCAACCTGATAAGGCTGCTGGTTGTGGCCAGTGCGCCTCAAGAATTCCTTCGGCTTCCACCAACCCATTCCAAACCAAGTCTGGTTGAAGCGGCGTCGAGCGGAAAAGGAACGCGGGCGCACGGGAATGTGAGAGGGGTTTAGACTCTTGACCCAACAGATCCGCAACATCGCCATTATTGCCCACGTTGACCATGGGAAGACCACGCTCGTCGACACCATGCTGCGCCAGAGCGGCATCTTCCGCCCCAACGAGGCCGTGGTGGAGCGCGTCATGGACTCGAACGATCTCGAGCGCGAGCGCGGCATTACAATTCTTGCCAAGAACACGGCGCTCTTTTTCCAAGGCATCAAGATCAACATTGTGGATACGCCGGGCCACAGCGACTTCGGGGGCGAAGTTGAGCGGGCGCTCATGATGGTGGATGGGGTGCTTCTTCTGGTGGACGCGAGCGAGGGCCCACTGCCGCAAACCCGCTATGTTCTCCAGAAAGCTCTCGCGGCCAAGCTGCCTCCAATTGTCGTGCTGAACAAGATTGACCGGCAGGATGCGCGGCCCGCCGAGGTGCTGAACGAGATCTACGACCTCTTTATCGACCTCGACGCCACGGAGGACCAACTCGAATTTCCGGTCCTTTACACCAACGCCAAGAAAGGCGTCGCCCACCGTCAAATCGGCGACGGCTCGCAAGACCTTTTGCCACTGTTTGAAACGATTGTGAACTCCATCCCCGCCCCCGCTGGCGATCCGGAGGCTACCCTGCAGCTTCAGGTGGCAAACCTCGACTACAGCGACTACCTGGGCCGCATCGCCATCGGCCGGGTGTTCAACGGCGCCGTTCACTTTGGGGACGAAGTGGCTATCGCCAAGCTCTCGGGGGAATTGGTCCGGACTCGAATCACCAAGCTCTACACCTTTCTTGGCCTGGAACGGGAAGAGGTGCAGGAAGTGCCCGCCGGCGACATCGTCGCCCTCGCCGGAGTCGAGGGCATCCAGATTGGCGAAACCATCACCGACCCCGAGCAGCCCGCTCCGCGCGAGCGCATCGTGATCGATGAGCCCACGATCGCCGTCGTCCTCACGGTGAACACCTCGCCGCTCGCAGGCCGCGAAGGCCAGTACGTGACCTCTCGCCACTTGCGCGAGCGGTTGGAAAAAGAGCTGCTCACCAACGTCTCGATCGCCGTGGACTGGCAGGACTCAACGGACACCTTCCGGGTGCTGGGGCGCGGCGAGCTTCAGCTTGCCATCCTGATCGAGACCTTGCGCCGCGAGGGCTACGAGCTGGTCGCAGGCAAACCGCAGATCGTGGTCCGCAGGGAGAATGGCAAGCTCCTGGAACCCGTCGAGCTCCTTGTGGTGGATTGCCCGGAGTCGTTTACCGGACTGGTGATTGAGACCCTGGGAAGCCGCCGCGGGCAAATGACCAAGATGGTGAATCACGGGTCCGGCCGCGTCCGCCTGGAACTCCGCATTCCCTCACGCGGGCTCATTGGATTGCGCAGCCAGTTGCTCACGGAGACGCGCGGCACGGCGCTGCTTCACTCCCTTTTTGATGGCTGGACGGAATACCAGGGAGAAATGGCCACTCGCCCCACGGGAGTTCTGGTGGCTGACCGTGCCGGCGTCACCACCGCCTATGCCCTCAACAACCTTCAGTCGCGCGGCGAGCTTTTCTATGGGCCTGGCACGGAGGTCTATGAGGGCATGATCGTGGGTGAGAATTCGCGCGCCGACGATATCGACATCAACGTCACCAGAGAAAAGAAGCAAACCAACATGCGCGCCTCGGTGGCCGATGAGGCCATCCGCCTTATTCCTTACCGCCCGCTCAGCCTCGAGCAAGCTCTCGACTTCATCGCCGACGATGAATACGTCGAGGTCACACCTAAGTCCATCCGGCTGCGGAAGAAAATCCTTGCAGCCAACCGTCGCCCCAAACCCTGGGAGAAGAAGCAACTAGCGCCGGCGGTTTAGCCCGCAGTGCCAGTCTATGACGGACGATCGTCCAAAACCTCGCGCAGGGTGCGGCGCTATAGTAATTTTGGATTGACCCATTGAATCATTGATCCATTGATTCAATGAAAGGCCGTATCACTCGTGACTCTGCAAATGATTCAATGAACCAATGAATCAATGAATAAATTTCCTAGTACTGTCGAGTCCCCAACCTCCGCCTACGGGTTTACGAGGCCTTGTTGGTCTTACCGCCTGTGTCTGACTCTGCCGCCTCGTAACCCCGGCAGAAGAGCACAGGAAGGCGGGGGTATTGAGGGTAACCAGGGTCCATAAGGCTCCGGCGGCACAGGTAGAAAACCGAACCTCGATTGGACCGGATGGTCCGAACGTGCCTGCAACTGGCGCATTGGCCAGCTTCGTTTGAGTCCTGGGAAGGGTGTTCCGTCGTCAACAGTCGCCTCGAGTTACCATCTGCCTGAGTAACGGTAGGATAGCACGAACCCCAGGCAGGGAGTTCGACGCAAATGCCGAAGGGGTGGACTGGCCCGAAGACCTTGCGCTACTCTGTGAGACTGAGTCAAATCGTGTCCTTTGAATTCCCATCCCGCGAAGGTCGTTCCTTTCAGGAGGGCCAGGCGCCGCGCCGGGTGGCTGGGGCGGGCGGGCTTGGTTCACCGCGCAGCACGCTCATTTTCATTGTCCCGATTCTAGTGGTCCTCATTACGTTTCTTTTCTGGTACCAGACGTGGTTTGGGAGGCCACTGAGCGAGCGGGAGATGAGCCAGTATCTATCGGACACCTCAGTACCTCACAAAACCCAGCACGCGCTGGTGCAGCTTTCGGACCGGATGGCGCGCGGCGATGGGAGGGCGCGGCGCTGGTATCCCGAGATCATCGCCTTGGCGCAGAATAAGGAGCCGCAGTTGCGGTCCATGGCTGCTTGGGTGATGGGCCAGGACAACCATTCGGAGGAATTTCACCAAACACTACATAGGCTTGTTGACGACCCTGCGCCGCTGGTGCGGTGGAATGCGGCGCTGGCGCTGGCGCGCTTCGACGATGCGGCGGGAGAGCCGCAGTTGCGGGAAATGCTGCAACCCTTTACACTGGCTGCCCCACAGGCTGGGACACTCAAATTCTGCCTCAAAGAACAGGACGCGGTTCAAAGCGGGGGCATCGTGGCGCGCATCAGTTCCGCGGGCGGCGCGAACTCCGTGAACGTTGTCTCACCCATGGCCGGAAAAGTTGCGCGGCTGGCAGCAAAAGAGGGTGGGCAAATCGGCGCCCGCGAGGCGATTGCCGTCATTGAGCCCGGGGAAGCACAAGTGTTTGAAGCCTTGCGAGCCCTCGTGTTGATTGGCCAGCCTGAAACCTTGGCCGATGTGGAGCGTTTCGCCGCCGGCGTGCCGGGAATGTCCGAGCGCGTCCGGCAGCAGGCGCTCCTGACCGCGCAGGCTAGCCGCCAGAAGGTTAGGCAAAAAAGGAAGGCAGAGTAGAGAGGCTAAAACTTGAACTTCGTCCCCAACCGGGCTTCCACTTCTTCCGTGGGCACCATCTCGATGGCGTCCCATGGGCAGCCATCCAGAAAACATCCGTCGGGGCCTTTGCTGGTACACTTCTTGCAGCCGATACAGAGTTGAGGATCAACCTCGATGCGACCGAAGGGAGGGTTCTCCTCGTCAACCACCCAATACATGCAATCCAGAACCGGGCAGTAAGGAACGCAGGCCGGGGAACCGGCGCAACCGGTGCAACACTCGGTGATAACGGCTATTTCCTTGGGCTTTTTCTTGCGCGGGGTGTCAATGCCTTCGGACTTCGGCTCGAGCTTGACAACTTCGCCGAGCGGAATGTAAAACTGCGCCACCGTGTCTCTCCTTCACCACCCATCCTACATATTGTCCCAAATTCGACGCGGCCTCGTCAACGATGAAGCCCGTGGGCGAGGACGGGAATGCACCTGCCAGTCTGCGAAGCAAAGAACTCTCAGATCGGAGTCTTGCGTTTCGGCAGCATTTCGATTGCTTTCTCGGTGCGCCGCCCGCGCGTTTCTTCCTTCTTTGCCTCCGTGATCCACTTCACATACTCTTTCTTATGGCTGAAGGAGAGCAGGTCGAAAGCGGTTTTCGCTTCTCCATTTCTCGCCAGCGCCGTCTTGAAGTCTGATGGCACGACTACCACCCGGGGTTCGGAATCCGGTTCCATGGTGACCCTAACCGTGTCGTCGGCTTCGATGCCGGCTGCGTCCCTGACCGATTTGTTGACCACCATGTAATGCTTGCCGTCGCCCATCGGAAACACGGAACTGCGGTAGGGAATCCCGTTGATGGCGCCTTTGACGGGAACGCGCGCCTTGCTCCCAAAGACTTCCTGAACACTGAAAGGAACCGTGAAACGCGCGGCCCCGCCGGATCTTTCAAGCTTGATCCTGAACTCCTTTCGAGTCATTCACATCCTCCTGCTGCGCGATGCCTTACCAGTTCTTGGTCTCGAATTCGGCGAACAGACCACTTCCTAAATCATAGCGCACTGCCGTAATTTGTGAAGCAAGCTCTCGATGCGTCCGATGTGAACAGTACTGTTATTACGCCGCAGGGTTCAGAATTACCCTCGGGCATATCCCGTTTACCGCATTCCTGTCCCGAAGTCTGGTTCGAGGACCCCAACGCTGTCTCGGAGGAACCGAGATTGAACGCCATTTGTCCGATTTGCCGACATAACCGGCCAATCTCTGCCCATTCTCAGGGTGTGACAAGTTTGTGGGCTTGGGTGGTGATTTTGGTGAGGCGGTTGGAGAGCCGGTCGAGGCAACGGCGGGCAGCACCGGTCGGCAG
>JBEKIZ010000005.1:0-136394 GCA_050011515.1 Terriglobia bacterium | reverse complement strand
GTCGATATTCTGGGTTGTTGGCCATCAATTCCTCCCGGATGGCCTCGGCAGGAGTGCTCACGGGCGTGCCACCTCCCCATTTGATTTGATACCGTAGTCAGGCTAGCACACCAAACAGGTCCATTCAAGCCGAAAAACGCTCAAATCAGGGGCGCGTCAAAGTCGCGGAAAAAGCGGCTCTGCCGCCTGCTGTGCGGAAAGCCTCTGGCTTTCCGGCGCAGACAGCCTCCCTTCTTCCCCTCGGAAGGGCGAAGCCTTTCCGCACAGCAGGCGGCAGAGCCGCTTTGGGATGTTACCTTTCGGGGACTTTGACGCGACCCTGACGCTCAAATGAGAAAGCCGTGTGATAACTTCCTGTCTAAGGTACGGACTTTGGTTGTGTCCGTCGCGCCCCGACTGTCGGGGCACTCTTTGGTACTGGCAAGACCCATCCCGCCTCGGGGGACGGGGGCAGGTGGCGGCGCTACAGCAGGCAAGTTTCCCATAATTCGTGTCGCCTATTCGGTAGCCGAAACCTCGACAGGCGGGGAGAGCTTCAGAGATAGGACCAACCCATCTTCCCGTGGATCGTTGTAGTAATCCCTTCGCCGGGAGCACAGGCCGAACCCTGCGGAATAATAGAGCCGTTGTGCCGGCATGTTTGAGGCGCGTACTTCCAGGTAAATCTGCTTTGCACCCTGCTCCAACAGTCGTCTGCGCCCTTCGGCGAGAAGTTCCCATCCCGCGCCTTGCCGCTGATGAGCCGGATCGACGGCCACGTTCCTGAGCTCTGCCTCGTCGATGACGCGGTGGAAAGCCACGAATCCCACAATCTTGGGTGGAGTCACCGTATCGAGCTCGGCGACCAGGATTAATCCCAAAGGGTCGCCTGCCAGGTTTGCGTAATCTGCTTGAGTCCATCGGGAGGCTTGAGGGGTCTTGTTCTGGATGCCGATGATTGCTGCAAGATCCTCTTTGCAGAGCTTACGAATTCGCATCATGGGCTCCTTTCAGGGCTTCTGTCCTCCATAAGAATCTAGCTGTGAATTAAGCAGCGCGGCAGTCAGGGATCGACAACTGACGAAAGACTGCGAACGGCTGGCGTCCGAGTGCTCAAAAAGGAATTCCTGACTCCTGAATCCCGAATCCTGAATCCTATTTTCACCCCTTCCAATTCAATTCTGCATCGGGCCGCCGAATATAAAGGGCATCAAGGTCGCCGGCCGCCTGCTGTTTTCCTGTCCGGTAGTCCCGGAAACCAAGGCGCGCGACAGAGTCGACCAGCGTCCCCGTAACCGCCTGCCACTGGAACGAGCTGGAAAGGTTTTCACGAAGGGCGAGAGCTGCCCGATCGTGCCCCCTGACCACGCCCGTTGCCCTCACCCCTTCGGGCAGGCGACGGGTGAGGAAGGGGTTCAGCTCTTCGGGTTTCAGCAACCTGCCTTCATCAGCGGGCAAGTAACAGGGTTGGTAGCCTGTGTCCCCCTCGGGTTGGCGATAGAAGAGCCCCACAAAAAACTCTCCCCGGCGCGCATCCAGGATGGACGCGGCCCAGTCCGTCCGTATTTGAGCTGCTTCGACGAGTGCTTCCAATACCGAAACCCCGCGAACTGGCAACCCGCATGCCTTCGCCCAACCCTGTGCTGCGGCCAGACCCACGCGGATTCCTGTGAAGGATCCCGGCCCGGTAGCGACCGCGATCAGTCCCATGTCGGCCAGACCTCGGATGGGCACGCCACGGCGCACCTTAGCTTCTTCGATTGCCTGGTCCACCATGTAGAACAGGCTGACGGAGTAGCGGTTCGCCGGACCGTCATTCGCGACACGCGCCAGACATTCATGGTCACGAAAGATGCCCACTCCTCCGACTTCGCTTGTGGTATCAAACGCCAGAATCAACATCGCGAGCTATTATACGTTGGCCGAGCGGCCGGCGTGGGTAAAAGCTGTGTCCGCTCGAGTGGCCGCGAAGCTCCTTCCTCCCAAGTCTCCTATGGCCGGGTTTTTCGGTCATAACCGCACCAACTGCCGTTTCCCTCCCAGAAAACGAGGCCTGTAAGGCTGATGGTAGGGCCGAGTGCGGCTGGAAACGAACGGCGGGGCGAAAGCGTATGCTACAATTGCCTTCCGGTCTTGAATTGCAAGGCAACGCTGGGAATTTCAAATACTTTTGGCTAAGGGGTCGGCAACATGTTGTAGGCGGGCACGGGTGTTTTTCCCCACCTGTCATCTACCACCGACTGCTTTTCCCCTCAATGGCTGATGCAACCAAATCCGCTTCCCGTCCTCTCGAGCTGACAGAACTCCTTACCCTGATGGTGGAGGTCAGCGAGCGGATTAACTCCACGCTTGACCTCGACGAGTTGATGCAGCGCATCGCAGAGATCGTCAAACGCGCCATCGACTATGAGGTCTTCGCCATCCTTCTACTTAACGAAAAAACCCAGGAGTTGCACATTCGCTTCAGCATCGGCCACCCAGATGAGTTGGTGCGGAACCTGCGAATCAAGGTCGGTGAAGGGATCGTGGGGCGCGTGGCGCGGACCCGCCGCTCAATCCTGGTCAATGACGTGCTCAAGGACCCCAGCTATATTCAGTCCGTGTCCCCCATCCGGTCGGAGTTGGCAGTCCCGCTGATTACAAAGAACCGCCTTATTGGCGTGATCGATCTAGAAGCGCCCTGGCCGGATTTCTTCAACGATTCGCACCTCAACCTTCTGGAACTACTCGCCAGCCGTATGGCCATGGCGCTGGACAATGCCCGCCTCTATCGCCGCAGCGTGCGGCAGGCACGGGCTCTCCAGTTGCTCAATGAGATCAGCCGGGAAATGAGCTCCGTCCTGGTCTTGAACGAGCTGTTGCGAAAGATCGGGACGCTGACCAAAAGGCTGATTGATTATCACCGGTTCAGCATCCTGCTTGCCGACGAGCAAGCCCAGGCTTTCAATGCCGTGATCTCTCTGAAACAGGATGAGCACGAACCTGAGAGGGGCATGGTCCGTTTTGGTCAGGGAATTGTGGGTGCGGCCGCCGACCTCCGTCAGACTGTGGTAGTCCCCGATGTCTCCAAAGACCCCCGGTATGTCCTCCTCAACCCTGAAACACGCTCGGAAATGGCGATCCCTCTCATCTACCGTGGCCGCGTCATCGGCGTCGTGGACCTCGAGAGCCCGCAATTGAGCTACTTTACGGAAGAGCACGTTCGCATCTTCTCCACGCTCGCTCCGCAAATTGCCATTGCCATTGAAAACGCCCGGCTTTACGAACGAGTGGCACGAAGCGAGGCACGCCTCGAACGCGACCTGCAGCGCGCCCAGGAAATCCAGATGCATCTCATGCCGGGGACTGCGCCGTCCATCCCTGGCATGGAAGTGGCGTTGCGCTTCCAGCCCGCGCGGGAATTGGGGGGCGACCTTTACGATTTTCTGACTTATGGAAAAGACCGCCATGTGCTGGCGGTCGGCGATGTGAGCGGCAAAGGCGCTCCTGCTGCCTTGTACGGAGCTATGGCCAGCGGTATCCTGCGCAGCCTGGCCCCCCAAAAGCTCTCCCCTCCTGATTTATTGAGGAGGCTCAGCCTGGTTCTTCTCGAACGCAAGATCGAAGGTCACTTCATTACGCTGACCTACGCCATCTGGGAACCGCGCACGAAGACGCTACGCCTCGCGAATGCGGGAATGCCTTTACCCCTCCTGGTGAGAAAGGGTCAATGCCGGCCCATTCGCGCCGAGGGAATCCCCTTGGGCCTGCTGGAACACGCCCAGTACCAGGAAGTATCGGTGGGGCTGGAGTCAGGGGACCTGTTCGCGATGTTTTCGGATGGCATCGTCGAGGCGGCGAACACCAAGTACGAGGAATTCGGGCCGCGACGCCTGGAGAACGTGCTGCGCCAGAATTTCCATCGCTCCCCTCAGGAAATCATCGATACTCTTTTTGAAGAAGTGCGGGAGTTTGAGCAAGGTCGCCCGCCGCGCGACGACCAGACGATTGTCCTTCTCAGGGTCCGCTGAAAGACGGAGAGCAGAAGGCAGTTGAGTCTGGGCACGATGTCATTCCGAGCGAAGCGAGGAATCTCGCTTTGCTTTTTGGAGGGTGGACTCAGAGCGAGATTCCTCGCTTCGCTCGGAATGACATGCCTCGTGTTGATGAGCGACTGACCACTGACGACTGACAACGGTGAAGCAACCCATGGAGGCCTTTCGCTACGAATCCGGGCAATTACTGTGTGAAAACGTTCCCGTCGAGTCGCTTGCCGAGCGCTTTGGGACGCCGGCCTATGTTTACAGCCAAGCCGCCATCTTGGGCAATTTCTCACGTCTGAAGCAAAGCCTGGCGTCGGTACCGAACCTCATCTGTTATTCCGTAAAGGCTAATTCCAATCTCAGGATTCTGAACCTGCTCCGCCAGGCGGGAGCTGGTTTTGACGTTGTTTCGGGTGGGGAACTGGCGCGTGCTTTACGTGCCGGGGCACTCGCCGACCACATCGTTTTTTCCGGCGTGGGCAAGACCAAGGAGGAAATTGACGCCGGGCTTTCGGCGGGCATCGGGATGTTCAACGTCGAGTCGGCGGGCGAACTCGAACTGATCGACAGCCGTGCCCGCTCTCTTGGGAGGCCCGCCCGCATCGCCATCCGTGTTAACCCGGAGGTCGAGGCGCGAACGCACCCTTACATTTCCACCGGCCAGATCATTCACAAGTTTGGCGTCCCGAAGGACGAAGCCCTGGATCTTTACCGCCGTGCCGCCCGATCGAGCCACTTGGAGATTTACGGCGTGGCTTGCCACATCGGATCGCAAATCCTCGAAGTAGAGCCCTTCCTTAAGGCCTTGGACGAAATCCTGGGTGTGGCGGCGCAGCTTCAGACCGAGGGCAGGTGCGTCGAATACCTCGACCTGGGCGGCGGATATGGAATCCGGTACGCGGATGAGCAACCCCTCGACTTCGACGCGATGGGGCGCGGGCTCGCGGACCGCCTGCGAGCCACCAAGTACCGGCTGATCCTCGAGCCGGGCCGCGCCTTGGTGGGCAACGCGGGCATCCTGCTGACCCGCGTGCTTTACGTGAAGCGAAACCGCCAGAAGAACTTCATCGTGGTGGACGCCGGAATGAACGACTTCATGCGTCCCGCGCTCTACGGTTCCTATCACGAAATTATTCCTGTTCGCGACCATCAGGGGGATAGGCTTCAAGCCGATGTGGTGGGCCCGCTTTGCGAGACGGGCGATTTTCTCGCCCAGGATCGGGAAATGCCGGACGTCGAACCGGGTGAGTTGCTTGCCATCCTCGCCACGGGCGCTTACGGCTTCGTGCTCTCTTCCAATTACAACACCCGCCCGCGGCCTTCCGAAGTCCTCGTCCACGGCCGCAAGGCAGAATTGATCCGGCCGCGTGAGAGATTGGAAGATTTGATGGCAGGCGAAGCCCTCTAGCAGGATGCTGAGAAACGTTTGCGAACGCTGTCATTCCGAGCCCTTCACTGTCATTCCGAGCAAAGCGAGGAATCTCGCCCTGCCCGTTCAGGGTAAACTGCGCGAGGAATCTCGCTCTGGAAACCCCGATCTGATCGGGGCGAGATTCCTCGTCGCCCGCCAATAAGAATGGCGGACTCCTCGGAATGACAGGCTTGACGAGTTTTTCAGCGCCCTGCTATGTTTGTTGTCCCACACCCCCGGCGGATTTTGGGTATTGTCGCCACCGGCTTGTCTCGCTTATGATGACCCCTGCCGCTCGCTGAGCGGACTTGGCTATGAGTGAGCGATTCTCCGTACGAGTGCCGGCAACTTGCGCGAACCTGGGCTGCCTTTTCGATTGTGCCGCGCTGGCATTAAGCCTTTACCTCGATCTGCACATCACACCGCGCCGCGACGGGAACGTTTCCCTCCACTATGCAGGGGTAAATCCCGAGCGGATTCCTGGCGACTCCAACAACCTCGTTGCCCGCGTCATCGAGGAGACTCTCGAAAGCTGGGGCAAAAGGCGCGGCTTTGACCTGGAGATTCACAACCAGATTCCGGTGGGTGTGGGTCTCGGTTCGAGCGCCGCGGCAATCGTGGGCGCCCTGGTGGCCTGCCACTGGCTCGTGGGCCGGCCGCTCTTTGATGAAGAGCTGGTGACCCTAGCAAGCCTGCGCGAAGGGCATCCCGACAACGTCGCAGCGGCTTGGCACGGTGGGTTCACGCTGGCGGTCAACGAAGGCGAGCGGGTGCTCGCCTATTCGTGCCCGGTCCCCGAAGACCTTCAGCTTGTCCTGGTCGTACCGAACTACGCGCTTGCGACGAAAGAGGCTCGAGCGGTCTTGCCCAGCCAATACTCGCGCGCCGATGCGGTTTATAACTTGCAGCGCGCCACCGTCCTGGCCGCACAGTTCTTTTCCGGCAAGACGGATTTCCACGCGGGGTTCTTTGAAGATCGCTGGCATCAACCCTACCGGGCGGCCTTAGTGCCCGGCTTGACGGAGGTGCTCAGCACCAAGCACCCTGACGTTCTGGGGATATGCCTCAGTGGCGCGGGACCTTCCATCCTGGCTTTTGCGCGCGCCAATGCTGCCACCGTCGGCGAACTTATCCGGCAAACCCTGGCGCAACGCGGCGTCGAGGCCCAACCGTACGTTCTCGCCACCGATAACCGGGGAGCCAAGGGCTGGAGCCTTCCTGGCTAGAAGGCGAGGGGCAAATCAAAAGCCAGAAGTACAAATTCAGGCGAAGACCCGCATTCCACTCTCAAGGCTCGCATCTAATCCGTCGACTTCATACCTGAAACCTGCTCTTGTAGTTCCTGAATCCTGAATCCTGGTCTGGCACCTGACACCCCGAACCTGCCCTTCTTCTTCCCGAATCCCGAATCCTGAATCCTGCTCTTCCCCACCTACCACCTACCACATACCACCTACCGTCTACCACTTACCTCCTGCCAGTCACTAACTACCTGTCTTTTCAACAACATTCCCGCTTTCAACGCATAACTACCTTTGTTTTCTATAACATTCCCGCTTTGCCGCCGCTTATGAAAGACCGACCCTTTGTTTTCATAGACATTCCCGCGTTGCTCGTTCACTTTTTAAAGTTACTACTCCTTTCTTTCCCTGTCGTAGGTGACATCTTGTCCAGGGCTGCCATCCCTGCGAAGAGCCCTCTCCACCCCGCCTCCCTCAAACGCAGTAGGCAGTCGGCGGTAGCCAGAAGGAAGAAAACAATTCACAATCCACCACTCCCTATCAGAATTCATAACTGCTCCTGTCTGTGCCCTTCTACTTGCAGGCTCCTGACTCCTAATTCTTGCACAACCTCACATACAACTCTAGCCTATTTGTTTCGATTTGTCAAGGGACATGAAGTCCGCTTCGGTCCTGCAAGGCCAAGCCTAAAGCGGATTGTCCTATTTGCGGCGCGGCAAGAATCCGCGCCGCTGGAAGAGCCGCCCGCCATTAAGATCGGCGGGCCGGACCGCGGGCCCTGCGCCACCTATCTCCTTCCCCCTCTCCCCAGCCGGGGAGAGGGGGCCACGCTCTGGCAGTTCAGGGGTGAGGGGGAACGCGCACCTCGCTTCGGGGTGCACTAACCTTTTTGAGGAAGAGCCGCAGAGTCTCTGATGAGGACGAGACAGTGCGCTTGTATCTACCCGCTACCTGCTACCCATTTATCCGGCCAGACCCGCGACGTACTGGCTACGCTGGGACCATACAGCTGGCGTCACGCGATAGGCCTTCAATGCTTCAATTATGTCCCCACCAACTGCTTGCTCTTGATCGTTGAGAAAAGCATAAGCTTCCGCTTCTTGGTCGGAACCCCCGGTGCGCGCCGCGCGCGTGTCGCTTAGAGTCCAGAGGTACGCGAAAGTATTTTCCTTCTTGGGAGCCGAGATCGCCTGCAGGATTCGCTCCGGACGGCTTTTCGACTTCGGAATCAGGAAATCCACACCATGGTCGTAGCCGCTCTTGCCCGCAAGCTTCACCCTGGCGGTGTAACGAATGTCATGGCTATCGAGGAAAGCACGCACGTCCTCAAAGAAGAAACTTGCAACTCGAGGCTGGGCCATCACGAACATGTCGTTAACAGCCAACATTGCTTGGACCAGTGAATGCAGCCGCTGCCCGAGATTTTTCGCGGAGGCCTCGACGATCAACTGATTGTTTTCGACCCGCACACCGAGACCGTTGAGTACGCTATCCAGAACCATCTTTCGCTTAGGGGTGTCTACTTCCAGCCCGCTCGTTCTGAGGTCAGAGAGGATGTACCCATCGTCGGAAAGGACGATATTCCCGTTGTGCCGAACCGCGTACACCTGGAGATGATCGTTGTGGCGGTCGAGAAAGGGAGTGGTCAGTTCGCAGGCTTCCCCCACTTCTTCCACACATAGTCCCTGGCGGAGCCAATCCACGTAAGAATCAATCAGCTTTTGGCACTCGTCCCGTTTCACGTTATTGAAAGCATAGCACCTGGTTGACCATCACGTCTGGACTTTTTCCCCTTCAACTCAAGCGTATTAGTGGTAGCCACGGTCAATTCGTAATTGGAATTGACCGGGGGGTCGAAAACCCACGGGGAAGACCCGCAGTCAGAAAAGCGCTGACCGTGGGTACCCGCTATGTATGGGTGGCAAAGCAGTATGAGCCTTGGTAGAGGCAGGATCAAGACGAACTCCGGCGGAGACGAGTTTGTACTTAAAACAGGCCGGGTGATGTTAGATAATAATGGAGTGATGGAGTTCAGGGAGAAAATAGAGACCGTCATCGAGCCGCTGGTCATTCAACTGAAGGCGAAGCTCGCTTCGCTTCCAACCTTTGCGGTGCTCGATCACTACCAAACGCGGATCCATACCGCACAACCTGACAAGAGCAACGTTCCAGACGGGTTCCTTATCAAATGGCGCTATGTGTGGGCGTTGCACCTTTCCAATCCCTTTTCAGAGGCGGAGGTGAAGGACGATTCGAAAAACCTGTTCGACTCGATCGACAAGCTCATTGAAGACATATTTGACGTGTACATGTTTGGAGCGGTGCAGGAACCCGGCCGATTTAGAGGGTCCGAAGAGGAGTTTCTCACCCGGCTCGGACTCGCGCTGAAGGTCAGAGAGCCCCACATTCTCGGATTTCCAGAGCAGATGCGAAGCTGGGCATTAACCCGGCTGCAGCCTTTCAACGACAGCTACTTCCTGCCGATTTTCGGATTGCGCGTCGAAGAAGTAATGACGTGGCTTGATGGTCTGATAAATGCGTTCCGTTCCAAGTTGAAAGCGTGGGTGGCGGATTTAGCCTGCATTATGTCAGATGTTAAACCTCTCCAGGCCGAGTTTGCCTCGGGCAAGTTGGGCGTCCAGGCAGCCCGGAGCAGGAGCGCCGAGTTGAAGATTAGCGAGCGGCTGGATAGAAACGGTCGCCAAGGCGAGCGGATCGATATCTTTTCCATCGACGAGGTTCGGATGGGCCTCGCCCTACCGATCGCCGAAAAGCTCACGAAGCACTTCGGCATTCGACCCGGAGAGATTACTCCCAAATACATGTTCCCTCACGACGATAATCCCTTAGAATACAAGACCTTCGTTATTCTTCCTGGTGACACCGTCTATTTCCTTGATCCGGCAAACGCGTACCGCGTTGCAGCAAAGACTTTCGAAAAGGACATACTTGCGAACGACCTGCTGCGAGACCGTTACCTGAGGAATAGGGATCGCGAAACCGAAAGATTTGTTACAGAAAACATGAGGAAGGTTTTCCCAAGTGCCGCGATCTACCCCAATTACTATCTCGAAAAGGGCAGCCATGAGAAGGATCTTTTCGTTCAGGAAGGCAACACGGTCACCCTAGTGGAGTGTAAGAACAGCCGTCTAAGAGCGTTTAAGGGCACCGCAGTCGACCTCCTGAACTTCCAGAGCGATTTTAAGCACTCGGTACAATTCGGATACGAACAGGCAAGTGAAGTAAAGCGCCGAATTTTGGAGTCCGAGGAGACCACATTCTTTGACGAGAAGGGCAATCCTTATTTTTCTATAAAGAGAAGCGAGGTTGAAAAGATCTACATATTGTGCGTGACCATGACTCCACGCGGCCCCTTCGGCACCGATCTGTCATACGAGTTAAAAAAATCCGAGAGTGAACCATTTCCTTTGGCAGTGAACCTCTTCGATCTTGATACTATTTGCAAGTACCTCAACAAACCGGGGCAATTTGTTGGATACCTCCAGGCGCGCGAACGCATGCATGGCCGCGTTCAAACCGGAGATGAACTCAATTATGCTGGTTATTTCCTTGAATACGGCAATCTAGAGCTGGCGGAGGGTACATACATAGACGATGACTTTTCAGGAATCTTCGATAGAAGCTGGTACAAGGAAAGGGGGGTCGAAGTCGAGGAACCGAACAATCCTCCCGTCGCGACCAGCGTGATACGGAAGGGAAATCGAGTCGTCATCGAACACAGCACGGGCGGAAAGGAAGTGCTTAAGGTTCCCCCGTGGATGATCGAAAGCGCGACGGGGAAACCGCCGATTAAAATGAAAGGTTCGGAGAGAAACAAACCATGCCCTTGCGGAAGTGGCCTCAAACTTAAAAACTGTTGCGGGATAATTTGAGCGTACCAAATCTGTGGGCTCAGCCCGACTCGCGGACCCGCTTTCCCACGGATCCAAGTCCAGTAGTCCCGATGCTCTTCACTGCGGCATTTCCAGAAACGTAAGGCCTGCTGTTCGTGGTCTTGACCATGCAGTTCCCCTCCTTGTCGTTGTTGCGGTTAAAGTTGACATCTAAACGCAAATTTAAAACCAGCGAAAGGACGAGGATGACATGGGACACAAGTCGTAAAGTCGGAACCCGGCGAACCGGGCTCAACCCACTTGATCAGTATATCACTGAACGGTGTAGCTCAGACCAGCCGATACCCCAGACATCCGTCTTTGGGGTCTGCGGTTCTTCCTCATACTCGCGCTTTCGAATCCAAGGGCAAACTGGCAAATCGTTAACCCGCAGCAGGGGGGGTCCGTAATGCATGAGGGGTGCGAAGAAAAAGATGTAGCGCAAGGCTCGCTGTCCAGCCTTGTGGCTTTTCCATTGCGCCGTGGTTTTGACGGCGCGGCCAAGTGAATTCAAATTACATGTTTGCCACGCGCCGCGTGAGGATTCGGATTACCTTGTGTGCGGCGCGGCAAGAACCCGCGCCGGTGGAAAAGCCGCAGGGCCGGACCGCAAGCCCTGTGCTACATGGGCCGCCACGGCAAATCTGTCGCCCAGGTTTTACGTGGGTTCGCAGGGGCGGGGAATGCAAAAGCCCACGGCGAAGAGAAGGCTCGTGGCACGTTTAAGGAGATGGCACTTCGTACCCGAGCAAGTCCGCCCGGGTATCCGGCTTAACCCAATCAACCGGCTCCGCTGCTGTAAGTGTTATTGTCGATGGTTGGTAAGGCCCTTCGTAGTTGAGCATTTTGAGGATCAACCGGAGGAGGATGTCATGAAGATGCCGTAAGACCTGGAATGCCATGTGGAGGTCCTTCTTGTCTTGCAGATCAAAGTAACCCTCATGGACGCACTCCGCGCGATACCGTGACAGCGTTTGAACCCAAGTGCCTTGGTATACGGTCGAGTTGGCGGCATAGTGCCTTTCTGCAATTTCAACGTCGGGTAGACCAAAATGTGCGAGTAAATCGATAACAGCGAGGCCGAATGCTCTGTCTATCCCAGCCGGCGTTTCCCGAGTTCTCTTCGCAATTTGGTCTAAACTTGCTGCCTGCCGGAGATCTGCGGCTCTTACCGAACCAGCAACTAACCGGATTTCCTCTGACGCTCTCTTCAGAACGTCCCTAACCTTCTCGCTATTGGATAGGTCGAGATCCGCAAGGAGATCCTGCCTCTTGAACCCATAGGCGTTGCAGATGGTTTCGAATGCCCGACACAATAAGATGCAATTCTCCTCTAGGGTAAGTCCATCCAGCCCAGCCTTTACTAAGTAATCCATTGAGGTCAATAAATGTGGCCTGCCACGCTCGGGACAAGACAGGTACTTGTTGAGCAGATTCCCGGTCGTGCAATGGATGTCCTCACGGATTGCGCCGCGGCCCGATGAGAACGACGGCCGCCTCAGCGTCACGTGAAGCCGGCGTACGAGCGCTCCACTTGCGTCCCTGAGCTCCACCCAAGGTGCGCCGGTCTCAATCCCTGTGGCAACTCCCAACACACGCAGGAAACCAAGCACGGGCCAGTCCTTCAAGTTCGTGAGGTCGACAACATCCGCGCCAGTGCTACCGACCATTACTGCAGTGATTAATGTGTGCTCTCGCCGCGCGAGAAGCTTGTTCTTGCGCTCCTCAAAATCGTGAACTCCCTCAATGAATCCTAGCTCGCCACCGAACTCAAAAATGATGAGTTTGTTTTTTTCATTTGCCTTAAACCATGCGATGGCCAATTCATCTTTGGCAAGCCCGTCCGGAATGTTTGGGGTCTGGTAGATTCTAAGAGGGTGTCGATCGAGACTTGTGTGGCGAAGAACAGCTTCGGAAACCAGGTTGAACAGAGGCACAACCCAGTATCTCGGAACCCCCGCACCATCTGCATCGAACTGCGACTGGATAGAATAGAGGCGTAATCTGCCCTTATCGCTGAATACAGGATGTTCGCGGAGGTCGTATAAGATTTTGCCCCTCGCCGTGAAAACCCCGCTAGGCGAAGCAATGGTAAGCTTTGTACACAGGTTGTCCATGCCGCCAAAACCCATTGTGACAGATTTCTCCCCCACAACGGGGTTGCTCCCGCTAAGCAATTCCATTAGGCCAAAATGCAGTTCACGTTCTGATTCGAAACTCTCGACCATCAATTCGATGGTGCAGGAGCCATATTCATCGAATCTCACCTTGGCTGAACCCTCGACGCTTCCCCTTGGGTCACTGAACTCGGCTGTTCCATGACCCTCATACTCAACACATGGTGAGAACCAGCCTGCGGGCGTAGGAGTAAGAGAGTTAGAGTCGGCGCTCATTGTTCCTCCAGGTCTCGGACGGGGGGCATACATCCCGTCTCTGGCAACGCTTGCGGTTCGGTGATCGCAGAGTCGATTGTCGGGCACACGGTCTTGACCTAGACGTTAGCTGCTGACATTCATACATCCGATTCACTAGCGAATCAAGGGGCAGGAAACCAGTGACGAGTAGCGAGTGACAGGGAACCGTAAGGGCAGGTCCGAAGTCCGGAGTCCGGGTTCGGAAGGACAGGTTTCAGGTGGCCGGGGTTAGCTTTCGACCTTCAACTTTCGACTCTTCGACCGCTCTTCAGGGTTGGCGAGCTTCAGGCGAACTCATAAAGAGGCACGTTGCGGCTGGGTGGGGGAGTGGCTTTGAGCAAGGCTTCGATGCGGCGCACGGTTTCGGGTGTGAATAGGACATCGCCGCAAACGTTGCAGACCTCTGCGGGAACGTGGTCGATCACCATCACCTCGCCCCGGTGTTTGACGGTGTGGACGACCGTGCGGGGCTCATAGGCTCCGAGGCATCCCGCAATGGTGCATTTCATGGCTGGCTTCTCCTCTCCGGGGTTCAGACGAACCCACAGTCAATTGTCACCGCCGCGCAAGAAGCCTCTGGGCGCGAGCGGGGCCGAACGGTTCGACCCCTCCAGGGTCGAGAAACTTGGATGGCATACGAACCGTGGGCGGCGGGCGCAAAACCCCGCGCCCTTGCCCACGGCTACTCATCTTTAACCCCCTCGGGGTTCAGACGAAAAAGCGGGGGATATTGACCTCAGCCCGGCGAGGGTTAGCCTGGTCGAGGCGTCAGTGAACGTACGCTGCGCGAAGCGCCCCTATTGTGCTGGCATCGCCACCGCCCGGTTGGTTCGGATCGACTCCTTCGCGGCGTCAATGATTTCGTTGACGCCCACGTTGATTCCAGGCGAGACAGGGCCTTCAATGGGTCTGTCGTTCCGGATGCAGTACACGAAGTAAGCCACGCCATTGCGTTTTTCAGGGGGAGCCGGTTGGGTTTCCATCTTCCCCTCCGGGTCTTGCAGGCCGGTTGCACGCGGGGCCGGCTGAAACAGCAGCCCATCTCCCCTCACCAGGAAGCTGCCTTTGGAGCCGAAGGTCTCCGCTTGCCCCTTTCCGTAGGGCCAATCCCAGGAGGGCATCAGAATGGCCGTGGCGTCGGGGTACTCGAGGATTACAGTGGCGTCATCCTCCACAGCGTTGTGCTGGTCTGTTTTGAGTTTCAGGGACACCGCGTAAACGCGCTGGGGGCGCCCTTTGAGCGTCATCGCCCAATCCGCTCCGTAGCAGCCGAAATCCATGAGTGCTCCAGCACCGTTCTTGGCGGGATCGTAAAGCCAGTCCGCGAAGTACTTGGAAGTTCCTATCTCCCTCGGCCCTTGGTGGCCGAATTGGACAATGATCTTTTGGATCTTCCCGATCACTCCCTCTTCGATCTGCCGCAGGGCTTCTTGCGTCGGCTCCGTCCAGGCGTTGCCGTAGTTCACCATGAGCTTGATGCCCGCTTCGCGAGCCAGGCGCTCCATTTCGCGGGCGTCGGCGCCGCTGGCAGCCATGGGCTTCTCGGTGAAGAAGTGGATCTTGCGTTTCGCGCAGGCGCTCAGGATTTCAAGATGGCGGTTGTTGGCGGTGGTCACGATTACCGCATCGGGCTTTACCTCATCGAGCATTTGGATGTAGTCCGAAAAGAATTTCACGCCGGCAGGCACCGTTGCCTTGGCTTTCTCTACGAGCTCGGTGTGCAGATCGGCAATAGCCACCAGTTCGGCGTCTGGCTCATTGGCGATGATCTTGAGCAGTCCCCAAACGTGATCGTGATCGAGTCCCACAATGGCCAGGCGCGTCCTGGCTTGGGCGGCGATGTGTGACGGGGTTGAAAGAGCCGCCATGCAAATCAACAATACTGAAACCACTCCAAGTCGATCAGACATTATGGTACCGTCCCCTCTCAAAAGGATTAAATGGCGCATGGATTGTACTGCAATCTGGTTTCAGTTGACCATCGCGAGCAGATGGCGTTGGGGCCGCATAAATTTTCTTTGGGACTGGCAAAAATTTCTCTTGCATTTCATTTTTGCGCGGAGTATCATGAGTGATTGTCGGAACGAAGGTGAAGCTAGTGTTAAGGTGACCTCATGGCTGTGATTCGAGGTTGCCAGCGAGGCTTCGCATCGTCTCGGTAGGATGAACCAGGAGGTCGGTACGGTAAAGGCTTCTGAATAGGGGCGCGAAGCAAGTGGGCCCTCCGCAAGGAATCCTCCCGCCTGTTTTCAACCCCCTGACCTGAGAGTATTGGAACTGGCCAACGCAAAGATGCGCGAGGCGCTTTGCGGCGTGACGCGTATCGTTATGGTTGTTGAGGTTGGTGTTTTCTGCGAAGCGGGAAAGGACCAACCCCAGCAACCTAAGGCTGCCAGTCGAGTCGGCAGCCAAGCTGGAATGAGATCCAGAGAGACGAGAGTCGCCTGTGGATACTCAACGATCTTTGAAAACTGAATGGTGTGGCGTCTACTTAGTAGAAGCTGTCAGCACTCAGCACTCAGCTTTCAGCCAAGACTTAAGAACCGCTTGGTTGGCAGTGGAGTGACGGGGCTGACGGCTGCGCTCCGCTCGGGATTGGATCCGGGCGGAGATTGAAAGGTGAATCTGCGGTGCATGCGCACAGCAATTAGCCATCAGCAATCAGCGGCAAGCGTGGACCTCGACAGAGGCGCCTAGCTGAAAGCTGAACGCTGAGAGCTGAAAGCTAGCGATGTGTTGAGCAGATTTTATGGTCAAGCTACTAAGGGCGTACGGTGGATGCCTTGGCGCTAGACGGCGATGAAGGACGTGGTTACCTGCGATAAGCCTCGGGGAGGGGGAAACACCCTTTGATCCGGGGATCTCCGAATGGGGAAACCCTTCCCGGTAAAGCCGGGAAACGGCCCGCTGAATTCATAGGTGGGTACGAGCGAACCCAGGGAAGTGAACCATCTCAGTACCTGGAGGAAGAGAAAGCAACCGCGATTCCGTCAGTAGCGGCGAGCGAAAGCGGAACAGCCCAAACCCAGCTTTCCTTTGAGATCTCAAATTTGAGATTTGAAATTTGAGATTTGGGATTTCAGAGGAGGGCTGGGGGTTGTAGGGCGCGCGTCGGTGTAGAGCCAGAGAGTTACCAATCCGGCGGCTAGTTGAACGGCTTGGAAAAGCCGGCCATAGGGTGTGATAGCCACTTAGGCTAAAGCTGACTGGACTCTCATGCGCGTTCCTGAGTACCGCGGGGCACGTGGAACCCTGCGGGAATCCACGGGGACCATCCCGTAAGGCTAAATACGTTCTAGCGACCGATAGTGAACCAGTACCGTGAGGGAAAGGTGAAAAGCACCCCGGCGAGGGGAGTGAAAAGTACCTGAAACCGTATGCCTACAAGCAGTCGAAGGGCTACGCTTGGGTGGCAACACCCAGGCAGGCCTGACGTCGTGCCTATTGCATAATGAGCCGGCTAGTTATTGTCCGTCGCAAGGTTAAGCGATGATTCCCGACTTGTCGGGAGGAGCGAGCCGTAGCGAAAGCGAGTCTGAACAGGGCGACCAGTGGCGGGCAATAGACGCGAAGCGGGATGATCTACCCTTGGTCAGGGTGAAAGCCGTGTAACAGCGGCCGGAGGCCCGAACCGGTGTTGGTTGAAAACAGCTCGGATGAACTGAGGGTAGGAGTGAAAGGCCAATCAAATTCCGTGATAGCTCGTTCTCCTCGAAATAGCTTTAGGGCTAGCCTCGGATATTAGCCTCGCGGCGGTAGAGAACTAGATGGACTAGGATCCGTTAACGGATACCAAATCCAACTAAACTACGAATGCCGCGAAGTGCAGTCCGGGAGTCAGACAGCGGGGGCTAAGCTTCGTTGTCGAGAGGGAAATAGCCCAGACCGTCAGCTAAGGTCCCGAAGCAATGGCTAAGTGGGAAAGGAAGTGAAGTCGCTCAGACAGCCAGGAGGTTGGCTTAGAAGCAGCCATCCTTTAAAGAAAGCGTAACAGCTCACTGGTCGAGCGTCTTTGCGCCGATAATTCAACGGGGCTCAAGCCATTTACCGAAGCTGCGGATTCCAGGACCATTGATTCATTGAATCATTTGTTCATTGACCCATTGAAGCAGACATTCAGGTTGGGTGGAAGGACAGGCAGCAATGATTCAATGATCCGATGACTCAATGAGTCAATGGTTCTGGTCTGGTAGAGGAGCGTTGAGTACAGTTTGAAGCGGGACCGCGAGGGCTCGTGGACGGTACTCAAGTGACCCTGCCGGCATAAGTAGCGATAACGGAGGTGGGAACCCTCCGCGCCGAAAGTCTAAGGTTTCCTGAGAAAGGTTAATCCGCTCAGGGTCAGTCGGTCCCTAAGGCGAGGCCGAAAGGCGTAGCTGATGGACAGCCGGTTAATATTCCGGCACTGCGGCGGGGGCGTTATTACGAAGCGGGGACGCAGGAGGATAGCGGAGTCGTCTGATGGATGGCGATGCGCGCCTCGAGGAGGATCCGGCAGGCAAATCCACCGGGTCGGTTCAAAGCCAACTCTGAGGGGTGAGCCGATCCCGCTTGGCGGGAGTAAAGTCCGTGATTTCACGCTGCCAAGAAAAGCCGCTAAGGAGTCTCTGTCGCAACCGTACCTCAAACCGACACAGGTAGACGAGGTGAATATCCAAAGGCGCTTGAGAGAACACTCGCTCAGGAACTAGGCACATTAGCTCCGTAACTTCGGGAGAAGGAGTGCCCCCTAGGGTTCACAGCCCAAGGGGGCCGCAGCGAATCGCGCTCTGCGACTGTTTAACAAAAACACAGGTCTCTGCAAAGTCGAATACGACGTATAGGGGCTGACGCCTGCCCGGTGCCGGAAGGTTAAAGGGAGAGGTCATGTGGGAGCAATCCCGCGGCAGCTTTGAACTGAAGCCCCGGTGAACGGCGGCCGTAACTATAACGGTCCTAAGGTAGCGAAATTCCTTGTCGGGTAAGTTCCGACCTGCACGAATGGCGTAACGACAGAGCGACTGTCGTGGCGAGTGACTCAGCGAACTTGTAGTACCGGTGAAGATGCCGGTTTCCCGCACCTAGACGGAAAGACCCCGTGCACCTTTACTACACCCTAGCCCTGAACTATGGGGCTGTCTGCGCAGGATAGGTGGGAGGCTTTGAACCAGGGTTTTCGGGCTCTGGGGAGCCAATAGTGAGATACCACCCTGATGGTTCTGTGGTTCTAACCTCGACCCGTAATCCGGGCCAGGGACATGGCTAGGCGGGTAGTTTGACTGGGGCGGTCGCCTCCTAAATTGTAACGGAGGCGCTCGAAGCTTGGCTCAGGCTGTTTGGAAATCAGCCGTCGAGTGCAAGGGCATAAGCCAGGCTAACTGCGAGACCAACAAGTCAAGCAGGCACGAAAGTGGGACCTAGTGATCCGGTGGTTCTGTATGGAAGGGCCATCGCTCAACGGATAAAAGGTACGCCGGGGATAACAGGCTGATCGGAGCCAAGAGTTCACATCGACGCTCCGGTTTGGCACCTCGATGTCGGCTCATCGCATCCTGGAGCTGTAGAAGGTTCCAAGGGTTGGGCTGTTCGCCCATTAAAGCGGTACGTGAGCTGGGTTCAGAACGTCGCGAGACAGTTCGGTCCCTATCTGGTGTGGGCATAGGAGATTTGAGGGGGGTTGTCTCTAGTACGAGAGGACCGAGATGAACAGACCTCTTGTGTACCAGTTGTCACGCCCGTGGCACGGCTGGGTAGCGAAGTCTGGAAGTGATAAACGCTGAAAGCATCTAAGCGTGAAGCACGCCCCAAGATTAGATCTCCCAAGGGTGAAGTCCTGTTCGCTACAGGAATGATCCCTTTGAAGGGCCGTCGAAGACTACGACGTTTATAGGCCAGGCGTGTAAGCGGGGTAACTCGCTTAGCTTACTGGTCCTAATCGCCCGTTCGGCTTGACCATAATTTCTGCTCAGCACATTGTCCAGCTTTCAGCCTTCAGCTCTCAGCTTTCAGCAAACGCATTTCCTTGCTGACGGCTGACCGCTGATTGCTGATAGCCTGTCAGATTCTGACGCCACACTATTCAGAAAAGCAGCCGTCAGCATTCAGCCGTCAGTTGTCAGCACGCGAAGAGGCGTCTCACCTCTTCTTGCTGACTGCTGATAGCTGACCGCTGACGGCTTCTTCAACAATTTTCCGGCGACCATACCGGAGGGGACACACCCGTTCCCATCCCGAACACGGTAGTTAAGCCCTCCAGGGCCCATGGTACTGCAAGGGGAACCTTGTGGGAGAGTCGGTCGTTGCCGGGATTAAATGAAAACAGTCGACCGTCCACAGTTGACAGTCGGCCAGCAAGACACAAACGGGCTCGCGCTTCGCGGGCCCGTTCTTCGTTTGGATCGGAAAAATCCGATGAAATACAAACTGTCGGGCCACGCAGGGCAGGAGATCGAACGCCGCAGAATTCCCCTCACCTTGCTCGAGGCGGTCCTCGAAAAACCCGATCAGGTTATCCATGAGCGAGGAGCTGCGAAGGTCTATCAATCCAAATGTGGGATCGGTGGTAAGATGTTCCTGCTGCGAGCTATCGTGGACGACTCGGTGGATCCCGCAGTGGTTGTGACGGCCTACCGAACGACGAAGATTGAGAAGTACTGGGGGAAGCTGTGAAAGTGACCTACGATCCCGAGGTGGACGTGCTCCGAATCCTACTAAGCGACGCGCCCATTGAAGAAAGCGACGAGGATAAGCCCGGAGTGATCCTTGACTACGACAAGGATGGCAACATCGTGGGCCTCGAGATCCTGGAGGCCTCGAAGCGAATCGCCAATCCCCGATCAGTGGAGTACGCGGTGACGGGTTAAGCCCTCCAGGGCCCATGGTACTGTCCCGCAGAGCGGGGTGGGAGAGTCGGTCGTTGCCGGGATTAAAATGAAAGGGACCAGGGGCTGGGGATTAGGGGTAGGGAAAACAAAAGCCCTCACCCGAGGTCCGTCCTTGGAAATCAAAGGCTCGGTTGCTTCGGCAGCCGAGCCTTTCTCGCTTTGTGAGGCTTTGATCTGAAATCTTAAATCTGCAATCTTAGATCCCGCGCCAGCGTCCGGGAGAGTCGGTCGTTGCCGGGATTAAGTAAAGCAGTCGACAGTCTACAGTCGACAGTAAGGACCAAAGGGCGCGCGTCGCGTGCGCCCCTTTGCTTTTCTGCCCCCGGGGAGTCTAAGATGATTGGGGCTGGCAGAGCGGAACTCTGCGGTCCGCGGAGACTACTGTGGCGCGAATCGCAGGATCTCGCTCTGCGCCGCCCGCGGCAACGCGAGGAAGTAAGTAGCCGCGTTCAGCGTTTTCCTGACCGTGCGCTCCTTCGGCGCAAATGCAACCATGTATCAGGATCACCCCGTATTCGAAAAACCCGAAAACCAAGATGCCAAAATCTGGCGCTACATGGACCTTACGAAATTCTTATCGTTGCTGCACAAAAAGGCGCTGTTCTTCGTTAGAGCCGACAAACTGGCGGACCCGCTTGAGGGGTCGTACTCAAGGGCGAACGTGACCCTTCGAGCGGCGGTTTATCCAAAAGAGGTGCTATCTCTTGTGCCGCAAATGCAGGAGTTCCACAGGCGCCTTCTGAAGTGCACTGTCATTAATTCGTGGCACATGAACGAATTCGAATCCGCAGCGATGTGGAAACTGTACCTTAAGAGCGACGAGGGTGTGGCGGCCCAGTCCACGTTCAAGAGGCTGAAGGAGTGTCTTTCGGAGGGTCCTGAGACCGCTGTCTACGTCGGCAAAGTGAAATACATCGACTACAACACGGAATGGTTACCGGAGGGCAATACCATGTACCCCTTCGTGCACAAGAGGAAAAGCTTCGAGCACGAGCGGGAAGTTCGGGCAGTCGTCCAGATGCTCCCAATGAGGGAAGGGCCGGCGATCGACTGGAGCAGGGAAGCGTTCGGCGACGGGCTGTACGTCCCTGTCAATCTAAACACGCTAATAGAGAAGGTCTACGTTTCTCCGTCCTCCGCCGACTGGTTCCTCGACCTCGTAAAATCTGTAGTCGAGAGGTACGGACTGAACAAAGAGGTAGTAAGGTCAAGCTTGGCTGAGGGGCCAGTGTATTGAGCAGACGGCTGGCTGGTGATTACGGTTCTGGCAAAACTCTTTTGAGGAGCAATGGCTCATGAAACTCGTCTACGATCCCCGGCACAACATCGCCTATCTTCGTTTGCACGAGAAGACGGCGCAGGTGCAGACTCTGCACTTGAGCGACGAAATTAACGTGGACATCGCCTCAGACGGAACAGTCTACGGCATCGAGTTGCTCAATGCCAATCAGCAACTGCGGTCCGAGGATCAGGGAAATCTGGTCATCGTCAACGAGGCCGCCGGCGAGAGACGCGAAATCCCCCTCGGCTAATTGATGCAGGGCTTATGCTACTCCGCAGCCGGCCACTGTTCACTGAAATCGGATTCGATCACGTTGACCGGCGACGAAGAAGAACAGAATTGTAATGATTGTAGGAAGAATCCTAAGGTAGAATTCCATCCTTTCGTAAACTCATAAGAGACGGGATTTTCAACCAATGATTCTGGCAGTCGTTGGAATGACGGGTTCAGGCAAGAGTGAGCTGTCTCACTACCTTGCGTCCCTGGGTTTTCCGGCTATCCGTTTTGGCCAAGTTGTCGTGGACGAGATTGCTAGCCGAGGTTTGGACCTCAATCCGGCGAACGAAAGGACTGTCAGAGAGGAACTTCGCTCCACCTATGGTATGGACATCTGCGCTCGCCGGTGCTTGCCGGCGATACGCAAAGCACTCGAGGAGAGCCCGCTGGTTGTTATCGACGGCCTGTACAGTTGGAGCGAGTACCGGACGTTGCGGGCTGCGCTTGGTGAAAATCTCGTTCTGCTTCTGGTCTTTACTTCCAAAGAAACGCGGTACCATCGGCTGAAGGTGCGGCCGGAGCGTCCCCTGACCTTCCAGGAGGCTCAAGAGAGGGACATCACGGAAATCGAAAACGTTGAAAAGGGCGGGCCCATCGCCTTTGCCGACTATGCACTGCTGAACGATGGCACGAAGGCGGAGCTGTTCGCCGGAGTTGACGATTTACTCGCGCGCTGGCGAATTCGTTCTCCCGACGGAGAAAAGCGCGTTTGACGAGGTGACGCAGGAGCACCTTATCTGACTCCTTGTTAAAACGTCGGGACGGCGCTCGATGTTCGAATCCCGGCAGAAACTCGTGCCGGGCCGGGCTGCAGTGCAAGATGGGCCTCGTGCCCACCACGTTTTGCTTTTTCCGAACAAGCTGGATATCATGAGCCCCGACCTCCTCCGCCGATCGTGCGGAGGGCTCGCTAAAAGCGGTGCGGAGGGAATATGATCACAAAAGATGATTACTACATGGGTATCGCCATGGCCGTGCGCAGGAAGGCGAATTGCATGGGCCGACGAGTCGGCGCCGTGATCGTCAAACGCAATCGCATCATCTCCACTGGCTACAATGGGACGCCCGAAGGAATGGCCAATTGCCTTGATGGCGGCTGCGTACGTTGTAAGAATCGAGAAGCATATAAGGAAAGCGTTGGATATGACGTCTGCATATGCGTCCACGCCGAGCAGAACGCGCTGATCACCGCAGCTAGATTTGGAAATTCCATTGAGGATGCCATTGTGTATTCGACGCTTCGGCCGTGTTTCGATTGCACAAAGGTATTGCTTCAAGCCAAGGTTCACACGATTTATTACATTCATGATTGGGCCCATCCGATCGATTCCCTGCAGGAGCAGTATCTGCTTGCTCAAAGCAAGCTTCCGGGCGGGGTCAGGAAAGTGGAGATTCAGGACCCTGAGGCGGAGTGGGCGAACGGCAATGCTGCGCCGATAAGTGGCTGAGGCTGGCGCCCCTCTGGTAGCGGGGAGCGCGTAGCCACCGCGCGATTGTTGCGCCGTGGGCTTTTCTCATTCGGACACCCACGGCATTGAGAACCTGTTGTGGCTAGCAGCTAAGCAGAAGGAAGCTCAAAGAATCGGCTCGGTCGCTCTCGCGGCCGGGCCTTTTTGTTTTTCGAGGCAAGCCAGACATAAACTCATATTACGGTGATTCCCGTTTCAATAGGCTATAATCGAAGCATGAAAAAAGCCGCAGCCAAGCGCAAGGTCAGGCAGTTCACTGTGATCATCGAACAGGATGAAGACGGCTACTACGTGGCAAGTGTCCCTTCGCTGCCGAGCTGTTACACCCAAGCGCGCACGCTGGCAGAACTCGCGCCGAGAATTCGCGAAGTGATTGCTCTTTGCCTCGCCGAACAGGACGCGCCCCAGATGAAGTTCGTCGCGCTCGAACAGGTCGAGGTCAGCGCTTGAGCCGCCTCCATCCAGTGCAGGCCCGCGAGGTCGTTCGTTTTCTCGAGTCCCTCGGCTTTGTCCAGGTGCGACAGAAGGGCAGCCACAGGTTCTTTCGGCATCAGGACGGTCGAACCGCGACCGTTCCCGACCACAAGGGTGAAGATCTCGGTCGCGGCATCTTGGCTAAGATCCTGCGTGACGCGGGAGTGAGACCTGCGGAGTTTCTGGCATGGCTGTCCTGAGATGTCAAGTTGGCGTTTTCCTTTGAAAGCCCCTGTGCTTATGTCATACACTTGGGATAGGAGCGCAGACATGATGGTGGACTGGAAAGACCACATCGCAAGTGACCCCGAAATCCTGCGCGGAAGGCCGCGCATCAAGGGAACCCGCATCCCAGTGAGCTTGGTTCTAGGATACTTGGCTGCAGGCCAGACTGCCGAGGAGATCATCGCTGAATTCCCTGATTTGACCCGTGACCAGATCGCTGCGTGCCTGGATTACGCCCGTGACCTCGCTGAATTCGCGGTGGAGGCCTAATGGCGCTGCGATTCTTCGCAGACCATTGCGTTTCCAATCAGATCATCGATGCGCTGCGAGAGGCCGGGCATAAAGTTGTCTGCCTGAAAGGCTACCTGCCAACCGAGTCCCCGGATGCCCTTGTTATCGCCAAGGCCCAAGAACTGGACGCAATTCTACTTTCTTTGAACGGCGACTTCGCGGATATTGTCGCTTATCCGCCGGCACGTTTCAAAGGTATCGTTGCGCCACCCGCGGAACTCTCTACGAACCAACCGGCATCCTCCCTTTTGGCCTTCGGATGATGAATACCAGCGGGATGATGAGCAGAAACAAGATGCCCATGACCCGGAATACACTCAGGAAGCTCAACAACGCCGCCTGCTGTTGCACCGCGCCATAGAGCATCGCCAGGGCGCGGCGACTCGCGGTGGCGGGGTCGGAACCGCCCCGCAAGAACAACCCCCGAGCCTGTTCCAGTGCTTGCCGGGTGAAGGGGCTGGTGTCCGTCACATGCGCGGCCAGCAGGGATTGATTGAACTGGGAGCGCCGCGCAATCCAGGTGGTGACGAAGGAAATGCCCATGCTCGAGCCGATGTTTCGCATGACGCTGTAAAGGCTCGTGGCATAGCCGGTCTCATGCTTTGGAATCGGATCCATGGTCAGAACCGTGAGGGGGACGAAGACGAAGGCCAAACCGGCGCCTTGGTTGAACAGGTGCACGAGGATGTCCCAGGTGCCGGAATCAAGGTCCATGTGGGAGTAGCCGAAGAAAGCGAGGCTGGCGACGGCGAAACCGAACACCAGCATCCAACGCCCATCCCAGCCTCTGCCGAGCAGGTATCCCACCAGCGGCATGCAGAGGGCTGTGGCAATGCCGCGCGGGCTGGTCCAAAGCCCGGCGAGCGTGGCCGTCCAACCGAGCAGGGTCTGCATGAATAAAGGCAAAGTCACCAGGCTGCCGTAAAGCACGAACCCGAGCAGCGTGACTAACACGATACCCGCCCCAAAGCTTCGATATTTCAACAGCCGGAAATGAACGAGGGGCTGTTCAGTGGTCAGCTCCCGGATGACGAAAGCCGCCAGGAAGCCGACGGCCAGCACGGCCAGGGTGATGATGAAACGGGAGCCGAACCAGTCTTCTTCCTGGCCTTTGTCCAGCATGATTTGCAGCGACCCCATGCCCACGGCCAGCATGCCGAGACCCCAAAAGTCGGCGCGCAACTTACCACGGCTAAGGTAGGGCGGATCGGAAATAAAGAGGCCGATCATGATCAGGCTGGTGATGCCGATGGGAAGGTTGATATAGAAGACCCAGCGCCAGGAATAGGTGTCGGTAATCCACCCGCCGAGGGTGGGGCCAAGTATGGGGGCGGCAATAATGCCCAGGCTCCAAAACGCCATGGCCTTGCCGCGTTCGTGACCAGGGAATTCCTCGAGCAGCACAGCCTGGGAGATCGGCTGGAGCCCTCCACCGGTAGTGCCTTGGAGCACGCGAAAGAAAATCAGCGCTGGCAGATTGGGGGCAATCCCACACAAAAGGCTCGAGACCGTGAAGCCCGTCACCACCGTCAGTAGCAATCGCTTGCGGCCAAAGTAGTTCGCAAGCCAGCCGGTGATGGGCAGGATGATGGCGTTGGCTACCAAGTAGGAGGTCAGAACCCAGGTGGCTTCATCGACGGTGGCCGAAAGGCTGCCCGCAATGTGCGGCAGGCTGACGTTGACGACCGAAGTGTCCAGCACCTCCATCACCGCGCTGGACATCACGGCAATCGCCACCAACCAACGTTTCCCCGAGGAGTGGGTGACCCCTACACTGCTCATATGGCCGATGAGATTTTAGCACTTACAGAGTGCCAGACCACATGCCTTGCGAACGAAAGCTGAAGGTGGTGGTTGCGGAAGGCCCGCCGCGGCGGACTCAGGATGACATGTCATTCTGAGCGGAGCGCAGCGTAGCGAAGAATCTGCTTTTGGTTGCCGCCAACGGCCGCGCTGTTCTACTGACACCTGAATTCTGGCTCCTGCCTTGATTACCGAACCGCGCCAGCTTCGTCCAATAGAAGTACAGTTCACGCTTGAGTCATTGGAGGAAAAGATGAGCCGCAAAATTGGTCTGGGTTTGTGCTGTTTAGTATTCTTGCTCGCCGCAGGGTCTCGCGCCTATTCCCAATCACGCATTGCGAAGGATCTGAAGCTTGATCCCGGCGGCAGATTGGTTGTCGAGGCCAGCGCGAGCGACGTTATTGTGACGGGGAGGCCGGAATCAGGCGCCCACGTGGTTATTACTTCCAATCGAGCTGATTTGGAGGATCTGTTTACCTTCCATTTCGACGAAGAACCCGGGGCAGTCCGCATCGAGGTGCGAAAACGAAGCGTGCAGCCATGGCCCAAGTCGCTGCAAGTGCGCATGGAGGTGCAAGTTCCTACGAAGACGAGTGTCGCCATCCGTACCGGTGGCGGAGACGTCAAGGTCAGCCACCTCGAGGGCGACACAAACCTCGAGACTTCGGGCGGAGATGTGGCGGTCTCAGGCCTCGCAGGTAATTTAACGGCAACCACCTCTGGCGGAGACATCATATTGCACGACCTCGCCGGAGAGGTTAAGGTGAAGACCTCCGGAGGAGATATTACCCTTGAAAACGCGAGTGGCCGTGTTGAGGCCCACACCTCGGGTGGAGATGTGGATGTGGCGTTTGCGCGTGGCAATGCTAAAGGGGGAGAAATCGAAACCTCCGGCGGCGACATCAAGGTTCGCGTCGATCCGGCAGTTAGCCTTAACCTGGATGCCTCGGCCTCCAGCGGCGAAGTGACCTCAGATCTTCCCCTGAAGGTGATGGGAGAGATTTCCCAATCCAGGCTCCACGCCACACTTGGGTCCGGGGGGGAGACCCTGCGAGTCCATACGAGCGGTGGAAGCGTTCATATCAGCGCCTTGTGAAGCGCGTAGGCGTGGCACGGAGTTTGTGGCGTGGGCGTCGAGAACCGGTTCCCGGCGCAGTCTTCTGGCGAGCTCCACGCTGCTGAGCCGAGAAGGCTCATTCATCTATCTGGTCGGTTAGACCAGGATGTCGATCCGCAGCCGGGAGCAGGAGTAGCGCGGACCTGTTTTGTAGGTCCGCGGTTTTTTGTTGTCAATTGGGGACGAACCGCAGACCTACAAAACAGGTCTGCGCTACTCAATGCGTACGCGGGCGTGGACGCCGCCGAACAGCAGAGCCGGTGCGGGCTGACCATTGACCGCGTGTCCCGCAGGCGCGGGACCCGCCGATGAGAACGCGAGAATTTGAAGCTGAAGAGCCGCGGACCTACAAAACAGGTCCGCGCTACACTTCTGACTAAGCCCTCACGAAGGGTCACCCCGGAGAGCGAGTCGTGCCCTCCAGGACTCGGCAATCTCTTGCAGAATGGTGGGGAGGGACTTGGTGATTCTCCAGTTTGGAAAATGCGCGCTTAACTTCCTAAGGTCGCTATAGTAACAGATGTGGTCGCCCACCCGGTTTTGGTCGATGTAAGAGTATTTCTGCCTCTTGCCGGTGATCTGCTCGATCATCTGAAAGCTCTCCAGGATCGAGCAGGAATTATCCTTTCCGCCACCGATATTGTAGACCTCGCCGCAGCGCGGATGGCGGTAAAACTCGTGCATCATGCTGGCTACATCTTGCGAGTGAATGTTGTCGCGGACCTGTTTCCCTTTATAGCCGAAGACCTTGTACTCTTTCTGCTCGACGTTACAGCGCACCAGGTAACTGAGAAAACCGTGCAGCTCAACCCCGGAATGATTGGGACCCGTCAGGCAGCCCCCCCGCAGGCAGCAGGTGGGCATGCCGAAATACCTTCCGTACTCCTGCGTGATGACGTCGGAGGCCACCTTCGATGCCCCGAAAAGCGAGTGCTTGGATTGGTCGATCGGAAACGTCTCCGGGATGCCGTTGGCGTAGGCCGGGTCATCGTATTCCCAGCGTGTCTCCAACTCGCGCAGGGCAATGGTGTTGGGACGATCGCCGTACACCTTGTTGGTGGACATGTGGACGAAGGGTGATTCCGGGCAGGCACGCCGCGCGGCCTCCAGCATGTTCAACGTGCCCACCGCATTGACATCAAAATCGTCGAAAGGGATGGCCGCCGCCCGGTCGTGGGATGGCTGAGCCGCCGTATGGATGATGATGGCTGGTTTCAGTTCCGCCATCAGGCGCAGAATCGCGTCGCGGTCGCGGATGTCGAGGGAGTGGTGCGCATACCCGGGAATCGAAGCCTGAAGCCGCTCCAGGGTCCAGCTTGTATCTCCCGCCGGACCGAAAAAGACGGCCCGCTGGTTGTTGTCCAGCCCAGCAATGCGGAAGCCCAAGCGGCTGAAGTACAGGCTCACCTCCGATCCGATGAGTCCGCAAGAACCGGTGATGAAAGCCAGGGGAGCTGCCATGCAGAGTCTCCACGTAAGCTGTAGCGGCGCTCGATGAGTGCCGACCGGCGGTCACAGACCACCGCTACAGACCCATGCGAAATCACTTAAGTTGCTCTGTATAGAATAACAAATCCGACCCGCGGGGAATCACTAATTTCCCGTCATGCCCAATTGCTGACAAGATCAGACAGCCAGCTTTGTAGGCCCTCGTCTCAAGGCCTGGCGCTGAACGCTCACGCAGCCTCCGAGCGCTAACCCGCTTTTCTCACCACGGGTCTGGAAGGGCGGGGCTTCAGCCCCGCCGTTACAAGGCCTTCCCGGTTATTCCTGTGTCCCGTGCCCCGCGCAGTCCCGCGCCTGCGGGACTGCGCGGGGCGCGGGACCAACAGAGGGCGGGAGGCGTGATTTCGGCGGGGCTGAAGCCCCGCCCTTCGGGCAGCCCCCCTAAGAGCTTCCAAACGTGGTGAGAAACCGGGGCTAATAGTCCATGTTGAGTTTTCGAAATCCGTGGAAACACATCCGCAGCATAATCAGGCCATTCTTGAACACCCTGGTCATCTTCGTGACGCCGTATATTCTCTCTTGGTAGTGGACCGGTTGGTCCAGGATGCGCAGATTCAACTTGGCGGCGCCGAAGAGGAGTTCGTAATCGCCCCAGCGGTCCGTAGTGCCCCACGTGTCGATCATGGGGCGAATTCTCTCCCAATCGGATCGCCAGAGCACTTTCGTGCCGCAAAGCGTGTCCTTGATTTTCTGCCCGAGCAAGTACGAGAGCACGGCGCTGAATAACTTGTTCCCGACCACATTGGCGCCCTTCATCGCCGCTTTCGGAATCGGATACACCAGTCGCGACCCATTTACGAATTCAGCGCCGCCACGGGTGATGGCAGCGATAAAGTACGGCAATTCCTCGGGCATGACGGTCAGGTCAGCATCGAGGATCACAAGTATGTCGCCCGTTGCGGCCTCAAACCCTTTCCAGACATTCTTCGATTTGCAGATGCCGGGTCCGTCTACCGCCCGGATGTTGCGCTGCGCATATAATCTTTGCAGGCGACGAACCTCGTCCGCTGTGCCATCTGTAGATTTGTCGTCGCAGAAAATAATCTCGGTTGAGCGGGCCAGTTCCGGCATACGTGTTACGATGCTTTCAATGTTTCCGCGCTCGTCCTTGCACGGCACGATCACAGAAACAGTAACATCAGAAACATCGACCGGCTTCGGTACTGGCCTGGCAACAAGCACCTCAACCATGCACAGGCGTCTGATCAAGGGTAGTTTCGCCACGATCCGGTTCATGAAGGCAGAAAGCAAAGGAACGTATTTCGGAATCAGTGCTGTACGATAAGTCTCGAGCCACTCGAATCCGCTCAAAGCGAGCAGGCCGATCAGGTCCTGTTCGGAAAGCCAGTTCTGTTCGGTTTGGGGGATTTTCAGGTGTAGCCACTGGGCCAGACGGATCAGTGGCTCCCAGAGAACGTTGTAGCTGTAGATGATCAGGCGCGTGTGCCGTTCGCAGGCGGTTTGAAGTCGCAGCAGCGTCTTCTGAACATCGGCTATATCTCCCACGTCACATAACAAAATGTAGTCGAACTTTTCCGGAGGTACGAAGTCTTCGGGAAACGCTTCATAGTACTTAAACTGCGGGTGCGCCGCCCGCGCTACTTCGACCATCTCCGGGCTGATTTCCACGCCGGCGCCATAACTTGCTCGGAGAGCGTCAAGGAGAAACCCGGTCTGGCAGCGGATGTTCAGCACGCGCTTGCCCGGCTCGACCAAGTGCCGAAGCAAACGCTTGAGAGACTCGTAGTAATACTTGTTCCGTCGAATCCAGTTGGCCCTTGTCGCCGCCAAACCAGACTGGTGTTGCCGGTTGCGCTCATTTCGTAGTCTGAGGGCCCGGGGCCCCCAAGCAAGGTCAGCTTCCGAGTTTAACCGGGCGGTTTTCGCTTCTGTCGACATGGTGTGCTTTCGATCGGCCGGAGTCTTTCGGCGCAAATGGAACCAACGTGCGAACAGGTGAGTGGATTACGGCTTCGGCGACGGCGGAAGGTCCTTCTTTTCCAACTTCCAAAACACTGTACACTCGCTAATCTCGTCGCTCTGGGAGTAAACGTGCCAATCCTTCACGTTGCTGACAAAGTCGTCGTCGTCGCAGACCACGGTGGTGGCAAAGTTGCCCGACTTGATCCGCTGATCCAATTCTGCCTTCGGCAGGATGTGAAGCCTGGCGTTCTCGGCTGGAGACAACTTGAGCTTATGCGCATCGTCGTGTTCCATGCCAGGGGGTACGGGCCAGTTCGTCAAAAAGTAGATTTGCTCGGGCGCAGCGAGCGCTGCGCCCTGCGGAGTCACCTGCTTCACTTTGTTCGCAACCTGCTCGAGTTGACGCCAAGTGGTCGAGTCGCGATCATCGTAGAAAGTGTTGCCCAAGCACAGGGCTGCTATGCCCATCAGCAGGATCACCGGAGCCCGCAGGCGGTGCGGATTATCCAAACGTGCAACCACGGCATAGAACCCAACGACCGCCAGCACGGTGAGGAACGGGATCATAAAAACGAAATACTGCGGGAAGGTCGGATGGGCAAAGATGTTTTGTACGCCGATGGTCACAACAAGCCAAAGGCATAAGCGAAACTCCGCCCGCCGCGCGGGGTCGAATTCGCTCTTCTTAATGAAAAAGAGACCGGCCAACGCTAACAGAACGAGCAGGAGGCTGGGCGAGCTGTTGACCCAATCGGTGACGATGCCGATGTCGTGGGTGGTGGATCCTTCCCAATTTACTCGGCGGTAAAGCGTGTGATACTTGAGGAGGTCAAAGGCTACTTGGCGCGGCGCCCGTGCAAACAGGAACAGCACGGGGGTCCAGGCAACCACCGCGCCGCCCAGGAAAGCCGCGGCTTTGATCCAGCGACTTCCGGCCCGATTGTAGAGCCACATCCAGATCAGTAGAACCGGGGTAATAAGCGCTGTGAGCAAAGAGGATGCTGCTGCCGCGCCGGCAAACAGACCCGCCAGCGCGCTCATCCTAAACCGGGTCCGGGCAACCCCGGCAATCCCGGCACGAAACGCCGCCACCACCAGCAACATGCAAAGCGGGTATGCCTGCGTGATCGTCCCCGCCATCCACACCCACGAGTGCAATCCGAAGAGTGCCAGCCCGGCGAACGCGGCGGGCAATCGCCAGCGGCGATCGGGAAATAGCCCGGCGAGATACTGCGCGATCAACAAAACTGAGCTCGCGGTGACCAGGGCCGCTACGGCGTGGACCACGCGCCATTGGGCGCCGAAAATTGCCATCCAGGCCGCATTCCAGTAAGCATTCAGAGGAGTCTGTGGAAAAAAGAAGTCAAGGTAGGGCCGCTTGCCGGCATCGATAAGGCGCGCGGCTAGAATGTGGAAGCCCTCGTCCCAGAAGAGTGAATAGGTTTGGGAATAAGCCACCATCCCCGCAGCCAGGAGCACGAGCGCGAAGTACAGCGGGCGCATCCTCTGTTCCTGGTCGCGCTCATCGCGTGGGTCAATGCGGCCCCGAGGGAATTTGGAGAGAAGCTTCATCTTTCGATGCAAGTTCCGGCATCAACTTCGCGAGCATATTGAAATCCAAAAACATTTTCAACCAGAAAATCTGCCCCACCGGGGATTCGCAGGCTGGTGCAGAGCGCAGCTCTGCGGCCCAGAGACAAGAGCGAAATCAGGCGAGCCGATCCATACTCAGAACCGACGAATCATTGAGGTAGTACGATGCTGCTGGTGAGGAATTGCGGCTGGTCGGGCGCAAAATGGCGTTTGGAGGTCGGCATGACTAGCCCTACTATGGGATACTGAAGCGCGGAGCTGCGCTCTGCGCCAGCCAGCGAATTAAAAACCCGAAGCCGGAATCGGGCGGGCTGGCGCAGACTGCTGCTTTGTGCAGTCTGCGGTGTCGTGCAGCGACACGCCCGTTCCCATTCAAAAACAGTATTCAGTCGTCAGTTCTCAGTTTTCAGTTGAAGGCCACTGCCGCCCCGTCTTTGCCGACGACCGACAACTGATTACTGAGGACTCTCCTGCCAGTCATCAGTTCTCAGCTTTCAGTTGCCCGCCTGCCGGGGGTTCTTACTGATTACTGACAACTGACCACTGAGGACTTTCCTGCGCGACAGGCCGTCTCTTCAGGGCTGGTTCAGGTTGGGCTCCGCAAGGGGCGGAGGAATCTCGGGGGCCGCCGGCGCTCGGTTCTGAGCCCGCTCCAGCCGCCGAATCGCGCGTTTATCGGCCTTCATTTTCTGCTTCTCCAGACGCTTGACCTCTTTCTGTCGCTTCTGAAAAGTCGTTCGCTGTCGACCTGCCATGCAGGCTCCTTTCATCATTAGACGTGAAACAGAATCCGGGCGGAAACTCCGCGCCGGGAGTTCGTCTTACCAGCGGGGTTCGCGCTGCGAGCGGGGCCCGCGGGAGTTGTCGTGGCCGCCTCGGCGCTTCCCACCGAAGCCCCCGCCGCCCGGGCGGAATCCACCGCTGCGCTCCGGTCTCGGGCGCGCTTCATTGATGGTGAGCGCGCGTCCCTCGAATTCCTTGCCGTTCAGCGCGCCGATCGCTTTCGCGGCGTCTTCGTCCTGAGCCATCTCGACGAAGGCGAAGCCGCGCGACTTTCCGGTGTCGCGGTCGGTCATGATCCGGACTTGCTGCACTTCTCCGAACGGGCTAAAGAGCCCACGCAGCGCGTCTTCGGTTGTGTCAAAGGTCAGGTTTCCAACAAAAAGGTTCTTCATTCATTCACCTCAAGAGTCGAGTGTCCCGCGCGTCGCGGAGTTGATGTCGTCGGGGGTACATCCAACCCCCCAAGAGAAGTGCCCGTGCGATCAATCTGTGGCCTGGAGAAGAAAAGCCCCGCAGCCTCAAATGAAGAAACGCTGGAGCCGACGACCCATAGTATCCAATTCTATTATCCCACATTTTCAGCACTTGCGCGAAATGCGGGTAGCCACATTCGCGTGGCGCCCCCTTCATGACATCATACATCGCGGCCCCTGCGATGTGTGCGAAGGAAAACAGTTCTCAGTTGTCAGTTCACAGTTTTCAGTTGAAGGCTACTGCCCGCCCGTCTTTGCTGACGACTGACGCCCCCTCTGGGTCTCTCGACTCACCTGCGTGTTTCCAGTCCGCAGTTCCCCGTCTCTGTTTTTTGCTCCCGACTACCTACCGCGTACTGCCGTCTGTTCTTCAGCTAATCCACCAAGCCGAGTCACCACGCGTTTTTCACGTCCCTTGTCAGCGGTTTGCCAGTGGATTATATTTAGGAGCGTACTATGCTAGCCAAGAGGGGGGTAGGTTCGTTCATGGGTGGAATCCCTAAACTCGCTAATAAGCCTGGCCAACGCCACGACCTCCTCAGTCGCTTCTCAAACCCATGGATCGGCCTGCTGACCGCGATATTCAGCGTGGTGGCCGTGCCCTTGGCAATATATTTGTATTTTGCAGGCGCTAGGACTCGTAGGCTCAGCTACTCTGTGAACCCGGTGAAGACTATCGTCGTAAAAGGTGGGGAGGCCTCGACCTTGCGGGTATTGCATGGGGACCAAGATATAAAAGGGGATGTCACGGCGGCTCAGGTTGCTATCTGGAACGACGGTACAGAGTCCATTCGGCCTGAGAACGTTCTAAGTCCCGTTTGCATACTCCTGCACCCAGCCGTACCCATTTTGGAGGCCAGGATCCGCAAAGTGAGCAGGGGAGTAATCGGCACCGCGATTGACGCCTCGCGCCTCGCGGACGGTGTTGTTCCGGTTAGCTGGAAGATTCTTGAGCATAATGATGGTGCTGTCATTCAGTTGATCTTCGCGGGCTCGACTGAAACTGACATAGAGGTTGGTGGCATCGTGGAGGGTCAGCCTGCGCTGTTCCATGTCAAGCCGTCGCGTGGGAGCGCGTCACCCGCCGTGGTGTTGGCCCGTGAGCGCAAGGCAAGGCTAGTGGTAATCGCACTACTGCTCGCATCATCGACCCTTGCTTTGTTGGTTCAGATTTCGGCGCGGCTCGTGCGGCGCACCCGTAAACGGAGCCTCGCAGGGCACGAACCGGGCGAGAACAGCAAGACCACGTTCTGGCCCTTCGTGTTAATTGTGTGCATGGCTCTTTTCATGTTGTGGCAGGAGCTGCGTCAGCCCGGGCCGCCGTTTGGATTTTGATCGTCCGCAGCGAAGACCTTGTGCTGTGAGCTTCGCTCGCCTGAACAAACGGACGTAGTCGAGCTGAGTGAGGGCTTGGACGTTGGCACCGCACCTGGCAAGCGGAAGCAAGTGCCAAGCGCCGCTGCGAGCAGTCGCCCGTCCCTGTTTCTTGCTGCCGACTACCTACCGCGTACTGCCTTCCGTCCTTCCCCAGGCCCTAGCATGCACCCGCTAGTCAAATCTTATTTCTTTGATGCTGGGGAGGGGCAGGGAGAAATCGAACACTTGTTGGCTGGCCGGATTGTACTGGTCGGTGATGCCCAGAAATCGAACCTCCGCGGGCAGGTTTGTAGGCATAAGGAACTTGCCCTCCTCAACCTGGCCATTGCGCAGGGTCATCTTCAAGTGGTCGCCCTGGATCTGGACGCGGTCGATCTTGGAGATTTCGACCTCATCTGCGGTCCCGTTATCCATGAGTACGGTGAAGCTGGTGGTGGGAGGAAGCGACTCCAACAACGAGCCGCGCCCGCCGGGCGGGTAGAAATCCAGGTAGACGTCGAAGACGCGGGTGGCTTTCCCTGCCAAGTCCGTCACCATGGCCTTGAAGCCGAAGCGCTTCCAGACGTCCACGATCTGCCGCCGGTGGTCAGGGCTGGCCGTTTCAACGCTGTAGGGCAGGCTTCCCTTGTTCAGGCGAACAATTTCCACCCGCCGGTCTTTCAAATCGAAGTGCTTGTAAACCACGAAGGAGGAGTCCTCACTTACCACGATGGCGTCAAGCTGCACCACCACCTGCTTGCCCTGGGCATTCATCTGGTAGATGGTATCCGCCCCCGAGGGCGAGGCGAGGCTGGCCAGCAAAGCGAGCAAGAGCAGGGTGATTTTCATTCAGGCACTCCTGCAAACGAACAAGCCCCGCCGCGACAGGACAATAATCGCTCTGCGGGGCCCGAGCATCTCGCACCAAAGACTAGCTCTTCTTCTTTTTCTGAGCCTTAAACTCCGTTGGCACTGCGGCTTTGAGTGAGTCTATGCTGGCTTGCGCGGCCTGCGCCCACTGGCCATTAGGTTGCAGCTTCAAGTAATTCTGGAACGCTTCAACGGTCCCGGGAACCACATCAACCGTGCCATCCGGCTTTGTCCCCGCCTTGCCGAGCAAAGCCATGCCATACCAGTAAAAAGCGTTGGCGTTGGTGGGATCGAGGTCCGTGGCCTTCTTGAGTGACACAGCGGCATCGTCCATCTTGCCCTGATTGACCATGACGACGCCCAGATTGTAGTAATAGCCGGACGCTCCGGTGGGGTTGAGATCAGCCGCCTTCTGGAACTCCGCCTGGGCCTCAGCCACCTTGCCCATGTCGGCGTAAACGCTGCCGAGGTTGCCGTGAAGCGCGGCATCATTGGGGGCTAACTGCATAGCCTTTTGAAAATAGTCGAGGGCCTTTTGCTGGTCCTTTATCCTGCCATCCTTGTCCGGCTCCTTATTTGCGGCCTTCTGGTAAGCATCTCCCAATCGGCCCAGCACAATAGGCAGGTTCTTGTCCTTTGCCATCGGCAGGGCCTGCTCATACATCGCCGCTGCCTCGGCGAAACGCTGCTGGTTATAAAGGAGCGTTGCTTGATCGAATGTCGCCTTGAGACCAGTAAACTGCTTCTGTTGCTTTTGCTCCTCTTCGATTTTCTTCGCCGTTTCAGGGTTGGCCATCTGTTGTTTGTAGGCAGCGGACTTTTCCTTGGCCATGTCAAAGTTGATTTCCGTGGGGTCTCCCAATCCAACATGCTGGGTGACGTTAAAGACGTGCCCGCCGGCGGGATTGAGGAGTGTGAGCTTGTAGTTCCCGGTCTGGAGGCCGATGTATGTGTACTCACCTTTCTTATTGGTCTTTACGTGTCCACTCCACTTCATTTCCTGCCGTTCGAGCTGGATTGTATAGCCTGCCAGTGGGCTTCCATCCTCACCTGTGCACTTGCCGGTCACTCCGCCGGTTTGTGCAAATGCGGAAACCGTGAAGGCAAAAGCCGCCAAGAGAACCATCACCCCGGTCAGTCTCCGCGTCAATGAACTAGACATAAGTCCCTCCTTCATTCATGTTTAAGCATCACATTCTAGCGCCATTTGGGAATCCGCTCAACCCCATTGAGAAAAACAGGCAACACTCAACCGTGGAGGGAATGATCGCCCTCCCGGTCGCGCCTTGGCCTCGCTCCCGAAAACCCCAGCGACGTTCCCGCTTTCCCTGAAAATGGGACAGCCTCCATGCGGCCCAGGACCCAGGGCAAAGCAACCACGCAAGAAACTGCCTCATGATAGCGCCCGAAACTGGAAAATCAAGTGGAAGGCGCAAGGCCGTCAGGGCATGGAAACGGTCCGTCGGCCGTAGTGTGGGCGCTGGGCATAGGGTATGGGATCTTCAATCCCCGCCTCTTCGAACGCCCTCAGGCGCAAAGCGCAACTGTCGCACAGGCCGCAGGCCGCATCCTCCGCTTGGTAACACGACCAAGTGTGTGCGAACGGCGCGCCAAGCTCCATTCCGCGCCGGACGATTTCGCTCTTCCGCATCCGGATGACCGGGGCAACGATTTCAAGTTGTGTTTCCGGCTTCGTGCCGGCGGCAATCACACGGTTGAAGGCCTCGTAGTAAGCAGGGCGGCAATCGGGATATCCGGAACTGTCCTCCTCCACCGCGCCAACAAAGATTTTGCGGGCGCCCAGAACCTCGCCCCAGGAAACGGCAATGGACAGGAAGTGCGCGTTGCGAAAAGGCACGTAGCTGGAAGGAATCTCCTTGCGGTCTAGATTGGCCCGCTCGACAGCCAAAGCGGGGTCCGTCAAGCTCGAACCGCCAATTTGCCTAAGGTGGCCCAGATGACAAACCAAGCGATGTTCCGCATGGTAGAAATCCGCCAGCGCGTTGAAGGAGCGAAGCTCGCGTGCTTCAGTTCGCTGGCCGTAGGCGACGTGCAACATCGCCAGGCGGTATTCAAGGCTAGCAATTGCCGTAGTGACGCAGCTATCCATGCCGCCGCTGGCAAGAATGACGGCGAGTGGTTGGTCCGTTGTCCGTGGTCCGTGGTCCGTTGTCATCCCCTACTGCCTACTTTGGACTACACTCCCCGGGCGTCCGGTCCCCAGATGAACTTGTGAAGCTGCAGTCCCATCCGCACCTCCAGGCCGTCGCGGAGGATCCAGGCGGCGAGGTTGCGGGGCGCCAACTGGGCGAAGACCGGCGAAAAAATCACTTCCTCGACATGCCGATGCAGGTTGTGCTCGGCGAGGAAAGCCCGGGCGTACCGGTAGTCATCCTCATTCAAAATGACGAACTTGATCTGGTCTTTCCGTTCCAACAATGCCAGGTTATCAAAACAGAACTTGCCTTCCTCGCCGCTTCCGGGGCATTTCACGTCAACCACTTTAACGACCTCGCGCGGCAATTGAGCGAGGTTGCGCTCACCGCTGGTTTCAACCAACACGCGGTAACCCTCGGCAAGAAGGTGGTCCGTCAAGGGATAAACTTCCTGCTGCAAAAGGGGCTCGCCTCCCGTCAACTCCACTAATTTCCCGCCCAATTGGCGGATCCTGGCAAGTACATCCGCAACCGCCATCTTCTGCCCCCCGTTGAAGGCATAAGCAGTGTCGCACCAGTGGCAGCGCAAATTGCAGCCCGTAAGCCGCACGAAAAGGCAAGGCAGGCCGGCGTAAGTGGACTCGCCCTGGATAGATTTGAAAATTTCGGTGATTACCATCCTCGCCCCGCCGGTACCCTTGGAAAAAACTTCTCCGATCTGGTCCATTTTACCTGATTTCTTGCCGCCCCGTGGGCACAGCGTCAGAGTACGAATCCTCCCAAACCAGCCCCGTGTCTGCGCAAGTCCAACTTCCGAGTTCGGGTTGAGGCCGCTGAAACATGCAGGGGGTAGTGGGTCAATTTGATGTAGAGGCGGCTTTACGCCGCCATTTGGCGAGGTAAACTCGCCGCTACAGCATCAAATTGACCCACTACAATGCACGGTGATAATTTTCGACAAACATGGCATAATGAGTTGACGGGAAAGTATTCTTCTAATCAATTGACGTGGCTTCGTTTGAGTCTGCGGAAATCATTTTTATCGGATGAGTGTACATCCTGGCATGATGTTTGCATCTAAATCCACAGGCGGACAAGGAGCGGGTTATGATGACCCACGACGACCTGGGAAGGATCCGCGAAGAAAACGAAGCTGAAGACATTTGGCGGAAATACTCGCGCCATTTTGTTGCGGACATGTTGGAGGCTTGCGCGATTTGCGGTACCATCCGTGAAAAGGAGCGCTTAGCCCGCTGCCGCTGGTGCGAAGACGTCTACTTTTGCAAGCAGGGCGTCTGCTCCCAGCAGCACCAAGCTGAGATGCACCCCGCTGTGGCCTTCTGGACTTGGTAGGCTTCGTTGGCTCGGGGAAGTCCGCCGGGAGGATCAACCCGGGGGACGGTAGGTGGCAGAAGTCGTATCTGTTTCCCAGACCGTAACACCGTACACTTGCAATCCCTGATTCCGCGCCTGAGGCTCAATTCCGTCGCAAATATACTTGGCGAGATTCTCCGCCGAAGGGTTCAATTGGTCGAAAGGCGGAATGTCGTTTAGGAAGCGGTGGTCGAGTTTTTCGACCAGCCCCTTAATTTCGGCCCGCAATTCTACAAAATCCATCAGCAGCCCCGCAGAGTTGAGCTTATCCCCGGCAAGCGTCACCCGAACCTTGTAGTTGTGTCCGTGGACGTTCTCGCACTTTCCTTTGTACTCGCGCAGGGCGTGGCCCGCTGCGAAGCTATACTCAACTGATATTTCGAACATCATGAGGTTCCTTCGTCCGTTCTCCCTATTCCCTGTTCCCTATTCCCTGTTCCCTACAGCGATTCTCGCATGAAAACCTTCACGTCATCCAGCCGATTCGTCATGCGGTAACGCGGCAGGCTCTCCAAGAAAGTCTTCCCGTAATGTTTGCGCATCATGCGGTGGTCCAGAATGGCAAGGACTCCACGGTCTGTCACGCTGCGGATCAGCCTCCCAAACCCCTGCTTCAAGGCGAGGACGGCCTGCGGCACCTGGTAATCCATGAATGCATTACCCCCCTCTTCATTGATCTGCCGGATCCTTGCGGCGATGACTGGGTCCGAGGGGACGGCGAAGGGGAGCCGGTCAATCACCACGGCGCTCAATTGCTCACCTTGGACGTCCACACCTTGCCAGAAGGAACTTGTCCCAAAAAGCACGGCGTGTGGCGTATTACGGAAGCGCTCAAGCATCTCAGTCCGGGGCATGGAGCCCTGAATCAGCATGGGATAGCGCAGCCGGTGGCGCACGCGCTCGAAGACCTCGCGCATCTGCTGGTGGGACGTAAAGAGGACGAAGGCCCGCCCCTGGGTGGCCTTCAAGAGTTGGACAACCTCTTCGGCCGCCAGGCGCGTGAAGTTCGGCTCGCGGGGGTCGGGCAAATGCAGGGGGGTATAAAGCAACACCTGCCGCGGGAAATCGAAATGCGAATCCAGGATTCGCTCCCTGGCATTCTCAATCCCCAACCGCCTCTTCAGGAAATCGAAGTTGCCGCCCACGGCCAGGGTGGCGGAGGTCAGGATCACCGTGTCCACGCTCCCGAATAACCGCTCCCGAAGGATGGGGGCAACATCGATGGGCGTGGCCTCCAGGAAAACGCCCCGTCCGCGCCGCTCCCACCAATAGACCATGGTCCTTTCTTTGCCTTCCATGACTGCCTGTAACGCCTGCCGAAGCTCGACGGCGCGCCTCACCAGGTTGTTGACTTCCTCCGGCCGGTCCTTCAAGCCGCCCATTTCGGTCTCCAGGCGCACCAGCGCATTGAGCAGGCTGCTATAAGCACCCCCATGCACTTTCAGGAAGCTTTCCCGGTTATCAAAATTGGAGCGGGTTTCAGCGCTCGGGAACAGTTCAAAGAAGAGGTCCGAGCGACGCCGCAGTTCGGCGACGGCATGCAACACCTCAGCGCTCTTCAGTCCCTTCGCCTTCAGGGTTGATTCCGTGTCGCGCGCCAACTCTTCCACGCGATAATTGCTCACCTGCAATCCGAAATACTGTGTCGCCACGTCTTCGATGTCGTGCGCTTCATCGAACACCAGGGCTTCATAATCGGGGAGCAGGCTCGCGACTTCCGATCCCCTTAGGGCCAGGTCGGCGAAGAAGAGGTGGTGGTTCACGATAATCAAGTCGGATGCGGCGGCGCGCTGGTGCATCAAGGTGATGAAGCAGCGTTCGAATTGGGGGCACTTCTGCCCCGTGCAGGTCTCGCGCCGGGCGTCAACCTTCATCCAGAGTTCGCTCGAATCCGGCAGCCAGGAGAGCTCTGCGCGGTCTCCCACCTCGGTCTTCGCTTCCCATTCCCGCAGCCGGGGATACTGCGCGACTTCGTCCAGCCCGTTCAGTACAGGCTGTTTTTCAATGTCGTAGAGCTTCTGCCGGCAGAGGTAATTCTGCCGGCCTTTCATCAGGGCCACGCGGATGTCAGGGAACAGCTTTCGCAAGAAAGGGATGTCCTTGAAGAAGAGTTGCTCCTGGAGGTTCTTGGTGCCGGTGGAGATGACCACGCGCCGCCCGCTTCGCATGATGGGAACGAGATAAGCCAGCGTCTTGCCGGTGCCGGTCCCCGCCTCTACGATCAGGTGTCGGCGGTTTTCGCTCGCGGCCTCGACGCTCTCGGCCATTTCGAGCTGGCCGGGCCGGTGCTCGTAGTTCGGGTGACGGCGCGCCAGCCATCCACCCGGACCAAAGACCGCCTCGAGGGGAGCTTTCTTATTTTTGTCCGTGACAGCCATCCGGTTTGCTTATGGAAAGTTGAAAGTCAAAGGTCGAAGGTCAAGAGTAAAGGATAACACACGGACGGCGCGAGCGGGCGCAAACACGAACTCTTGTGCTTGTACAGCCATCGCGCGTCTTGGATAGCCTCACAGATCTTTGCGCCTTGCATGACGTTGCGCCTTTGCCGTCAGCCGACGGATTTGCGAGAAAAGCTATTGTTCTTGCAGGTAGAAATCTTGAAGTGCAAAGCTTGATGCAAATGAGTCAATTTTTCCATCTCTGGTTTTGCTCCCCGTAAGGGGAGCACTTTGAGTAGCCGTGGGTGGAACCCACGGCTAGGAACGTATCAACCGACATGCGGCCGTGGAAGGGCCGGACTGCCATGGACAACCCGTTGGCTGATGGGTTGGGCGGCATCAGGGGAACACCGACCGTGGGCTTGCGCCCACGGCTACTCACGTTCCACCCGTCAGCCGACGGGGCCGGGTGAGGGGGTCCGGCAAGATCGGGTTGTCAACGATTAAGCGTGACAGGAGACTGGACTCACGAATTCAGGTGGCGTGCAAGGCAGTTGGAGCGAGCGGGACAACCCAACCGGTGGGGTTCTCGATAATGCAAGGTGGCCTGGACAAATTGTAGTTGACCATCATCTCCGTCTTGCTGAGTCAAGCCCTAACCAATTTTATTTTCAATAACATTCCCGCTTTAAGCGGCTAAGTTCCTTTGTTTTCATATACATTCCAGCTTCAGGCCCGAGTTTTCCACAGCGGCCCTTTGTTTTCATAGACATTCACGCGTCGGTCGTTCATTTTTAAAGTTACTAACTTCGTTCCTTGTCTGTCCCAAGCGACATCTTGTCTCGGTCTGCTGTGCCTGCCAAACGTCCTGCCAACGCCGGCTGCCCTCACATGGACTACGCGGTAAGCGGTGCCCAAAAGGGACCCGACCAATTCACCATTCCCTACTCCCTATTCCCTATTCCCTGTTCCCTATTCCCTGTCCCCTATTCTCTGCCCCTGCCCTTCCGCCCCCAGTCCCCAGCCCCTGGCACCTGGCACCTGCTCTTCCACGTACTATCCTAGCCTATCTTGTTCCGCTTGTCAAGAGACATGAATCGTTGGATACGTTCTCATGCCGGAAGATATTCACGCGCTCATCGGGCCGAGGCCGGAGCCCCGTACCAGATGGTACTGGGCGGAGGCGAACCCGTCGCAGATCGTGCAGAAGCTTGAGCGTCGCACCGCTTTGTTTTTCCTGTTCTGGAATGACGCTTCGGTCTTGGCCATGGACGCAGTGCCGTGACGCATCACCGAGGGGCGCATACATCCCGACAAAGGCCGTCGGGACGTATGCGCCACCCGCCCCAGACGCTGTCGCATCAATTGGGATAATTGACATTCCGGCTTAGAAAAAAGAACGCCTTCCTCGCGTACGCGATGGAGATCGGTGGCCGTGTACTATTGGGTTGACAGGGAGAGGCGGCAAATTTAGAGTGAGAACAGGAACCTAAGGAGAGCACTGGCTATGACCGGAATCCAGTTCGTGACCGATGAGAGGGGCCGCAAGGTGGCCGTTCAAATTGACTTGAAAAGATACGGCGCGGTGTTGGAGGATTTTTGGGACGGGCTGATTTCGCAATCGCGCCGCCACGAAAAGGGGATACCGCTTGAAAAGATCAAAGCGGACCTCATAAGACGCGGGCGGCTGCGTGAATAACTATTCCGTTGAGGTCAAGCCTTCGGCGCGGAAGGAACTCGAATCGCTGCCGGATAACGTGCTGGCCCGAGTCCTCCAAAAAATGAACTCTCTGCGCACTGCACCACGACCGGCGGGATGCAAAAAGCTGAAAGGCTACAGAGATCAGTGGCGCGTCCGGGTTGGTGACTGGCGTGTGGTCTACATCATCGACGACGCAGCAAAGCTTATCAGCATCACGCGCATTGCGCACCGGCGCGAGGTATACGAATGATGGCTAATGAGACTCTCGCTCGCCTCCCTGCCTAGGGCCCCAGTGTAATCGCGCGCGCCAGACTGCTCCGGGTCAGAGCGAGATTCCTCTCCCGCGACTGCGGGATTGGAATGATCCGTCAGCCGACGGATTCACAAAGGTTGGAGGAGGCCCGCCGTCACGAAAGTGCCTCAGAGCCAGAGGACCTTGAGAAGAGTGGCAACACACTCAAAGTCTTTGTCGCTCGTGACCAAGGTTGCCTTGCGCGTTTTGGCCAGCGCGGCGGCGAAGCAGTCGGCGTAGGGAAGATTATGCTGAGCTTTAAGGCTGGCGGCCAGCCGGGCAAGTTCCGCGTCGACGCCCACCAACTCAACCGGAAGCTGGGCAGTCTCTTGGAGCTTGGTGTTGGCCGCTTTCTCCCCGTGCGCCCGCCAAATCGCGTAATAAACCTCGCCCCAGTTGACTACGGACATCAGCAGGGGGCGCTTGGCTTCGGCAGCCTTGGATAGAAGCTCTTCCACCTTTTCCCCGCCCGCGCGATCCTCGAAGAAGGCCATCAGAGCGCTGGCGTCAAGGACGTAGTTCATCACAGTGCGCGTTCTTGCTTGCGCTCCTTGAGCAGAAGGTCGAGCGCAGAAGGCTCCCCCTTGAGGGATCCGCGCAGTCCACGGATGAATTGCCGGGTCACGGGTTGCACAACTATACGCCCGCCCTCCTCGAGGAAGGAAATGGTCGTTCCCTTCTTAATCCCGAACCGCCGACGCAGCCGCGCCGGAATCACGAGTTGTCCCTTGGTGGTGACGACACTGGTCTCAGCCTTCACGGCTCACCTACTCTATCAGGTTAATCATACTGACACGCTTTTGGTAAGTCAAGCTAAAAATATCCTACTATACGTCAGAAGTAACTGATCAGCCTCCGGCTCTCAGTGCCGAGCGCTCACAGCCACGGTCGGCTCCTGGTGTCCTGTCCCATGTTATTGTTGACAATGAGCAGCCTGCCAGGAACCCCCTCACCCGGCCCGCCCCGGCTGATGGAAACGCCGGCGGCTGTCCACCCTCTCCCCCAAAGGGGAGAGGGGCAGGGGAGTGAGGGGGTACTGTCAGTAATTAGGTGGGACAGGACACTAGCACCTAGCGCAGAGCTGTTTTTAGCTCTGCGGCTTTTGGCCTGCCGGCGTCGGGTCCTGTCCACGCGCGCTGGGCCAAAGAAATTGCCGGCAGGTCGCGGTTATGGCGGCTGTTCCTGTACGGTCCGAAGAGCCGCAGACCTAAAAAACAGGTCTGCGCCACCCACTCCAATGTCGCCCGCCGACTCTGCTTGACGCTGCCATGTGGCTCAATTAGACTTCCATCATTGCCATTGTGCGGGTATGGGAACGGAATGAAGAAGGAAACGATACTTACGGCGGTGGTATTCTTCGTGGTGGGATTTCTTGCGGGGTATATCACGGACGCGCAGATGAACTGGAGCGGGCGGCAGAAAGCTGTGATGCCGGCAACCCCGGCTATGCCCTCTGAGATGCCTGGCGGGGGCGCTCCTGGTGCAGCCCAGGATGCAGGCATGCCGCCAGGATTGCCTGAGGGGCATCCTCCCATCGACACCGCGTTGGTTATCAAGCAACTCCAGGAGGAAGCGGAACAAAACCCCAAGGATTCGGACATTCCTTTGAAACTCGCCAACTTCCTGTACGACCAGCGGCAGTACCAACAGGCAATCGAGTGGTACCAGAAATCCCTGGCCATCAATCCGAAGAACGTCAACGCCCGCACTGACATGGGAACTGCATACTTTTACCTCGGCCAGACCGGACAGGCGCTCGAAGAATACAGCCAATCGCTGGCCATTGATCCCGACCACAAGCCCACATTGTTGAACGTGATTGTGGTGAACCTGGAAGGGACTCACGACACCGCAGCCGCCCAGCGGGCGTGGGACCGCCTGCACAATCTGGATCCCTCGAATCCAGCTCTTCAAAGCTTGAAGCAGAAGTTGGACGCGGCGCGGGGCTCCGGCGGTGGCGCTCTGCCCAGGCAATAAACTCAGGGCATCCCCCAGGCCCTTCATGCCGTCTGACAAATGAGGGACGCGGGAGGCTGACGTGGAACTGACCCCTCACCCGGCCCGCGTCCCGATGAAGCGCATCGGGATCGCGGGCCACCCTCTCCCCTCGGGAGAGGGCAAAACACGTTTGCGTGGGTGGCGCATATATGAAGAACAATGTACGGGCCACCCCTGCGCCGTCTGACAAACTATGGGACGCTTGCTCTCCTATTTCGTGGAATTAGTCTTCCTCATCCTGATCGCGAAGATGCTGGGCCGGGCCCTGCAAGGTCTCTTCGGTCCCTCTTCTCCGCGCCGGGAGAATCGTGCCGTGGACGGGGGAACTCGAGACTCTTCCCGGATGCGCATTGGCAAGACCGAGCGCGACCCTGTTTGCGGCATGTTTGTTTCCACAGAACTTTCCCACCGCCTCGTGCACGGCTCGGAGACCCTTCACTTCTGCTCCCATGAATGCCTGGAGCGATACCAAAAGGAAATGGCGAATGTATCGTCTTGAGCGGCAAAACCTCGCGCCAGCGCTGCATCGATTCCGGAGCGTCCGGCTGCTCTCCGCGCTGGCACTGCTAACCTTGTGGGCACCCACATCTGCCCTGGCATGGGGCGGCCAAGTGAGGCTCATCCGCCGATACCAAAGCGGCCAGAAAATGGTCTACGCCACCAAAATGCACACGAAGGCGGTGATTCACTCCGAGCCCCCCGAACTTCAGAATTTTCTGCCTCCCCTGCCCACCAACTTCTCCGTGCAGCAGCAGAACACCGTGACGGTAAAGGCAGTCCATAGCGACGGCAGCGCTGACATTGAGAATCATTTCGACAAGTTCGAATTCCAGTCGGACCTCGCCGACCGCGTGCCCGCCAATTTCCGTGACCCCGCCGTAAGCGCACAGCGGGAAATCAGCGAACACGTGGCTGGCCAGGATATCGTCGCCCACTTTGACCGCAACGGACAGCTCCTGGGGTTTGAAGGCGGGGAGGGCTTGTTCGAGCAGTTGGACCTGGCCTATCGAGAGCCGCTTCGCCAGGCATTGAGGTTTTTCCTTCAGCAAGTAGGAGGCGATAGCCTCTATCCCGAGCACCCGGTGAAACCGGGAGAGACTTGGAAGCGCAAATTCGACTCGCCGGCGAGCGCGGCGTATCCCTATAACGTCGAAGGGGAGAACACCCTGCGTTACGTCGGCAAGACCAAGGTCGGAGGCGTAAAAGCCGCGGTGGTGGAATTCAGCTTCGTGGACGTGCTGAGGCCCTCGCCAGACGCCCTTGGGAAGGCGCATCCGCTGGCCCAGCTTGAATCCCACGGTCTGGGAGTGGACATGCGCATCGACGGCCAGGGCAAAGGCCGCGTGCTGCTGGCGCTGGACGACGGGAGGGTGCTCCAGAACCATGGCACCGTCCACCAGACCTTGAGCGCCCGTCTCAAAAGCCCGGCCCCGCTGCCCTTTACGAACTCACAAACCTTAAAGCTCGAAGTGCAATCCGACACAGAAATGGACGTGGAAGGTTCCGACAGGTGAGCCTGAGAAAAAATCTTCGTGCGGAGGCTTCCAGCCCGGAATTCTTTGTTGACAAGCAGGCAAGCCACTTTATAATTATTTAAAGTCTCGCGTCAGGAAAAGAGGCTCAGCGAAAAAAAGATGAATCACCAGCTCAGCGCCTCGTGGCCGGTGGTCCTCAGCATAGCGGGCTTCGATCCCTCCTCCGGAGCAGGAATCGCTGCGGACCTGAAAACATTCGGCGCCCATGGCTGCTATGGAGTGGCGGCCATCACGGCGCTCACCATCCAAAACACTCAGGGCGTCACGGCCCTCTACCCGACTGAACCCGCAGTTCTGAAAGACACCATTGCTGCCCTCCTCGCGGATGGCCGTGTGAAAGCCATCAAGGTTGGCATGCTGGCAAATCGAGCCAATGCGGAAGTTGTAAGCGAGATCCTCGAATCCAATCCGCCGCTCCCTTCCGTGCTCGATCCTGTTTTTCACTCCTCGAGCGGGAGAGACCTGGCGGATCCGGCGTGCCAGGAGTTTGTCCGCGAGCAATTAATCAAGCGCGCCTCCGTGATTACCCCCAACCTTGTCGAAGCCTCGGCATTGACCGGCCTCCGGGTCGAAAACCTGGAAGCCATGAAGTCGGCAGCGCGCAAGCTGGTCGAGATGGGCGCGCGCGCCGTAGTGGTGACCGGCGGCCACCTTGATAAAGCCATCGACGTTTTCTTTGACGGCTCGGCGCTCGAAGTCTTCATGGGTGACCGCGTAAAGCCCGATAACACCCACGGCACCGGCTGCACGTTTTCTTCCGCGATCGCGGCCAACCTGGCGCTGGGCCGCCAGCTTCGCGATGCCGTCGTGCTGGCCAAAGCCTACGTTACCGAGGCCATCCGCAAGGCTTACGTCGTGGGCCCCGGCCGTGTACCCCTCAACCATCTCTACCGCATGACGCAACCTTCCCGCCTCGCCGACCACTCAGCCGCGGTAAGCGAACCGGTGCTCTGAAATGGAAATTTCGGTTCAATGGCTTGGGTGGGAGGAATCCCTTTGCCTCGTCAATAGGAGACAGGTGTGAAACGCGCTACTCCATCTGTGCTCGTTCTGCTCGTAGCTATCCTCAGTGTTGCGACCCTCGCGCAGGAACCAACGGCTTCCCCGCTTGCGCAGGAGACGTATTGGCCGACGCACGGATGGCGATCCTCCACTCCGGAAGCCCAAGGCATGGACTCAGAGGTCCTTGCGCAGGCCCTCGATTACGTCCGGCAAAACCAGATTCCGATCCATAGTTTACTGATCGTGCGCAACGGTTACGTTGTGCTGGACGCATATTTCTATCCCTTCCAGGAAGGCCTGGTACACGACGGGGCGTCGATGACGAAGAGCATTACGTCCACGCTCATCGGAATTGCCATCGGCGAGCACAAGCTCAGCAGCGTGCGCCAGCCTGTGCTTTCGCTCTTTCCCCAACGGAACATCGCCAACCGCGACGAGCGGAAAAACCGGATGACCGTTGAGGACCTCCTGACCATGACCTCCGGCCTGGATTGCCATGTTGACCACGGCGAAATCACCCTGCGGGAAATGATGCAAAGCAAGGACTGGGTACAGTTCATGCTCGATCTCCCCATGCTGGCGGAGCCCGGCAGCAAATTTGAATATTGCAGCGGGGGCATGCACCTGCTTTCAGGAATCATTTCTCAGACCACGGGCCGCAGTGAGCTGGAATTTGCGCGCCGCGAGCTCTTCCAGCCTCTGGGCATTGAGGACGTCATCTGGCCTTCCGATCCTCAGGGAGTCAGCAACGGCTGGGGCGATCTCCACCTGCGGCCGCGCGACATGGCCAAGATTGGATACCTATGGCTCCACCAGGGGCGCTGGGAAGGCCGGCAAATTGTCCCGGCGGACTGGATGCAGGCGGCAACCCAGGCACACTCGCATCCCGGCCGGGGCAATGTGGAATATGGGTATGGATTCTGGGTCTACGCGCAAAGGGGCGAATACGAAGCGCTGGGGCGCGGAGGCCAGCGTATCACCGTGACGCCCGCCGAGAATCGCATTGTCGTGTTTACTGGTGGAGAATTCGAACCGGGAGACATCGGAAAGTTCATCGGAGAATCAATCAAATCTGACCAGCGTCTGCCGGAGAATCCGGCCGGCCAAGCTCGCTTGGCGGCAGCGGTCAGCGCCGCTGCTCGGCCCCCGGAAACGTCGGCAACTCCCATGTCCAAGGTTATCTCCGGCAGGAAGTACGCGGTTGAAGCCAATCCTCGGGGACTGAAATCGTTCTCGCTCACTTTTTCAGGACCGAGCGTAGCGGTCGCGCATTTGGAATCAACCGACGGCCGGGTTGAACAGCGGCCGGTCGGTCTTGATGGGATCCCCCGTCTTTCCCCCGGCGGTCGATTTGGGCTACCCGTAGCATTGCAAGGCCGGTGGGAGAGCAACAGCACGTTTGTTTTTGACTATAATGAAGTTGCCAACATTAACTGCTACCGCTTCCGGCTCACGTTTGTCTACGACGACGTCAGCATCGAGCTGAGCGAAAAAACCGGTTTGGTGGAAGCCAAGTTTCAGGGGAAATCAGCCGGTAACTGACGCCTGTCTGATACGGATTGTTCGTCATTCGTAGAGGAAGACACCACGGACTGTCATTCTGATCCCTTCGCTGTCATCCTGAGCGCAGCGAAGGATCTCGCTCTGCCCGCTCAGGGTAAACTGCGCGAAGGATCTCGCTCTGCCCGCTTAGGGTAAACTGCGCGAATAATCCCCGCATTTGAAAGCTCAATCAGTGCGGAGAAATGCCGGGATGCTTCGTCCGCCGCGGTGGACTCAGCATGACAGACCCGAAAGTAGTATGAGGTGATCGGAAAGGAGCACCACCCTCGTGAATGCTATGACTGTCGCCGACACGCCTGCTGCTGAGTTTCCCTTTCGCAAACTCCGGGTACGAATTTGGACCCTGGTAGGTTTTCTCTTCTTGGCTGCTGGCCATGGGATCGCGCAAGCGGCGCCGGAGGGCGCGGATGGCATCAGCAGACTGACAAGGCCGCTCATCCTGGACGGCAAGATGGGGGACCCGGGGTGGAAGTCGGCCGCCAGGTACGCAGATTTCAAGACCCGCCACCCCGAGGCCGGCCAATCGCCCTCGGAGCGGACCGAGGTGTATCTGGCCTACGATGCGGCAACTCTCTACGTGGCCATTCGAAGTTTCGACGATGAGCCCAAGAAGATACGGGCGTTAGCCGCCACCGGGGACGATGCGTGGAAAGATGATTGGGCCGTCCTCTGCCTCAATACCTACGACGACGCTCTCAATAGCTTGTTCTTCCTGGTGACGCCCGGAAATGTTCGGTCGAGCGGCGCACTCGATAACGACAACAAGCCCCAGCTCACGGTGAACATGAATTGGGAAAGCCGGGCCAGCATCGTCAACGACGGTTGGATCGCGGAGATGGCGATTCCTTTGCGAAGCCTGTCCTTTCAGGGCAGCGATCGCGTCACCATGAGCTTCAAGGTGGCCCGCTTTATAAGCAGGAAGGCAGAGGAAGAGAACCTCCCGGAGATGAACCCGGAACGGCGCGAGTACGACCACTATCGCGAGATCGTCCTGCGCGACGTTGTCCCATCGTCGGTCTCCGCCTCCGAAGTTTACGAGCAGGGGCTGGAAAACTTAAGGCGCAACCGGCTACAACTGCATCGCTTGGGGTACGACGAACAGTTGCACAAGTGGGGCGACGCCTCGGTGCTTGACTACCTGATCTTTCGTTCGCGCGAACTCAAGGCCAGCCCGCATCCGTTCCACTTCCAGCGAGCTCCGGAAGACGAGAGGGTCGAGGCGCTGCTCGCGGCCATGGAGTATGCCCCCGGAAAGCGAGTTGGCAACGTGGAAAGGTTCTTGACCCGAAGCGCCACGACTTCGTTCCTGGTGATTAAGGACGACGCCTTGATCTATGAGCACTACTTCAACGGTTACCGGAAGGACTCGATTGTGACCTCGTTTTCTATGGCCAAGTCGTTCGATTCAACCCTGGTTGGCATTGCGATTGATGAAGGGAAGATGGGCAGCGTGCACGATCCGATCACCAAGTATCTGCCCCACCTGGCAAGGCGAGAGCCGAGGTTTGCGCAAATCACCATCCGAGACTTGCTGCTGATGTCATCCGGCATCCGCTACAACGAAGGCCCGCCGTATCATGACAACGACGTGACCTATCACGCCGCCGACCTGCGCCAAGCGGCCATGGAAAAGACCGCCATCGTGGATGCTCCCGGGAAACATTGGCTCTATAACAACTACCATCCGCTTCTGCTGGGCATGATCCTGGAACGGGTGACCGGCATGTCTGTGACCGCGTACTTGCAGGAAAAGCTGTGGGAGCCCCTGGGAATGGAGTACCCCGGCTCGTGGAGCATTAACGGCGACCAAGACGGTCTGGAAAAAATGGAAAGTGGCATCAATGCTCGGACGATTGATTTCGCCAAATTCGGACGCCTGATGCTGAACCATGGACAGTGGGAGGGAAAGCAAATCGTTTCGCAGGCCTGGGTGGAGCAAGCCACCCAGCCCGAAGAGAGGCCCTCCAGCTACTATGGAGACGATCCTTTCTTCGTTTCCCAAGGCCATTACTACAAGTACTTCTGGTGGGGAGACAAACGTCCCGGGGGCAAGAGCGACTTCCACGCCGTGGGTAACAAGGGACAATACATTTACGTCTCGCCCCAGAAGCGGGTGATCATCGTCCGCAACGGCTTCGATTTCGGAATCCCGTCGTCACGATGGGCGCGCCTGTTCTACCAACTGGCGGACGGCTTGTAAGAAACTCGGGTGGGCACGCACGCTGGATTGGGAAGCTGGTGCAGCGGCGCGAAGATGGGTGGACTTTCAGCCGCGGCGACACCGCGGCTGCCCGCATTGCACGCGCGCACAGGCTGTAACGGAGGTTGGCCAACACCCGGACAGAAGATTGAGTCGCGAATCATGCAGCGGCTTCGACGGTGAGTCTGAGCCCAATGGCCTTGGTGACGGCAACTAACGTGGACAGACGAGGGTTGCCGCGGACGGACAACGCCCGGTAGAGACTCTCTCGCTCGATGCCGGCGGCCTTGGCAACTTTGGCGATGCCCTGGGCTTGGGCGAGGTGGCGCAAGGCAATGAGCAGAACGCGGGGTTCGTCCTCATCTTCCAATGCCGCTTTGAGGTACTCGGCGGCAAAGTCCGAGTCCTTACGGAGCCGCCGAACTATGGCCTCGTCGTGGGAGACGCTGGCTTTACGTTTCATGAGCTTTCGCTCCTTTCTTCATAATCTTTGAAGTACTTCGGATAGGTGTTACGGGTTAAGGGAATATCAAACCTTGGACCCTGACACCTGGTACCCGGCACCTGTTTTCCCGCGCGGCTGACGTAGTGGCGAATCTCGATCACGTTTCTATTGTAACTTATAAATCACACGCTGACAAGTCAACATCGTCATATTTGGCCTTCCTCTTTTCCGGAGGAAGGAGCGAAGGGGAATGGGCGTGCTTTGGGCGAGGCGACGGTGGCAGCGTGCCACGCACCGTACAGTGCGTGGCGTGCCACGTATCGTATGGTGCGTGGCGCGCCCCATCCAGATTGGCGACGTGCGGTTGCCGCTGAGAGATCGGGCACGAGAAAGGGCCACGGACATAAAGGCGCTGTCCGTGGCTAGCGGCTACTTACTCGGCAACACGACGGGCGGCAGACCCCACAAGTGGGCAAAATCATTGTAGATATAGTAGAGCACCCCGCCGTTCAGCCAAGCGCACCGGTTAACGCCCGACTCACTCTCTTGCCGACCAAACCGGAAATGCGCGACCCTTTCGTTGGCCTCGAATGCCACATCACGAATCGTACCCATGACCCCGTGGGCTTCCCATGATAAATACTGGTAGACAAACGCGCTATCCCCGAGAGTCCGCTCCATTTCGGAGCGGCTCATTCCGGACCAGTGGTACCTGCGCTTCCGCCGTTGAGCCCGCACTTCAACCGAGGCGTGGGGGTACCGTGCCTCAAATTCCTGCAACCTGAGCTTAGACTCCGCAAGCTCTGAGGGCTCAAGCGTGTCCGGCCGTTTTTCGAAAGAGTCGAGCGCCTCCAGCATCGCGTTCATTCTCACCTTGGCTGCATTAAAAGCTCGGTCGCCGTGCCTCAAGAGGAAACGCCAATCAATCCACAATTCATACAGTGCCCGCTGGGCAGGCCCAACAGCCTCCGGCAGCCCCTTCGTGATCAGCAATAAGATAGCCTTGGCCTGCGTGAGAGCAGCGTTCAACCACGCACTGGTAACGACGAAAACCTCAATGAGATCAGGGGCTACCTGTGGGCCGTCGCAGCCCCTGACTTGTTCCTCGATGTGTTGGATCAGCCAATCGAGCCGCTGAGTTTCAGAATCAAATATGGCAGCCTCGTCCTCCTCAAGAAGTTCCTGAGAGTCGCGGGACCTGGTGTCTCCCTCATTGCGCTCGCGCTCCTCAGAAGGAGCGGATTCGGATGTCTCATGTTTCTGGCATTCGATCTCACCGAGCATTTGGTCAGCACTACCCCACCATCGGAGGATGTCCTCGTCCAAACTTGAGAGGTACGCGTCGCCTGGAGAAACCTCCGAGAACTCGGCTCTTGTAAAGATGATTTTTTGAAGGAACTCAATAAAACGGCCGATTGATGGGCCCATCGCGAGTATCAAAACAGCCCGACCCCGTCTCAGATCATCCGCAAGCGAGGACAAACTGCGGGCATCCGGTGTCGCTAGTCCGTATCGGCCAGCGGCCCAACTGAGGGAGTGTTCGACGCTCTGCCAAGTGGCGTGGACGATTTCTGCCCTCCCGGCGTGGAACCTATCTTTAAAACTCCAGTCTGGATTTCGCTTGAAAAAGTTCGTGATCTTTGCATCTACTGCCGTCAAAATCTTGTGGTCTCTTTCGGAAAGAACCATTCTGGGATTCTTGAACCACTTCGACAGCATCTCCCCATTATCGCAAAGGGCGAAGTAGAACATGAGCGCGAAGTGCTCCTCGAAACGCGAAACCATCACCCCGTTGCTTGATAGGTCAAAACGGTATAAGGCCAGGATCGCTGCGCTCAAGCTGTCGATCGCAGAGACTGCCAGACCTGTCAGTGCTGTAGTGAGGTCCTCTCGGCGGAGGCCGTGCTTAGAGAGGACGCGCAGGAATTCCGTGCGAAGGAAGGCAAGCACTTCCAACAGTCTTTCACAACATTCTTCAATTTCACCTTCTGGCACGATTCTAGCTTTCAAAACAACCCGTCCTGTTCGCTCTTGGTCTTACGCTCGGCTTTGGCGAAGGTTTCGACGCGGTGGGTCGGACACTCCAGTTTCTTCCCCGCCAACAATTCGGCAATGGTGAGGATTTGCAGGCGGGGATAGCGGCCCGGAAAGTCTTTTGACTCATAGAAGCCCGTGGCCGCAGCTTCCGTGAGCATGGGCTTTGTGGGCTCACGCAAGGTAATAAGCGCGCCGATGGCGGCTTTCTCGCGGTCGAGTACGCCTTTCAGGTCGCGCACGTGGTTCACGCCGATGTACCCACTCTTCACCTGCACGATCACCTGCTTGGCCTGGCCGCTCTTGTCGTCGAAGAAGTTGATGTACCCATCGATGCCGGTGTCCGCGCCCTTCTTGTGCTCCTTTGCTGGCCGCGCATTCACCAGGTCCACCGCCCACCACTCGAACTGGTGCGGGCTGATCTCTTTCAACGCCTCGGCGCCCCGCACGTCCGTGGGCGCACCGATGATTTCGTAGGGGCTGAGCTGTTCGCCGAAGCTGTCGCGCAAGCGGCGCTGGACAAGGTTGATGGCGAGATAAGTGATATCAATCCCGATCCAACTCCGCTTCAGCCGTTCGGCAACGGCGACAGCCGTGCCGCACCCGCAGAAGGGATCGAGAACAACGTCGCCTTCATTGCTGCTGGCCCTGACGATTCGTTCGAGCAATGCCTCAGGCTTCTGCGTGTCATAGCCGAGACGCTCTTTGGCTGATTGGTTTATCCGGTCGATGTCGGTCCAAACATCTCCGACCGTGATTGTCCTAGCTTCTGGCACAAACGGCTCGGCGTCGCGCCGCCGAGGAAACCCTCTATCGCGGGGCCAATGGATCAGCCCGGCGGCGTCCCACTCGTCCATTACTGAGTGCGCATTCGCCCAGTGGCGGCCCATCTTTGAGGGGTTAAATCCCCGCCACGGCTTGCCGCTCTCGCCATGCCTAGTCCTGCCTGCACCAGTGAGTTCGTAGGTTTGGTATTTCTTCCCGTCGGCGCCGGTGATGAGGGTGTGCGGGATCTTCGCCATGTCCCCAGGAACAAGAGTGGGGCGGAACAAGAAGCGTGGTCCCCTCGAATACAGAAGCATTATGTCATGCACTCTCGGCCAGCGCCGATCGGTGCTTCGCGCATTGTGTCTCTTCCACGCGACTTCATTTCTGAAATGCTCAGGCCCAAAAGCTGAATCCATCAGCAATTTGAGGTAGTGACTTGCCGTCGGGTCGCAATGCAGATAAATGCTCCCCGTGGGCTTGAGGACCCGGTGAAGCTCGACCAAACGAATGGCCATCATGACGAGATACGCCATCATGTCATTGCGACCGAGGAAGGCAAGCAACGCCTGCATCAGGTCCGCGAGCTTCCGGGGGCCGCTGGTTACGATTTCCTTGTACACCGCCTCGGTCTCCACGCTCCATTGCCACGTATCCTCAAACGCCATGATCTGCGCGGCGGATTCTTCGCCGCTCTTTTCCTTGAAAAGCACGTTGTAGGTGGCGTTGGAGTTGAAGGGCGGGTCAAGGTAAATCAGGTCAACGCTGGCGTCCGCGACGTGGTCGCGAAGAATTTTCAGGTTATCACCAAAATAGAGCTTATTCTTTTCATCCATTTGGGCACAGCATACCACAAGCCTGGCGGGTGGTGCATCCCGATACGGAGCGAGGGACGTAGCAAGAATAGCGCGGACCTCTGCTGTGTGAGGCCCGCGGCTTTGCGCGCCCGCAAGCGCTCCTCCGCCCGGTTGACTGTTGCGTCCGCACGGCACCGCGCCTAGATTGATCGTAGGCCCAGGTTGCGGCGTCGATTCCTCTATGAGCGCGACATCTTTGTGACCGTGGCTTGCCTTTCGGTTATCCTGGCGATACCGCGCCGGGCGCTCGCCTGGGGTCGTGAAGGCCATCAAATCATAGTCATTCTGGCAGAGCATTACATGCGCCCGGAGACCTGCGGCCATGGGCCGAGGGAAAACGCATGACAAACCGTCACAAATGCGGTAATTTTGAGGCATGGAAACCGTACCCGTTGAGTTGCCCTCAGCACTTCTGAAGGCAGCAAATTTGGAGGAGAGGAACCTCTCCCAGGAAGCCGCTCGATTGCTGGCGCTCGAACTCTATCGAGAAGATAAGGTCTCACTCGGACGCGCCGCTGAGCTGTGCCAGACGCCGTTGGCGGCTTTTATGGATTTCGCCGCGAAGCACGGTGTCCCACCGCTGCGATACAGCTCCGAGGATCTGGAAGAGGAACGCCGGTCCACCGACCGTCTCCAAGCGTGACCGTCGTAGCTGATTCATCCCCGCTGGTTATTCTGGCGAAGCTTGGCTGCTTCGACCTTCTCAAGAGGCTCTTTCCACGCCTTTACATCTCCAGCGAAGTTCACAACGAGGTGGTCGTCTCCGGCGCCGGCCTGCCCGGGGCATCGGAAGTTGCGAAGGCGGAATGGATCGAAGTAAAGCAACTTAAGAATCAAGCCGACTTGTTGGTGGCGCAAGAAAAGTATGCTTTGGGTGTCGGAGAACTCAGCACAATTCTCCTTGGGAAAGAAATGCAGGCGGCTGCCCTGCTGCTCGATGATTACAATGCCCGCAAACTGGCAAGGGCGGAAGGCTTCCAAGTTCGCGGCAGTCTGGGTCTCCTCGAAACGTTTTACCTGAGAGGCGACTTAACCGATCTTCGCGCCGCCTTTCGGCAGCTCCTGGCGCACAGTTATATCGACCAGCGGCTGTTAGACCTCCGGCTACGAGCCTTGGGGCTTCCTCCACTCTAGCAAGAGTAGCGCGGACCTCTGCTGTGTGAGGTCCGCGGCTTTTCACACCTACCAGCGCTCGCCCGCTCGGTTCACTATTGCCCCCGCAGACGGCACCTCACAATCCGGCATCCACAATTCATAATTGCCCTTCCCCTTCAGCCGCTCTTCAATGATTCGATGACCCAATGACTCAATGAGTCAATCGAAGAAGCCCTGGGCTAGGTCCGTCAGCTGACGGATGAACATATTGTCTCTTGACAACGCCCCGCCGCCGTGGTAGCCTACTCATGTGAAAAGCCCAACCCGCGGGGAAGTCCTTTCCTCGCTATCCTAACAACCCGTCTCAGGAGGAACCATGTCCTTACGCAAATCACCGCAACTTACGCCCGCTTTGCTCGCTGCCGCGCGCCACAACGCCCAGCATTCCACCGGACCGCGCAGCCCCGCCGCCAAGCAGAACATCAAGCTCAATGCCTTGAAGCACGGCGCACGCGTCAGCGAGGAAAATCGCTGCCTAGCCATGCTGGCGCTGGGCGAAGACCCGCAAGAATTCGAAAACTTGAAGCAGGAACTCATGAGCGCCCTGACTCCCGGCGACGCGCTCTGGGAGAAGCAAATCGACGACTTGACTTGGCTCTATTGGCGCCGCGAGAGGCTCGAGCGGGCGCAAGCAGGCCTGAAGCGGCGCGCCTTGCAGGCGATCGACGACTGGCAACACCGCCGCCGGCAGGAGATGGCCCGCGTCACCTTCGACGCCTCCCAGCACGACATGCTTGATGTCCACTTATCGGATTCTACAGATCGAGGCGTGACGCTGAGAAGGACGCTTTCCTTTCTTGAACTCATACGTGAGGAGGTGAAGCAGCGCACCTTCCAGGTCCGCCAGTACGCCGTACTGGAATCTCTTTACGAAGGTACGACGGGGTGGCGGCAGGCGCTGATTTTCAGCCTGCTGCACCGTTTCGGTGACCCCATGTGCCTCGAGGCGCAACAAGCCGACGAGGAAGAGCAGCAATATCGACGCAAAATGGGCATCGCCTACGAGCCGGTGGGCGAGCCAGAATACCAGGAACTTCTCCGTCTGCTGGAGGAGGAAATCGCCAGCGTCCGCGAAGAATTCGAATACGCGGAAAAGGCGAATGAGGAGAGAGCGGCGATAGAACGGGACGCCTGCCTTGCTCCGGCTGGGGAGATGTGGAGCATGATGCTGCGCCAAGAAGGCGCCCTGGACCGCTCCATTGACCGCAAAGTGAGGATACTGCTGAGGCTGCGGAAGGAATCTGCCGACCTCCCGGTCGCTCCTACTGGTCGGGACGACAATGGCAGGACGGAGAACGTCGAGGAGGCCCTCGACAGCGACATTGTGTCCGAGACATCGGAGAGTGTGGAAGCGATGGAAAACTCAAAAATCAACGAACTATGCGGGAATGTCATTGAAAACAAAGGACCGCTGTGGAAAACTGGGGGAGAAACGGGAATGTGTATGAAAACAAGTGTACTTAGCCCATCGAGGCCGGAATGTTATTGAAAAGAAAGGGTGTTATTGCAAACGCAGAGTTGCACGCGACGCTAGCTGCCCTTGACCTTGAGCCCACGCGGGGTTCGGCAGAGGGCTTGGCCCTCTCCCGAGGCGGGCTGCGGCGCGGTGAAGGTTCTGGGGGCGGGAGCATCCGAGGGATTATCGGCGATTGGGTTCTCCGTCACCGCCGGGCCCTGGCTCCTTAGGCTGAGTGACCAGGCTCAGAACAACGACCACACCCCAGCCCAAGACCGCCAGCATGAGGAAGAAGCAAATTGCCGAGATCTGTTGCTGGTTCTTACCGATCAGATAAGACCGGTCAGCGATAATCGACTGATAGCTCTCGTGACAACTATGGTAGCTCACCGAGAGGAATCCTGCCAGCGCCGGCAGCACCAGGCCGGCGGGGAAAAGCTTTTTGAGGACGGAGGCGAGATTCCTGTTGGGGAAAGCGCCCGCGAGCCCGGCGAGCGGGCGGCGCAGAAAGGCATAAGCCGCCATGCCGATCACGATCGACAGCACGCCAACAAAGAAGTACGAGGCGATCAGGTACTGTTCATTGCTCATGCTTCGCTCGCAGAACGGCCACGAGGACGGTGATCAGAATGAGATAGCCCAGCAGGAATCCGAAGAAGTACTGGCAGACTCCTTGCACGCCCGCCGCGACTCTCCAAACGTACTCCATGAAGGGATCGCTCGGCTTGAAGTTGAAGGCCGTTCCGAAGCCGCCCGCGAAGACGGCCAGCAATAGGCCGATAAGAAAGCTTCGTAGGTAGAACGTGGTGCCGTCGGGTGACTTCAGGGCTTGGTTCAGCAGGCTTTCGAGGCTCTTCGATACGAGAGCCCAGATTGCAAACGTCAGGGCGAGCGATAACGCGAGCAGAATGACGAATCCAGCGAGGTTCTGAGGGCTCATACCAGTGCTCCATCCTTGTCTCTACGCAGATGATACGGTCGTTTCAGTAGTGGCTCGAGTCTTTGCGAGTGTACACCCGCCCGCCTGATGGAGCAAGAGGCACTGGGGGGAATGGACAGAAAGCAAAGCTTTCATGATATGGTGGAGTTCACGTTCCGTTTTTCCTGTGAGCAAGAGAGTTTGCTGCCGAACCCGATGATTCATAAGAAACAAGACGACGCCACATTTGGCCGGCCGCGTATTACCTCCGAAATTCAAAAAAAGATGGGCCAGATTAACTGGGAAGTGACAAGCTCGAAGCTCCTCGGCGTGGCTTGCGGATTGGTCTTAGGGGGCCTTTTGGTGGCAGGGCTCTGGCCCTTTCACTCTCCCAGGAATCAGGTGACATGGGTCGCTGGGGGCAACGGCCTGCACCTTGGTCGTCATGGGACGATACTGAGTTCCGGCAAATTCAAGGCGGCGAATGCTCCAGCGGACGCCCCATGCAGCCTGGAGATCTGGTTCGAGCCTGATCTTACTGCGGCCTCGGCCACTCTCTTCGCCTTCTACGCTCCAGGGAACCCTCGGCAGTTCTCGCTGAACCAATCCATTACTGACCTTGCCCTGGGAAGTGACATTCGCGAGGGGCGCTATCGAACCCTGACCACCAGACTCTTCTATGTTGAAGACATTTTCCGTCGGGGAAAGCCGTTGTTCGTAACGGTTACGTCAAAGGCAGGGCAGACGTCAGTCTATATTGATGGTGCGCTGGCCCGAACAGCCCCCAAGTTTCCGCTCTCCAGCCAGGATTTTGACGGCGAGCTCGTCATCGCCAACACGCCCAGAGTAGGTAATAGCTGGTCAGGTGTTTTGCGAGGGCTTGCCTTTTATGACCAAGAGGTCTCTCCGGCGCAGGTCTTTCACCACTATGAGACATGGATAGAAAAGGGACGACCAGACGTTTCCGAAAATGAGCGTGCCGTGGCGCTTTATCTGTTTGATGAACGCGCGGGTCGTGTCATTCATAACCAAGTGCCCTCGGGAACCGACTTGTATATTCCGGACCGTTATCTGGTTTTGGATCAGGCCCTCCTAAGCCCCTTCTGGGAGGAATTCCGTCCAACCTGGAGCTATTGGGGTGACGTGCTGGTCAACATTGCGGGTTTTGTTCCTTTCGGGTTCCTTTTCTGCGCCTACTTTTCGCTGGCCGGACGGATCAAAAGGCCGGCACTGGTCACAATCCTTCTAGGGTTCACAGTCAGCCTTACGATCGAATCTCTTCAGGCATTCCTGCCAACGCGGGATTCCGGCACCACAGATGTCATCACAAATACCTTGGGCGCTTGTTTCGGGGTTTGGTTGTATCGATTGAACCTTGGGCGAGTCCTATTCGCGAGAATCTGGACACAACTTGTGGGAACTACAGCCAAGGATTCAACCAGGACACACATGAACTGACCAACGCCCCGGGTGCAGCCTAACCCTCTGGAACCCCCAGGTGTAGATGTACCCTGCTTAACGCTTACGACAAGACATCATAAGTTCGATTCCCCTTGGACTCTGCCCATTTCTTGCTCTGCGAGCAAGACCTGCCGACAATCAAAAACCCTGATTGAATCAGGGTTTTTCATGTCTAGGTGTGTGATCTTGTCGTTTGTGAAAGTCCGTAGCCCGTATAAGGGCGCTATTCGAACTTGGGATAAAATTCTGAAGCAGCTCTTGAAGCATTTCACTGACGAGATAGCGCCCGCGAATTAAGGGATTTTCCTCCGTTTTAGAGCCCGAACTGAGCTTGAAAAGGTGGGGGATTTTGCGTTACACACGACCTACCATTCTTCTTCCAAGCTGCTGGCCTACTTTTAGCCCGCCTACAGTGGTATACTTTTACTTCGCCTCTGACAAGAGCGCGAGGGGGCATGTGCGACAAAGCTTCGACGAGCGCTGATCATATTCGAATCGGTATAATTCGTTCTGAGTTGTGTTAGCCCAGCGACGGCCACCTCAATTTACTCAGTTCGCGGGCAAATGACTATTACCGGGAACAGCGTGTGCACGCTGTCTTCGTGGTTTATAGGGCCAGCCATAGAGTGCATGCGAGGAGAGTTGTGGATTGTTTCCGGAAGGAGGATCTTATGGCTGAGTATTACGTCGTTACGGATCTAGGTACGCTGCCCGGCGGCGCTTCCAGCAATGCCTACGACATCAACGATAGAGGTCAGGTGGTGGGCTCCTCGCAAGTCGCAGGGGGGATGGGTCACGCTTTCCTTTGGACTCCAACGACGCACCTGCAAGACCTAGGGACGCTTCCCGGTGGCAGCGGCAGCGAAGCTTCGGGAATCAGTGTCTGCGGCCTGGTCTCAGGCCAGTCGGATTTGGCAGGCAGCGGCGGCCGCACCCATGCGTTTGTATGGAGTACTGCGGGTGGATTGCAAGATCTCGCCACGCTGGCGGGCGACAACGGAAGCGTCGCAGAGGCAATCAATGCCTGTGGTCAGGTGATCGGGGATTCTTTCCTCAGTGCGGGGGGCAATCTGCATGCGTTTATCTGGAGCAAAGCGGCGGGAATGATTGGTCTCGGAGTGTTGCCGCGTTTCACCGACTCTGAGGCGCGCGATATCAACAACCTCGGGCAGGTGGTCGGCTACTGTGCCTTGGCAGGTGTACCAAGTCGAGGCTTCTTATGGACCAGCGCTGCGGGCATGCAGGCGGTCGGTACGCTGCCGGGCGGCCTCGGCAGTACTGCCCTTGGGATTAACGATCTGGGCGAAATTGTCGGTACTTCCGACTGCGGCAATGCCAACCAGCCTCACGCTGTCTCGTGGAACAGGATGGGAGTTGCGCAGGATCTTGGCATTCTTGCCGGTGGAAGCAGGAGTGCCGCATATGCGATCAATGTTCTTGGAACGGTCGTTGGGGACGGCGATTGTGCCGGCTCTGGGTCGCACGCATTTGTCTGGAGCGCAAAAAAGGGAATGCGGGATCTGAACGCTCTTATTCCTGCCAATTCGGGTTGGGAGTTGCAAGGCGCCGTTGCGATCAACGTCGCCGGACAGATTGTTGGAGTGGGTACCGTGAACGGAACGCAACATGCGTTCCTCCTGACGCCGCAGTGTGCGCCGTGACGCAGAACCGGCCTCCTTCCGGCTCCTCTGATCGCGGCAGTAGAAATCATGCCTGCAAGGATTCATCGTGCGTAGAAGACAAAAAGACACAAGTCGGGCTCGCTCCCTGGGCTAGATTCTTGCGGCCCTCCGGGCCTGAATACCCTGGAACCTTGTTACGCGGACTTCGGTCACCGTGCACTAGCGTGTATATCCTGGCAACTTATCGGGAATTCGGGTGAGGCGAGTCAGGAGACCACTGTCATAGTCCAATCCTTGTCACAAGCGCACGCGGTTTCGGCCTGACTGCTTGCCGCTATACAGGTGCTGATCTGCCCTCTTCAAGAGGGATTCCACCGAATCCCCAGGAGCGGCCATGGCAGCCCCCACCGAGATGGTCACCTGGACCTGCGAGCCTTCCACCGGTACTGTAGACCGAGCGACCAGTGCCCTGCATCTCTCGGACGTGTCCGCCAGGATGTCTTTCGTAATGCCAGGGAGAATCACCATGAATTCGTCGCCCCCCCAACGTCCCAGCACGTCGGACGCACGCAAACAACCGGAGACAGTCTTTGCAACAGTGATCAGCGCAGCATCTCCGGCGACATGCCCGTAGGTGTCGTTGATGTTCTTGAGCTCGTCCAAGTCGGCCAGCATGATTCCGAACGGGGTGCCGAACTTGGAACGTTGATCGAGTTGCTGAAAGAGCTGTTGCTCCAAATAGTGACGGTTTGCCACCTGGGATGTTGGATCCAGAAATGCCAACTTCGCGAGCTCCCTGGCTCTCTCTCGCACGGCCCTCTCCCGGGAGTTGTCATTGAAGATCTCGACCACACCGACAACTTCACCGTCTCTGCCCGTAACTGGGCAGACACGAACCTCCACGGGAACCCTGTGGCCACGTTTATGGTGAAGATAGATTTCCGCCCGATGCGGGCGCCCATCCGCGATGACACGGCTGAGAGGGCACTCTCCCTGACAGAGCAGGCGCCCGGAGTCGTCGACGTGCATCAGGATGTTGTCGCCACAGCGTTTCCCTACAACTTCTTCGGCGCTGTAGCCGGTAAGCTGTTCCGCTGCTTGGTTCCAGTACGTAATCCTGCGTTCCAGATCAGTGAAGTAGACAGCGTCAAAAAGGTTGTCCAAAATCCGTTTGAAGAGACCGTTCGTTTCATCTGACGACGAAGCCGGAGAAGAAGGAACTGGAGACTCCATATGTTTTCTCCCTCAGCAGGCGCCTCGATCTGCGCAACACCTAAGGGATCATCGCCGACGCTCTTGCGGCGCTGGTACAGGTGGAAGCAATACTCACTCCCTTAGGCGTTAGCATTTCAACGCTGGTACCTGCCGTCTGCAATCTGTTCCAATCTTCCGGCCAGAGTATCCTTGAAGCAGACCGTGCCGGAAAGATGGACCGCCATGGCTGATTGAAGCGACAATCCAGACCTAGACCTTGCCCTGTGTCACATACCTACAACAATATACAAATCCAGAAAGAAAGTTCAATAAATTGTTCATGGGTCGCCCCAGGCTATGGAACAGGTCCCGAGGAGTGTGCGACACAAAAGTGGGAGTCCTGCCGCTGGGGCATGACATATTTGTGAAAGCTCGCGTCGGCGGCAGCACGGTGGTCCGGGGAGCCCGCCTAGTGCGGATTTCTCACCACGTTTCGACGCTCTTAGTGGGCTGCCGGAAGGGCGGGGCTTCAGCCCCGCCGAAATCGCGGCTCCCGCCCTCTGTTGGTCCCGTGCCCCGCGCAGTCCCGATATATCGGGACTGCGCGGGGCACGGGGCACAGGAATAATCAGGAAGGCCTTCTAACGGCGGGGCTGAAGCCCCGCCCTTCCACACCCGTGGTGAGAAATCTGGGCAAGGCGGGATAGCTCAGGGCGCAAGGACGGAGGTGATTGGCTCGAAGGTAGGCACTGCGCGGCCAAGCAGGACCGATCTTGCGGGTCCGATGTAACTCACCTGCCGATCGTCACCACGCCGGCATCGCCGTCCGCGGTGATGTGTTGCCCGCTGCGGACGCGCTCAGTCGCCACGCCCGTCCCCAGCACCGCGGGGATGTGATATTCGCGCGCCACGATGGAACTGTGACTGAGCAGGCCGCCCACGTCCGTGACGACGCCCGAGGCCAGCGCAAACAGCGGCGTCCAGGCCGGCGTGGTGATCTTGGCAACGAGGATGTCGCCCGGTTGCATCAGGTCGAACTCTTCAGGACCGTGGATCACGCGCGCCACGCCCACCACGCGGCCTGGACTCGCGCCCACCCCTTTGATGACGTCCCCCGCCGCTTGGCCAGTGCGCGCGGGCATCCAGCGGCTGACGTCAATGCCCAGCATGCGGACGCCGCCCTTGCTCGGCAGCGACACGGGCGGCGTCACCTTGCGCTCACGCTCCCACGTCGCCCGCCGCGCCGCCACCACGCCACCATAATGTTCAGAGGGCTGGCCGGCATCGAGTGCGCGTGCCGCCGCCTCCACCTCATCCGACTTCACCCAATATACGTCATCGCGCTCCGCGATTGCGCCTGCCGCCACCATCCGCCGTCCCACTTCACCCAACATGCGGCGCAGCAGCGGCCAACCCAGTCCGACATCGGCGAGCGCGTCTTCTCGCAGCGGCGCATAGCGCTGGGCGGTCCGAACCAGAAACCGGAAGAGCCGCAATCGGACGCCTTTCAGCCGGGCGAGAACCGCTTGAGTGGCTTGCTCCCGCGCCAACGCAGCCGCCGCCTGCCGCTCATGAGGACTGCGCGCGGGCTCGTGCAGAAAGAACTTCAGCGTCTCGAGGAGCGGCGCGGGGTCGTCAGCCGGGACGCTCTTGGCGAAATCCAGATCGTAGATGGCGTGACCGAAGCGATTCAGATGCTCCGCGAATCGCCGGGTGAACCCGCGCCAGCTTTCCGCATCGGCGATGGGCGCAGATTGTGATTCGCAGGCCACCACAATGTCCTTGCTCCTTGTGCGCGCCAGATACGCGGAAAGCTCCGCTTGTGTGCGTGCCCAGCTCGCCAGATCATAGAGCGATTTCTCCGCCTGGATGGGTTCGCTATCGAAACCGAGCACGAAGGTTAACGCGGGCGGCTCGCTCTGGCGCCTGATGAAGTGGTTATAGACGTAGTTGAACGCAGCCTCGCCCAAATTTGCCGCCGGCAGAATGCCGGTCTGGATGCTCACGTAATGGCCGGCTGCTGCCTTTACGATCTCGCGCGCGCCGGCGAGCAATTCCGTCGCGGGCGTCGTGGCCAGATCGCGCGCCGCCCACGCGCCCACGACGTTGGCATAGTGCGGGCGTGCTTGCTCGGCCCAGCGCTCCCGCGCCGAACGCAGCAGCGGGACCATCCTGAAGACCAGCCCGGGCAAGGCGAGGAGCACCCGCACCGATTGCCACGCACTTAACCCGAATTCGGTGTAGGCGTACTCATTGATGGTCACCAGAAAGAAATTAACACCGGCTAGCAGGCGCCCGAATCCCAGCGATTGCACCTTAGCCCGAAGCGTTTCGTTCCACAGGGGCAGCGCGAGCGTCGCAAAGAGCGGCGAGAGCGGATCGGGCAGAAGTTCGATGACGCTGCTTCGCGCGTACCGCCCCCCTGCGCGCGGCAGCTTCCATTCCAGCGTCGGGGGCGGCTCAGGCAGCGTAGTGATGGGACGAGCCTGTAGGATGAAGATGCGCTTGTCGCACATCGCCCATTCGATGTCCATCGGCTGTCCGTAGAGTTGCTCGATCTCGAGGCCGAGGCGGACCAATTCAGCGGCTTGCGCCGGCGGCAGGGCGGCCTGCCGGCGTTTTTCCGCGGGCACAGGCTCTTCGCGCGTGCCTTCGGGCAGGCGCACCGTCATCACGTCCTTGTCGGCGACATGCAGCGATTCAATCGCGCCCGTTTGCTTGTCGACGATGATCGTGTCAGGCGTAACCTGCCCGCCTACAATCGCCTCGCCCAAACCCCACGCCGCGTTGATCGTCATCTGGTCGCGCGCGCCCGTCACTGGATTCGCCGTGAAGAGGACACCCGCCACATCGGCCGGAACGAGTTGCTGCACCACGACGGCGATGCTAAGGTCTTCGGGACGCATGCCCTGCCGGGCGCGGTAGCCGAGGGCGCGCGCCGTCCAGAGCGAACCCCAGCAACGCTTGACGGCAGCCAACACATCGTCGCTGCCGCGTACATTGAGATAAGTTTCCAGTTGGCCTGCGAATGACATCCCGGGCAAATCTTCCGCGGTGGCTGACGAGCGCACCGCGACGGACGGATCGCCTGCGCCCAGCTCCGCGTACGATTGTCGAATCAGCGCGGCGATGTCATCGGGCAGCGTGCTCTGCGCGAAGAGCGACTGGATTTGCGCCGAGGCACGGTCGAGTGTGGCTGGGTCGTCCGCTCTGGCTTGTGCCGCGGCGGACAGAATCGCCTCGGCGAGACAGTTCGCGCTTACAAAGCGGCGATAGGCGTAGGTGGTGATTTGAAAACCCGGCGGCACGGGCAGACCGGCCACCGCCAGGCGCGCCAGCGATGCGCCCTTGCCGCCCACCAGTTCGAGCCTCGCGTCGGGGCTATTCAGTTTGAGAATATACGGACTGGCTTGAAGTGAACTCATTGCCGTTTTCCCTCGTCAGATGCCTTTATGCAAGCTTCCTAAAATTAATAAACTATAGTTAATTACTTTTCATTGCCCCCTGTCAAGCAGAATTTTCCTTTCCAAATCAACCCTCCAGGATGACGAGGGCCTTAAACCTTCTTCGTGTCGTAAACCCTCAGCACCTCGTCACCGTAGTGGTTGATGACCTTGATGGCGATCTTGCCGGTTGTTGGCGGGTCGAAGGGGCGGCTGGTCGTGGAATAGAGAGCTGACCATGCGGCCTGGTCGATTTCGGCTCGCAGGGCGCGCTTGAGTTTGTCATGAGGTTCTTCGGCACCCGTGAAGTACGCGTGACGAACGAAGAAGCTCTCGCCGTCATAGTTCGTATCGATGAACCAACAGGCGATATCGTTGGCCGAGTGGCTGCGAATCTGCCCCGTCGTGGCATCGTAAATGTCCAGTGACTAGGAGGTCGAACCCCACACCCTGGACTGCTTCCTTGGCCGCTTCTTTAACCTGGTCGGGGCCCACGGTGCCGTGTTCGGGGCCGATCGAGACGGCCACGCGCCGCGTCTTGCCGTCCTTTTCCGTATATTCGCCCGAGGCGTGAATCCAGGCTCCGGCGTAGGATTCCAACCGGTCGAACTTGAGGCGCTCGTTCCTGAACGTATTCTGGACACCTGCTTTTCTCAGGTTGTCGATAATCATCGTGGCGAACTGCCCGCCCGATGATGCCCTGTGGGCTTCGGCTTCGGAGGCGGGGCGTTCCTCATCGGTTGAGAGCAGGCGATAAGGCGAGAGACTTTCCACGGTAAAGGGGCCGGTAACCCGAATCTTCCTGGAGTCCTCATAGGGCTGGTCGTAGAGCAACTCCGTTTCCGCGTGGCGGGCGATGGCGAGGGCCACGCGGCTGGTGTCAATCGTGATCCAGCGACGCCCCCAATGCCGCCCAGCGACTATGCGCAGTTCAATGCGGGGCGATCGTTCCTGACTGTCCTTTTGGCGGCCGCTTAGTCAGGGCGATCAGGGGGATCAGAGTGAGAACCAGCACTCCAAGATATTGAAAGATCCGAACCAGCGCCACCATGGTGGCTTCGCGCTGCACCAGGCCAAAGAGGGCAGCATAAGCTTGCTGGTCGGCCAACACAGGGCCGGAACCCGCAAACAAACCCCTCAGCCCACCGAGCAGACTCAGCACCGAAGGGGAGACCGGTGTGATATTGGCGACCAGCAAGTTGGTGTGCTCCTGCCCCATGCGGGTCAGCATAGTTTCCACGATCGAAATACCCACGCCGCCGCCGATGTTCCGCATCATATTGAACAAACTGGTAGCGTTCCCCATCCTTTCTTTGGGGATGAAAGCCATGGTCAAAACCGTGAGCGGCACAAACACTAACCCCAATGAAAGACCCTGAATGAACTGCGGCCAGAATACATCCCAGAAACCGATCTCTAAGTTGAACCCCATCAACCGATAGAACGAAAAGCTGGAGATCAATATTCCGCCGACGAATACCTTGCGAGGGTCGAACCTACTCACCAGGAAGGAGGCCACAGGCATGGAGAGAGCCGCTCCCAACCCCATGGCGAACGTGGCCAGGCCCGCTTGCACCGACGGATAACCCATCAGCGTCTGGAGCCATATCGAGATGGTGACTTGACTGCCATACATAACGAAGCCCTGGAGTGCCATCACTATGGTGCCGGCGGCAAAGGGCACCTGTCTGAACACGCGAAGCTCGGCAACCGGATCTCGCGTATTCAATTCGCGTGTCACCCAGGCCAGGAGCCCCACCACAAAGGCCACAGCCAAGACCACGATGAACCTGGAACCAAACCAATCCTCTTCCTGCCCCTTGTCCAACATGATCTGGAGCGCGGCCACCCAAATAACCAGTGTTGCCAGCCCCCAGGAATCGACTGGCGCCGAGGAGCGCCGAATGTACGGCGGGTCCTTCACAAATGCTTTGATCATGAGGACGGAGATCAGACCCACAGGCAAGTTGATGTAAAAGACCCAACGCCACGAGTAGTTGTCGGTGAGCCAACCACCCAACACGGGTCCAAGTACAGGCGCCACTATGACCCCGAGTGCGAAGACCGCCATGGCTTTGCCGTGTTGCTCGCGAGGAAACGCTTCCAGCAATACCGCCTGAGATAGCGGTTGCAGTGAACCACCACAAGCGCCCTGAATCACGCGGAAGGTCACCAGCAGGCCCATGCTGGGAGCGATGCCACAGAGCAAAGAGGCAACGGTAAAGCCTGCGGTAGAGAAAAGGAGCAGATTCTTCCGTCCAAAGTGATTGGCCAGCCATCCTGAGATCGGAATCACAATACCGTTGGCCACCAGATACGAAGTGAGCGCCCAAGTCGCTTCGTTGGGTGTCGCCGAGAGGCTCCCTGCAATGTGCGTCAAGGAGACGTTGACGACGGTGGTGTCCAGCACTTCCATGAAGGTGGCGAGCATTACGGCCGCGGTGATGAGCCACGGACGCTCGGCAAGACTCGCGGCGCGCACGGTTACCGTCGGTTGTGTGCCTTGCGCGACTTGGGGAGGAACGGTCATCGTCCGCTCCTCTCGACCGGAATCCCCAGGTGCTCACAGAGTGTTCGCGCGAACGGGGAGCTGCATACGAGACGCCGATGGGCTCGCCAGAGGGCGAGAAGGGCCTGCTCGCCCACGTGGTCGGCACAGGTGATACCGTCGAGATCAATCTCGACCGGGTCTGTCGGCGAGCAGCACTGGGCAATTGCGTCCGGCAGGCAGTCTGCCCATTCCCCGACAAGTTGTCCGTTCAGAACAACCCTGGTTTGATCGCGCAAATAGAGAACCGTCGTTCGCAGCACAACCAGAACGAATGCATCTTCTATTCCGGCAGGTCCTGGAATGTAACTTCTTGCAACTAGGATACTTAGTTGTATTCACCGGGTGTCGTGGGACACACCAAGTGCCCGGACAATGGCAGGCTGCCCAATAGAGGGCAACGGCTAGGATGATTTCGAGTGATCAGACGGTCTGATGTTCAGGACGCGCATGCGCGACTGGAGTGTCGTGCGCTTGAGACCTAGCAATGCTGCCGCCCCTCCCGGACCACTAACACGCCCGTTCGTTTTCCTCAGGGCCTCCAGGATGGCCTCACTTTCAACTTCTCGCAGGTTGAGAGTTTTGCTTGTATGCGTCGAATCTCGGTCCGTCCGCAGAGACGGCAGTTCCTCGAGCGGCACCTCGAGGCTATCTCCCCGCGTCAGAATCACCGCCCGCTCGATGAAGTTCTGCAACTCCCGGATATTGCCGGGCCAGGACCACGTGGTCATCGCTTCCATCGCCCGCGTCGGGATTTCTCTGATCCTTTTCTTCATGCGGTGCGCGTATCGGCCCACGAGGTATTCAACCAGTAGGGGGATGTCTTCCCGTCTTTCACGTAGAGCGGGCAAATGGATGGGGAACACCGCGAGCCGGTAGTACAGGTCTTCACGAAACTCTCGGTTCGCGACCATTTGGGAAAGGTCCCGGTTGGTGGCAGCAATCAGACGCACATCAACCTTCAGAGTGCGTGTGCTTCCCAGCCGTTCGAATTCCTTTTCCTGCAAGACGCGGAGGAGCTTGGGCTGAAGGTCCAGCGGGATGTCGCCAACCTCATCGAGAAAAAGGCTCCCACGGTGCGCCAACTCGAAACGCCCCACTTTCGTCGCCACCGCGCCCGTGAAGGCTCCCCGCTCGTGTCCGAAGAGATCACTCTCCATGAGGCCGGAGGGAACCGCCGCGCAATTCAACTTCACAAACGTATGATCCCGGCGTGAACTATGGTTGTGAATCAATCTCGCGATAAGTTCTTTCCCGGTTCCTGTTTCACCCATGAGCAGGACGGTGGCGTCTGTCCCGGCGACGACCTCTGCCTGGTTAAGCGTTTCGCGCAAGGCGCGACTCTCGCCGACAATGTCTTCCAGGTTGCGATCGTACCGGATCTCATCTTCGAGGTACGTTTTCTCCGTGTCGAGCTGGTCCCGCGCCTCCGACACCTTGCCAAAGGCTAGGGCATTTTCCATGGCCAGGGCCACCTGGTTGCCAACTTGTAAAAGCAAACCCAGCTCTTCCTGCGCGAACGCGGATTCGCCCGTGCTTCCAAGGGTCAGGACGCCCAGCGGTATTGAGCCGACGACGAGGGGAATGGACACCCCCGAGCGCATGTTCTCCGCCAGGACCGGTGAAGCGATCGCTGCCGGGAGTTGGGCGATTTCCTCTCGTTTAATGATCTTCGGGACGCGAGCTCGGACCTCGGCAAGTTCGGACGGCGTCATGTCCGCCGATTGTAGTTTTTGAATGAACCCCCGATTACTGGGGAAGTCCATGCCCACGCACCGCAGTTTTGTAGTGCCCTCCTCAAACAGCCATAGGCCGGTGTACTCGTGGTGGAAGCAATCCCGCAAGGCGGACGATACGGCCTGAAAAAGATCCCCGAGCTCCAAATGAGAGATGACATGGTTGTTAACTTCCAGCAACAGCCGCAGCCGGTCGCGCTCACGGAGCAAGAGTTGCTGATAGGAACAGGCATCCTCAAAATTCAGGGCATTCTCCACGGCCACCGCAACATGGGCGGCAACCGTCGTCATGAGCTTCAAATCCTCCGCGTCATAATCTTTCTGGTAAGTAGTTCCAAAGACCAGTACCCCGAGCTGCCGTCGGGGAGACGTTAGCGGGAGGAGGCACATCGACCGGACCCCGTAAGGGCGCGCGGGTTCGACGAGATCGGCAAACTTGGCCTCTTTTTCGGTATCGTTAATGATGATCGGCTTTTGCTCTTCGAGGATAACCCTCACCGAGGACTCTGATTCAGGAATTTCGGTTCCAACTTGTGACTTGGGCGACACGCTACCTTCGAGTGCGTGCAGACGAAACACATGACGCTGGGCATCGTGGAGAACGACACCGAGGAATTCAAACTTCACCACAGAGGCAAGAAACCGGGCGAGGTTTTCCAGCACCCCATTTAGGTCTGCTTGCGAGGCAATAACGCCAGATACTTGTCGCAGTGTCTCGTAACGCGTTTGCTGATCTGCCCCTTCGTCATGGTCTTTGAATTCCATGCCACCCTCCTGTGGCTGCCAAGAGCACCATTACTCTAACATGGGAATAAGGTGCAATTCCAAACGCCGCGGGCGACTGACGCGTCCCCAATTCGCGGCTAAGGTTGGCGAAAGCAGTAGACACTGGGTTCGGGGGCGGGAGGTTAGCGCCGACGGACCATGCCGAGCGTAGCCGGAAGGGGCTTTACCTGCTTTTTGCGCGCCCAGAACGCCCTCGGAACGGTCCATCCCTGATCCCCGCAGGGGATCCATACAGTAGCCGGGGGCAACGCCCCCGGAAGATGCGCCCCCCACAAGGTCCGATCCCGCAGACGCGGGATCGATTTCGGGTGACGTCACCCCCATCTTGCGGCACGCGGCCCAAGGGAATACGACCCCTCCAGGGTCGGGGATCGAGCGTCGCGCATTCCGGGGGCGTTGCCCCATAGGCGCTAAGATAAGAACTATTTCTATCCTTCCGGCGCCATTCCCGTCCCGCGAAGCGGGACACCGTGAGTAGCCGTAGGTGAAACCTACGGAAACAGAAGCCCAGAAAGCATTCCGGCCCCGGAGGGGCCGAACCATTGACCGGTCAACCCCGTTGGGGTTGCGTAATTCTGTGCGGTCCGTTATCCGCAGGTTAAAACCTGCGGCTATTCACCGTTGGCCCCTGCCGGGGCCATTTGAACACGGCTGTGCCAAAATGCCACACATTGGGCCAGGGCACGGGCATCTTGTCCCTTGGAGTCCCTGTAATAGCTTGATTTCATTGGGCGAAAATAAATATTCACAGACGTCCCAACTTTACCCACCGTTCCATTTTCATCTGATAGCCTAGTAGATTTGGCTTCCGGACGAACCGCTGGCGGCGCCGGCGGAAACGGAGAACCGGGCTGTGGCGCCGCTTCAGGGGCGGCGTTCAGGAAGCTCGCCCGTCACCGACGGGCGCCACAGAAAAAAGGAGAAACCACATGGCTAGCCAAACCGAAAACCTGACGGCGGTGCAACTTGAAGCGCGGAAAGAGAACGCCCAGGAATCCACCGGCCCGCGCACGGCGAAGGGCAAGAGGCGCTCGAGCCAGAACGCGCGCAAGCACGGCCTCTACTCAAACGCCAATTTCTTCTGGGACGCCGCCATCGCGCTGGGCGAAGACCCGCGGGACTTCGAGCGTTTGTTGAAGGGCTTGGTCCTGGCGCGCCAGCCCGCTGACACCTTGGAGATGGTGCTGGTGGAGGACATCGCGCTGTTAGTCTGGAAGAAAGCCCGCCTGGACAGGGCGGAAGCCGCCGTGCAGGTGTGCAACCTGCAAAAGCACGATCTGGAGCGGCGCAAGCAGTTCGTCCAGGTGGGGCGCGAGATCAGCGACGCCTTGCAGTCCGAGGTGCGCGAAAAGGGCCTGCGAACGACGCTCGATGCGCCGGGTAAGTTCGAGCAGATTCTTTCCATTCTGGACATCCTGGTGGAGATGGTGGAGAAGAACGATTTCTCCTCCAACATGAAGGAGTTTCTGCGTGGCGTGTACGGCGAGGGACCAACCCTGCGGGGCGCCGGACTCTACAACAACTACTTCAAGTTGTCGGAGATGAAGCCGGGCAGCCAGGAGTTCGAGGATGCCAAGACCTTGATGAGGGCGAGACTGGCGGAAGAAATCTCCGATGTCGCGCAGGAATACGAACTCTTCCTGCACGAGCACGTGGAAAACACGCGAGCGGCACGAATGGCCGCGACGGCGCCCTCACATGCTCAGTGGGCGGCGATCATCCGCCAGCAGAATGCCCTGCACCGGCAATTGCAACAAAAGATTCGTTTGCTGGCGGAGATCCAGGAGAAGCGGAAGAGAGAAGAAGAGCGCTTTCTGGATAACTGCGAAGCCTCCTTACGACGGAACCCTTCGGACGCACCGCGCGGGGGCCGGCAGGCCTCAAATCGAAAAAAGATACTAAATAGAGGGAACGAACCTAAGACTTTATTGAAAAAAAACGACTTAGCTGATACAGCCTCCTCAAAACGAACTCCTTTTTGGCCAGGAAATGCAGCGATCAAAGCGAAGAAAAGGGGCGTTTCAATGCAAGAAACAGCAGGCACAGGCGATTTACTCGCTGCCGGCGGCCAGTCCCCGGACCGGTCCGGTGGCGCGGGCCTGATTTGCAGGGCGGCAGCTCGTTCGAGGGGGAATAGCCGGAGAGCCAAAGAACAGGCCTGCGCCACGCGCTCGCCCCGGAGCGGGCTGGGATGTGTTATCGTAGGCAGGTTGGTGAAGAAGCCAGGAGTCAGGAGAAGATGTCGCATCGGGAGACGGGCGAAAAGCTCGAAGTGGTTTACGGCATTCATGCTGTCATGGAGGCCGTGCGCACTCGCCCGGTTGACTACGTGCTGGTCACGCAAGGCCAGCACAACCCACGCGTGCAGGAGATCATTGATGCCTGCCGGGCTCGCGGCGTTGGCCTGCGTTTTGCTCCCCGGCCGGCGGTGGAGCGCGCGGCGGGTAACACGCAACATCAGAACGTTGTGGCGGCGTGCACGCCTCGAACCTATGACGACATCCAAACTCTTCTGGCACATTCCGCGAGGCCCCTGCTCGTTGTCCTTGACGGAGTGGAAGACCCTGCCAACCTGGGGGCCATTGTGCGCACGGCGGTGGCAGCCGGTTGTGACGGGATTGTGATTCCCCAGCGCCGCGCCGCAGGAATATCGCCCGCGGTGGCGCGAGCTTCGGCCGGGGCGCTCGAGCACGTGAAGATTGCGCAGGTCACCAACCTGGTACGCACGCTGGAGGAGATGAAAGAGCGCCGGGTATGGGTTTACGGATTTGAGGCCCAAGCCGGGAAGTCTTACCTTGATCTGGACTATGCGCAGGGCTGCGCGCTGGTGTTGGGCGGAGAGGGGGCGGGCTTGCACCGCTTGGTGCGGGAAGCGTGCGATGAACTGGCGCATATCCCCCTGCGCGGCCCCGTGCCTTCGCTGAATGTCTCGGTGGCAGCCGCGGTGGTGCTCTACGAGGCCCTGCGGCAACGCGCCAGGGAATGACTCGAAAATCGAAATTCGAAACTCACTGCGAATTTCGAATTTCGATTTTCGATTTTCCTGCTAACGACGCAAGGAGGAGTCTTCGCGAGGTGAGAAGAAGCCGACTGTTGCTATTGCAAGTCGACCGGCAACGCCAAGGCACATACGCACATCCTACAAATAAGTGGGGCTATGCGAGGAGGAACGAATGCCCATGAATTCCACTTCTGCTTTTCTAAAGTCCGCCTTAACCCTGGTTCTCGCGGGTGGCTTTTGTGGCCTCAGCCTGTTTCCCTCTGCCCGCGCCCAGGAAGGAGTAGCTGGCGATAACCCCGTGGTCTCGAAGCCCAAGCAAGAGCCGCCTGCGGACACCAAATCGTCCAAGAACGAGCCGCAGATTCGGGTCACGGTGAACTTGGTGACAGCGCCGGTGACGGTGATTAATTCCAAAGGCGACTTCGTTTTCGACCTGGAGGAAAAGGACTTCGAGATTCTGGACAACGGCGTGCGCCAGCGCATTGAACAGTTCAGTCTGGAGCAGCACAAGCTGCTAGCGGTCATTGTGGTGGAAGCTAATAGCACCTCGGAGCCGCTGCTCGGCGAGATCCGCCCCCTCGGTCCGGTCTTCTCCAGCCTGATGCTGGGGCCACAGGGAGAGGCTGCGGTGGTCACTTACGGCGCCCAGATTCGTGTTGTCCAGGACTTGACCCAAGACAGCAATGAGCTGGAATCCGCCCTGCGCGGTCTCGAGGCGCGTGGCAGCTCGGCGCAGTTGAATGACGCCTTGGCGCGCGCCATCTCGCTGCTCGAAAGCCAGCCGAAGGAAGACCGCCGAGTGATCATAGCTTTTTCGGATGGCCATGACTTGGGGAGCGAAACCCGTAAGGCAGAGGTCGTGCAACGCGCCGTGAACGCGGGGATCACGATCTACGGTCTGGGATTCAGCCCGGGGCGTGCGCTGCTGGCCCGGCAAGCGAAGGCTCCCCCACCGGACCCCCTGGACGTCAACGTGGCACGCCCCTTGCCTCCCGGCACTGCGCCCACTCCCTCGAACGAGGAGAAAACCTGGGATGTGCCCACCCTCCCGATCGTTCCACTCATCCTGGCGAGCGGGGAAATGATCCGCTCCACGGTGGCCAAGAGCGCCCTAGAGTTCTATGCGGGGTACACCGGCGGGGTGTGTTATGCGCACTGGTCAACGAAGGGGGTGCAGGATGAGCTCAACCGGATTGCCAACGAAATCCAGAGCCAGTACGAAATCGCTTACGTGCCTCACGCGCCCGGCAGCGAGAACGGTTTTCACCGCATCCAAGTGCACGTGCACCGAAGCGGGGTCAAGGTGCGGACAAGGGCTGGATATTTCCTTGGCGGGACCAGTCCTTAGCAAGGTGCTGGAAAACCCGTCCAGCGTGTCATTCCGAGCGAAGCGAGGAATCTCGTAAGTCTCTTGATTCCAGAGCGAGATTCCTCGCTTCGCTCGGAATGACAATGCTCACAGACTCGTTTCAGTACCCTGTTAGGCTATTCCCGAGCGGCGGGGTCATCAGTTCCCTTCAAGAATAATCCTCGTAGGGCATCACCTCGACGCGCTTCCCTGATTTCAGCTCGATCTCGGCAAGATAAGGGCGCATCGAAAGGGGATCGACTCTCAAGACCACCACCTGAGTCACGCCCTGCTTTTTGCAGACAATGGTGAAGTATTGGTTTTGCTTGCCCGTAATCAGAGTATTGGGGTAGGTCGTCCACTTGAGCTTCAGCTTGCGCACGCGGCGGCTCACATCCGGGCGAAATTGCATCAGCGTGATGGTCGAAAAAGGCATAACCACCGAGCCCCCAGGACACTTGAAAACCAGACTCTCCAGCGTGACTTCCAACTTGCCCGCACAATCTATTTCGATCTTCTCGGTTCCGCCCGCATATTGAAAAACTGCCTCCCTGGTGGGTTCTTTTCCAAAAGCCGCGCTTGACGGAACTAGTATCATGAAGACCAGGGGCCAGATCTTCCGGGTTCGTTTTGCCCAATCTAATTTCATTAACCATTTGCTCCACAAGCATCAAGGGCCACGCCGGCGGTTCACCTCCGGCTCACTTCCCAATTCTAACGCGGGATTACCCTCCGGGGGAATATTTCTCTCGCGGCCACGTCATGCTGCCTCGGGCCTTCACCGCCCGCTCGGCAAACGCGTGCCTGCCTGGGAGGGGGCGTTGTAGACGGGGACGTCAACGTCAAGGTACCAAGGAACAGAGAGAGCACCCCAGCGCGCCGGCCGGAACGACCACCCCTCGATGCTCTTCCTTGCCCCTTCAAACATAGAGGGAATGCCTTTTAGGATTGCCGAATCGATCACTTTGCCTTCCGCGTTTACGAGCAAGCGCAAGCGCACCGAAGGATCAGTGGAGGCGGTCTTCTCCGGCCCCGTCAATACTTCGGGAGGTTTGACTTGGCGGCCGAAGTCGGATTCCGCCTGCAGGGGAGCAAGATCCATTTTCCTTATCCGCAGCGTGAATTTAACGTCCACCGCAGTTGCGAAAGAGGTGGCACCACCCTGTGCCACACACGGGCGATAACGCCACATTCGAACCCTGTCCAGCACGGCCGCCGCCAGAAGGGGGTTGCCGCTTAGCACGTGCGCCCCCACCACCGACCCGGCGGCGGAGACCTCAAGGCGCACGCGAACTCGGCCCTGAATGTAGTTCACCTTGGCCAGGGCGGGGTACTCCGGAGGGGCTTGGTTCAAAAGCAGGCCTGTAGCTTTCTTGGCATCCAGGACCAGGAGTTGCTGCTCTCCCTCTGCACGCTGTGCCCAGGCGCGCGGCAACTCAAGAAGGCAAAGCAGCGCGATGCTCATACCTTTCAAGTAACGCCAGCCCGATTGGTGTACGCTAGCCATCGGCCTCAAAAATAACCTGAGCGACAACGTAACGGTCAGAGTGTGAAATCGATACCGCGGTGCGTGTTACTCCCATGCGGCGGGCAATTTCCTCCGCCCGACCCCGGAGGATCAACTCCGGCTTGCCGCTCGGCGAGTGAGTTATTTCCACGTCCACCCAGCGTACCCCCTCACCCCAGCCGGTCCCCAAAGCCTTGAATGCCGCCTCCTTGGCCGCGAAGCGGGCGGCAAGCCGCTCCGCCTGGTTCTTGAACTTCCCGCAATACGCGATCTCCGCGGGCGTACACACGCGCTTGGCAAAACGCTCGCCGTGCCTCTGGAGAGCTTCCTCGACGCGAGAGGTCTCCAATATATCGACGCCAGTCCCAACTATCATGACCAAGAAGCCGGTGGCTGCTCCGGGCTCAGCGCGCTCTCTTAACAGCGCCGGCCGCTTCCTTGTGGTTCGCCGCGCGCTCGTAGGCCCTGACAGTGTAGTAAATGGCCTTGTCGTAAAACTGGCCTAACACGCGCTGGAGTTCCAGCGCCTGGTAAAGGTCCACGGCAGAGTCGATCAAGCCGGCAGCCCGAATATAATCTCGCAGATGATACTTGGTCAAGGTGAGAGCGTAAACGACCTCGCTCAGGGGGATTCCCTCGACCTCGCGTTCTTTTCCCAGCTCGGTGTAAGCTGCTTCGATGTCGTCCTCCGCTTTGCTGCTCAACCACAAGCCGAGATTCTTGTACACATTGTGGGTGCGATCGTGAATCGCTTTCCAGGAAAGTTGGTGGTAAGAGGCCGTACGCGGGTTGGACTGAAGGTTTTCGACCAAGGCGCGCGTTAACTCTTCTGCGTGTTGTTCGATCATCCGGATCAGGCGATCAGATAACATAGTTTCCCTTTCAGTTATTCGGAGCTTCCAACCCTGATATCCGGCTATTCAGCGTATCAGAGCGGCGGTCAAAGTTCAACCCGCCGCGCCACCTGGGGACCGTGTAGGGTGTGCTATATTCGGGTGTTGGCTCCTCCGGTTTCACAAACCGTTTCGCGTGGCGGGCTAGCCTGGATTGAGCACCCGCTCGTCGGCCGTTATTCTTGGCTGGTCCATGCATTCAGTACCCGCTGGGGTGGGGTGAGCCGTGGTCCGTCTGCGGGGCTGAACCTCGGATTCACGCCGGGCGAGCCGCGCGCCAGGGTGCGGGAAAATCGGGAACTTTTCTTGCAGCAGCTTGGCGCGGAACACTTCGCGCTGGCTTCGCTCCGGCAAGTCCATTCCGCCAGTGTCTATCAAGTTCTGCGTGCAACCTCCGGCGAACTCGAGTACCGCTTCGGCGGGAATCGACTGCCTGAACAGCCTGGCGTTGCGCAACCTTCAGGGGATGCGCTGTTGACCGAGGAGGCTGGTATCCTGCTGTCGGTGAGAACCGCCGATTGCCTGCCCGTGCTGCTGGTGGACCCGAAACATCGAGCTGTGGCGGCAGTTCATGCCGGGTGGCGTGGCGCGCTGGCGCGCCTGGTGGAAAAGGCTGTGGGGGAGATGCGCCGCGGGTATGGTTCTGAGCCTGAGAGCCTGCTTGCCGTGCTGGGTCCTTCCATCCGCGCGTGTTGTTATGAAGTAGGGGAAGAGGTGGAGGAGGCGTTTCAGGGGCGCTTCCTGCACGCGGATAAGTTCTTTCGCAAGGTATCTGAACCCCCCGCCTCGCATCGCAAACAGCGTCCGCTCTCCTTCTTGAATATGCAGCCGCCGGGCCACGAACCCGCCGGCGCGCCTCCCATTCATCTTGACTTGGTTGCCGTTGCCCAGGATCAGCTCCTGGCAGCAGGGCTTGCACCTCACCATGTCGCCACGGTGGATTTCTGCACGGCCTGCCGCACGGACCTCTTCTATTCCTATCGCCAAGAGGGAAGCCGCACCGGCCGCATGCTGGCGGTCATCGGAATCTGCCCGAAGGCGCGCCAGCGGGGAGCGCTCGTTTCGGGCCGCCAACCGGCGCCCTAGTGTGGTGTCCCACTTAGCAATTTACAGGCACGCGCTCTCACCACCCCCTGCCCCCTCCTCGGAGAGGAGGGGAGTTGGTGGGCTGGCTCCCCTCCTTGGTAAGGAGGGGGTAGGGGGTGGTTGTTGTAAACAATTAGGCGGGAATCGCCACGCTGGGGTCACGTGTTCGCATTCCTTCCAGGTGGAGCTGGCCGCAGGCGGCGCCAACATCCTGTCCCCGTGAAATGCGAATGTAGGCTCGAATGTGCCGTTCCGTCAGGAGGCGCTGAAAGGCTAGGACTCTCTCGAGAGGCGCGGGGCGATAATGAAGCTCGGAGCCGGGATTGTAAGGGATAAGGTTGACCTTGGCGCGCATTCCCCGCAGCAGCTCCGCCACGCGCACGGCATCGGCGTCCGCATCGTTAAAACCGCCCAAAAGGACGTACTCGAAAGTGAGCAGCTCTCGCGGGCGCAACGGATAGGCGCGGCAGGCGCGCATGAGCTCGCGCAGCGTGTATTTTCGGTTTATCGGCATCAGCTCGGTCCTCTGCTGCTCGTTCGAAGCGTTGAGCGAGATGGCCAGCTTCGGACGTCTCGGGTCACGGGCAAGGTCGCGCACGCCGGGGATGATGCCCGAGGTGGAAATCGTAATGCGACGAAGCGGAATGCCAAGGCCTTGAGGGTCCGCGAAAATCCGGATGGCTTTCATCACTTGGGCGAGATTCAGAAGCGGCTCGCCCATTCCCATGAAGACCAGATTGAGCCTTGAACGGGGGGGAATCTCGCGGGCTTTTGCCACCGCCAGTACCTGTCCAAGAATCTCACCCGCAGAAAGGTTGCGCTTGAGTCCTAAGAGCGCGGTGAAGCAAAACCGGCAGTCCAACGCGCAGCCCGCTTGGCTGGAAAGACAAAGCGTGATCCGCTCTTCCTCGGGCATATACACCGTCTCAACGGCGGTGTTGTCCTGAAGACGCAGCAGGTAGCGGGCGGAGCCATCCTTCGATATGAACTCGCCCTGGACATCGGGATAGGTGATTTCATAATGAGCCGCCAGGGCCTCTCTGAAATTCCTGTCGAGGTCCGTCAAGGCGGCCACATCCCTTTCCCGACGATGGTAAAGCGCATGATAGAGCTGGCGACCGTGATAAGGCGCCTTCCCCAGCGACTGCACCAGTCGTTCCAACTCCTGGCGATTAAGCCCCACAAGGTTATGGCCTGAAGTTCCGGCGTTCATAGAATGCCCTGATCTTAAGTCATGCTATCATGCTGACCGGAGCACCTCAAGCCATTGCTTCGAAAACGTCAGGCTAGGAGTGATTATGTGTAAGGCGTGGCTGCCACAGAAGGGCGGCCGATTAGGGTTGACAAATGGCGCCAGAGATAAATAATCCGTCCAGACGCTTTTTCCCACAGGGGGATTGATGAGCCCACGCAGGGCCAATCCGGAACTGGCGCAGCGCCGCCGCGAAGCTCTCCAGAGGGCAGGCTACGCGGAAGTCGTGGAGCGGGGGATCGAGGCTACGACGCTGGATTCCGTAGTGGCCAGGGCTGACTCGAGCAAGGGGGGGGCTCTCTATTATTTCCGGACTAAAGAAGACCTCCTCTTCGGCGTCCTGGAGTGGCTGCTCCGCCAGTTGAACCGCAGCTTGGACGAGGTTGTCCATACTCAGGAACCGGCGCGCATCCGGCTCGTGGCCGAGCTGGAAGTTCTATTTCACAGCACCGAGGTCAATCGCAAGCTTTATTTGGTCTTCTTCGATTTTGTCAGCCGCGGTGCACGCTCCGAACGTTTTCGTAAGCTCTTTTCAGAGTTCTTCGGGAAGTGCCGGCAGAGGGATACGAGAATCGTGGAAGACGGAATCAGAGAGCAGCAATTCCGCCGGGTCAACCCGGTGGATGCGGCTTCCACCATTCGTGCGCTGGTCGACGGTTACTGTCTCCAGTGGTTAATGGGTCCTGAGAACGTACCGGTGGAAGTTTACCGCGACCGCTGCCGGGCGGCGCTGGGCGCGTATCTCTTGCGTTGACCAAAGAGCAGTGATGCCGCAGACCGGGAACGCGTGAGGAGCGGAAACACCGGAGACGGAAGGCAGCAGGCAGTGTTTTCCCCTCGACCACCCGCTGCCCGGCCAGAAATACCTGAACCCCTATTTCCCAAATCAACTCTTTCCTGCGCAGCTTCGCGCGTCCGCCACCATCCGTGTTTATGCGGGTTTGAACGCGGTGCAGACACCCTAGAGGTGTACCCGCCGCGGCAACCTAATTGGCCCGGACATTTGGTGTGCTAGCAAGTGTCGTCGCCGATGGGCTTGACCGTGCGCCAGGGTGGTGAGACAATGCACGCAGCCGTCTTCCGAAATAAACCCGTCAGGCGCGGTGCGTTCGCCGCCGGATCATCGAGTTGGCTGACGGGGACCTGGAGGTTGTCATGAGACGCGGTAGCGCAATTCCAAACATCTCAACTGAGTATTTCCAGCGGGATGGTAAGTGGGCTTGGCTGGGTACGGTCTTCATGCTTGTTTATCTTTCAACTCCCGCGCCTGCGGCGCAGGTGCGTGTCATCCAAGGGCAGATGGTGCTTCTCAAGCTCCACAATATGCTGACCACGGAAAACGTAGTCAAAGGCGACCCGATAGATTTTGATGTTGCCGAAGACGTAGTGGTGGCAAGCCATGTGGTAATCGAGAAGGGAGCTCCGGCGCGAGGGAAGGTGGTTGAAGTGAAGGGCGCAGGAAAGAGAAACGCGAAGGACGCCTCGGTGACTTTCCAGTTTGTGTCTGTCCGCTCCGTGGATAGTCAAGATATTTCGCTCCGGGCACGCTCCGACAAACCCAAGAAAGCAGAATCCAAAGGGAATGAGATTGAGGCCAAGGACCCGCTTCCCGGCTATGCCCAGCGCGTGATTGGGGCTGAAAAAGGGAAGGAATACCCAGCTTATGTCGATGCTTCAGCTACTGTGAACGCTCCTGATACCCCGGTCGCTCCGCCCCCGATCACACCCGTGGCCACCACACCACAAACGCCGGCGAACCCCCAGAGGGAAACTCCGCCCGCGGCTTCTACCCCTTCGATTGCAGTGCCGGAAGAGCCCGCTTTGGTGAACTTTAACAGTGATCCCCAGGGAGCGGATATTCTGATTGACGGCGCCTTGGTTGGGAACACCCCCTCTACACTGCACGTTGATGCGGGGCACCATGTCATCCAGTTGCGAATAGGTGGGTATCGCCCCTGGACGCGCAATATGGTAGTCGAGCCGGGCTCGTCCCCTTCGATTCGCGCCACTCTGGAAAAGCAGTGAACGGGCGGGATTGGGGTGGGACCGGGCTGCTGGAGAGATACGGAAAGAATATTCGGAGTTGGAGGGTATCGTGAAGGTGAAGCATTCGATTGGAATGGTTCTTGTCTGCATGCTGATCCCGAGTTGCCTGGCTTTCGCCCAGCGGGTGCGCCTGCCTGACGGGACTGCCGTGCGCGTGCGTTTGAAGGCTGACCTCACGAGTGACCAGGTCGAGGAGGGCACACGGGTGGATTTCGAGGTCGCCCGTCCCGTGATCATCCAGGGAATGACCGTGATCCCGGTAGGAGCTGTTTCGTGGGGCGCCGTTCAGAGTGTTAAGAAGGGGAAATTCATCAAGTTTGACATCGAAGGCGTCAGGTTGCCGGACCTTACTGCTGTCAAGCTGCGCACAGTGGGCGGGAGAGCCAAGAACCCTGCGCAGGATCAGATCAAGGTTGAGGCGAGTTTTAAGGGTGGGGTTGGAGCGCCGAAAGGAACCGAATACATAGCGTATGTCAATGAGGATCGAGAAGTAGCAGTGGCTGCGCAGCCCAGCATCCCCGCACTCACCCCTACGCCCACGCCTGCTGAGACGATGGCTCCCACGCCTGCGCAAGTGGTAGAGCCAACGCCTTCGACAGCTACACCGGCCGTGACCTACCCAAAGCCAGCGGCGCCACCAGCGGTAACCACCCCAGCGGCGTCTGCGACATCCCCCGCGATTTCGCCGGGCCAATCGGCGGCGCCGCTCGCCAACGTCGAGAGGGCCACGGTGGAGTGTTTCTCCGATCCCTCCGCCGCCGACATCCTGATCGACGGGGAATTCTATGGCAACACCCCCTCGATCTTGAAGGTACCGGTTGGCAAACACCAGTTGGAAATTCAGCTTTCCGGCTATAAGACGCACTCGATACCGCTGATCCTAGAGCCAGGTACGGAGATTCGTACCATCCGCGCCAGTCTCGAACCAAAGGAATAGTCCGCTCCTGCATCCTCACTCCAGTTGGACCGGAAATGTTGTCCAGGGCACTGTCGCTTCTATTTATGCTGTTCTTGGTTGTCGGCGTTCCGGTTCTTTCCTTATCAACCGCGCGCGACAGCCAAGTCCGTCAGATGCCGCGGCTCGCACTTTACATCTCTGCGGCGATTTCACAGTGGGTGCTGGCGGGTTTGGGGCTGCTCATCTTCTTTCTCAGCTCGCTGAGTGCTTTTTCCGTAGGCTTCCGAACGCTCGGGCCCGTCGCCGCGCTCACCTGGGCAGGTGCTCTGGTTGCATTGTCTGTGGCCGGCATTCGCCTGGGCCTTTTCCTTGAACTCCGTGGGTGGTGGCCGCCGGAAGCGGAACTGGTCTACCTGTTGATTCCCAAGACCCGCCAGGAAAAGTTCTGGTCGGTGCTGCTCCTGGCGCCCACGGCCGCTCTTTGCGAGGAATTCTTGTATCGCGGCTTCCTCCTCGCTCAACTTACTCAATGGCTGCGTTCGGGCGCATGGGCGTGGGCTGCTTCATCGCTGGCCTTCGGGCTGGCGCACGTTTATCAAGGTTGGAACGGAATGGTAAGAGCGTCTCTGCTGGGAGCGCTGCTGGCATATCCCGTCATCCATTGCGGAAGCCTTTATCCTTCCATGCTGGCGCATGGGCTGATCGACGCCCTGGCGTTTGCGTGGCTGGGTCCAAAATTCCTGCCGCCAGAATCGGTTGCCTGAGCCTCCCGCTGTCATTCCGAGCGAAGCGAGGAATCTCGCGCCGGTCTGTGGATCAAGGACTCAGAGCGAGATTCCTCGCTTCGCTCGGAATGACACCCTCGCGGTACGGAAGACGGGACAGGGAACGGCCTAATTCTCATGCCCTCCCTGTTCCCTATTCCCTGTTCCCTGCTTATGCCCCACCGTCGGAAACAGGCGCCAGCTTGTAAACGATTTCAGCGTCCTCGAGTAGCTCCTCCGCAACCTTCAGACACGCCACACGCAGGCACTTGGTGTCCAAGCAGGTCGGACAATTCACAATAATGCGGTCAAAGAGGTAATCTGCGAGATCTTGCTCGCCAAAAGTGTGGGCCATACGACTGGTCCTCCGCTCATAGAAAAACCTAAAAGACTGCGTGAGTCCTGCCCCCAGCGCATTATACGCCTGTTAGGGAAAAGTGTGCTAATGCTTTCTCGCCGGACAAGGCGTCCCTGTCCTCAAATGCGTGTGGAGTTGCAGGACAAATCCGGCTAAGATAGGCAAGGTATGGATGAGCGTGAATTTTTTGATGAAAATGAGACACTGAAACCTGCCACTCTCTCCTGCCTGTTTTGTCACCAGACAGATACCTACGAGATTCGGTGGTTGGTGCGCACAAAGAGGAAGAAGCTTCCAGGTAACGCGGACGAACGAGATCGGGCGCGCTTTGCCAAGTCAAGGAATTATATGCTGCGGCGAGACGATTTCGTCCAATGTAAGAACCTCCGCTGCCGAAAGCGCTTTGAGATTTCAGGTATTCAGTCGGTAGTCTTTTTGTGATCGTACGCTTCCGGGGATGTGCCTGACGTATTGCTGATAGGTCAGATGAACCCTAGTTGCGCCCGCTTACTTCCCCTGTGACACCTCTTGCACAGTAGGTAGCTTGGAAACATCCCATCCGCCGCCCAGCGCTTCGATCAGAACGACGCTGGCGCTCATGCGGCGCGTCAGAATACTCCGGGCCTGCACCTGGTCTTGCAGAAGAATGGCTTGCTCGGTGATGACGGTGAGGTAGTTGACGGTGCCGGCCTTGTACTGGTAAGTGGAAATATCCAGCGAATTTTGGGCGGCTTTTACGGCATTGTCCTCGGCTTGCGCTTCTTTCTCGAGCACGCGCAGCGCCGCCAGATTATCCTCGACTTGCTGGAAGCCTGTGAGAACGGTCTGGCGATAATTGGCCACCGTGGCGTCATAGGCAGCCAGGGTCTGACCAAGCGCTGCGCGGCGCCTGCCAGCATCGTACAGGGTCTCCGCCAACTGCGGCCCGACGGACCAAAAACGGCTTGGCCAGGAGATCCACCTTAAGAAGCGGGAGCTTTCAACGCCTGCCGCGCCGCTGATGGTCAGGGTTGGGTAATAAGCAGCTTTGGCGATGCCGATCTGCTCGTTGGCCTGGGCCATCTGCCGTTCGGCGGCGGCGATATCGGGCCGGCGCTCCAGCAGGGTGGAAGGAAGTCCCACCGGCACGGGTGGCGGTGTGATCTTGATGGAATGGTAAGAGATGGAAAGCTCCGCGGGGGGCTTGCCCGCCAGGACGGCAATGGCGTGCTCGTACTGTGCGCGCGCCACATCGTAATCGATCAACTGGGCCCGCGCGGTTTCCAGTTGGGTCTGCGCCTGCGCAACGTCCGAGCCCGACGCCACGCCACTATTAAACCTGTCTTGCGTGAGCTTGAGGTAATCCTGATAGGACTTCACGGTGGTATCGAGTAATTCTTTTTCGCCATCCGTGCCGCGCAACTCAAAGTAATCCTGCGCAAGTTCCGCCTGGTAAGACAATCGTGCGTTCTCCAACTGGGCGGCGCTGACTTGTGCGGCCTCCGCGCTAGCCCGAATACTGCGCCGGATACTTCCCCAAATATCGGCTTGGTACGACACGTCCACCGGCACGTCGTAGGTGGTGGAGCTCGGTAGACCGGTGAGCACCGAATACGAGTTCACAATGGAAGGAGCGGCGGAAACGGTCGGGTACAGGTTCGAGCGTGCGATGCGCACGGCGAATTTAGCCTCGCGGAATTGGGCCTCCGCCGCCAGCAGATTCTGGTTGGAGATGCTCACCTGTTCTTCCAGGGCATTGAGCTCCGGGTCGCTATAGATTTCCCACCACTTGCCGCGCGCCAGGGCGTCGCTGGGCTGGGCCTGTTTCCAGCCCTTCATCTCCTGGGAGTTGTCGGTCGGCGGTTCCTTATACGCCGGAGGAACGGGAGCGGTGGGCCTTTGATACTTCGGCCCGATCATGCAGGCGCTCGAGAAGAGCAGTAGGCAGAAGGCGGTAGGCAGCAGCCAGACAACAGTAGGCAGCATGCAGCGGGCTGCCTTTTGGACTCCGAGAACGATTGCCGTTCTATGGTTCATGGTTCATGGCTCGTATTTGTGAGGATATTTGCAAGACCGGTCGTGCTCGGCGCAGGTCCAGACTCACGGCCGTTGGCCTACATAATCTATCAACGCCTGGAGTTCGATTGTAGGCGCGCCGCCCAAGTCTAACGGCGGATGCTCAGGTGTAAGAGGATTGCGTCTTCCACCGCTCGAAGATCGGCAGGCGAAAGCACGCCCATCCGGTTCTGAAGTCGCTCTCTGGCTGCCGTCGTAATCTGGTTAGCCATGGCCTTGGCCTCTCTCCCTTCTACCTGAACCAGCACTTCGCTCGGGTAGACCTTGCCCGTGCGGCTGGTGAGAGGCACGACCGCGACGCGATTCAGCACCGCATTAGCAGCGTTGTTGCTAACGATGACGGCCGGCCTGGTCTTGCGGACTTCTCCACCAACCGATGGCCCAAAAGAGACCCACCAGACGTCACCCCTCTTGAGGGATTGCATCCCCGATCAGTCCTTCGCACCATTCTAGCGCTTCGGCTTCGTGTTCCTGGTCATTAGCCATTTCACGGTAGCCTTCTAGCAACCCGCCCTCTTGCGAATTCGCGAGTTGCTCGACCTGCTCTCGCAGCCCGGCAGAGAGCTCATGCGGGACAAAGAACCAGGTTTGGCGGCCATGCGATTGGGGATTCCCGCTGTAGTCTTCGCTCCCATTCCACCGGATTCCCAGCCATTCCCCGTCAGTGGAGTCTAGAAGCGCGACAGACCATCCCCCTGCGTTGTAAAGGACATCCACCGACCTGATGCGATTCCTAGGTGAAACCACGGTTATTGGATCGACGTACGCCATCTCGCACCTCCGTCTACATGATACGCCTTCGGTAGCTACGCGTCGAGCTATTTTTTTAGCTATCTCACTAGCTGCCTTCCGGCGTGTCTCGACCTCCGATTCGGCTGCCGGTCGTGCCTCTCTCGTTGGACGTTTGCTCTAAACAGCCTGAAGTGCTTGCAACGCCGTCACGCGGGCTTAGTTCGTGCAGGCCACTTACTGCCTGCTGCCAACTGCCTGACTTCACGCCTCTGAGCTGCGGGGCTCAACTTCTTCGCGATGTCCCATACGTACCCGCTCCCACCACCAATGTTGGAGGCGGTCAAAGTAGAGATACACCACCGGCGTGGTGTACAACGTCAGCAACTGGCTCACCGCCAGCCCGCCAATGATGGCGATTCCCAGTGGACGGCGCAACTCCGAGCCGGTGCCGGTACCGAGTGCGAGCGGAACAGCGCCCAGCATCGCGGCCATCGTGGTCATGAGGATGGGGCGGAAGCGCAACATGCAGGCTTCGTAGATGGAGTCGCGCGAATTCTTGCCTTCGTTCCGTTCGGCGGCGATCGCGAAATCGATCATTAGGATGCCGTTCTTTTTCACGAGCCCGATCAGGAGAATGATTCCGATAACGGCGATCACGGTGAGTTCAGTGTGGGTGAGCAGAAGCGCCAGCAGCGCGCCAACGCCCGCCGACGGCAGCGTGGACAGAACGGTAACAGGATGGACGTAACTCTCGTAAAGGATACCGAGCACGAGGTAGACCGACACGAGCGCGGCGGCGATCAGAAGGGGCTCGCTGCCCAGCGAATCTTGGTAGGCTTGTGCCGTCCCGGCGAATCCAGTATGAATCGTTGGGGGAAGGCCAACCTTGGCCGCGTCCGCATTAATGGCCTCCACGGCATCTCCCAGCGCGATGCCCGGCCGCAGGTTGAAGGAGATGGTGACCGCTGGAAAGAGGCCCTGGTGGTTTACCAACAGCGCCGCAGTTGTCGGCGCATAATGAGCGATCGCGCTTAAGGGAACCTGTTGCCCACTAGGCGAATGCACATAAATTTGGCTTAAGAAGAGCGGATTCTGCCAGTATTCGGGCGCCGCCTCCATCACCACGTGGTACTGATTCAACGGTTCATACATTGTTGAAACTTGATTCTGACCGAAGGCGTCGTAGAGTGTGTTGTCAATCAGTTGCGGCGAGATACCGAAACGCGCGGCCGTTTGGCGATCATACTGCACAAACGCTTGCAGCCCGCGGTCCTGCTGGTCGCTGTTCACGTCCGCGATGATGGGGATGGTTCTCAACTCTTGCAGCATGCGGGGAGCAAAGCCTTGCAGATCCTGCAGGTTGTCGCCCCGCATGGTGTATTGATACTGGGCGGCGCCGAATCGCCCACCCACGCGCACGTCTTGCGACGCCTGCATATAAAGCGTGGCGCCGGGCACCCTCCCGAGCTTGGGCCGCAGGCGTGCGATGATCAGATCGGCGCTGATTTTTCTTTCTTCGGGCGGCTTCAAGGAAATGAACATGCGCGCAGCGTTATACTGTCCGCCACCCGTGAATCCTTCCATAGTATCAACGGCGGGGTCGGCGACGACGATATTGCTCATCTGTCGCAATATCCTGTCCATCGCTTGAAACGAGATGTCCTGGTCAGCTTGAATCGCGCCCATCATCCGTCCGTTATCCTGTTGCGGGAAGAATCCCTTGGGGACGTAAATGTACAGGTAGACGTTGAGCGCAATCGTGGCCAGCAACACAGCCAGCGTAATCCCCGGATAGCGAAGCACCGTGGACAAGGTTCTCCCATACGCCTTCACGACCCTGTTGAAGGCTCGCTCGCTGGCCCGGTACAGCCGGCCATGGGACTCTTGTTCTTTCAAGAGGTGAGCGCACATCATGGGAGTCGCGGTGAGCGAGACCACCATGGAGACCATGATAGCGACGGCCAGGGTTACCGCAAACTCGCGGAACAGGCGGCCCACAATCCCTCCCATGAGCAGCAAGGGAATGAACACTGCAACCAGCGAAATACTGATGGTCAGCACCGTAGAGCCGATCTCCTTAGCCCCCTTCAGGGCGGCCTGGAACGGATGCAACCCCTTTTCCAGATAGCGGGAGATGTTCTCGATGACGACGATGGCATCGTCAACCACAAAGCCGGTGGAGATGCAGAGCGCCATCAACGACAGATTGTCGAGGCTGTAGCCCAGCAGGTACATCACACCGAAAGTCCCGATCAGCGACACCGGGACGGCGATGCTGGGGATGAAGGTCGTGCGCGGATTCCTCAGAAAGAGGAAGACGACCAGAATCACCAGAATCACCGAGATGATCAACGTTTGCTCGACATTTTTCACGGAAGCGCGGATGGTCAAGGTTTGATCCATGACCACTCGCGTCTGGATTGATTGGGGAATGGCAGCTTGAAGCTGGGGAAGGGCGGCGCGAATGCCATCCACGGTATCGATAATGTTGGCGCCCGGTTGGCGGAAGATGATGACCAGAACGGAGGGCTTGCCGTTCGAGTAACCCGCCGCACGAATGTCTTCGGGGGCGTCCCGCGCTTGGCCGATATCGGAGATACGCACGGCCGATCCGTTGCGGTAAGCAACGATCAGCGGTATGTAGTCAATGGCCTTGAGGAGCTGATCGTTGGCGCCCACTTCCCACATGCGCTGACCGTCCGAAAAATGCCCCTTGGGAGTGTTGGCATTGGCGCTGCTCAACACGCCTCGGACCTGCTCCAGGCCGATGCCATATTTGTTCAGGGCGGTCGGATTCAGCTCGATCCGAACCCCCGGCAGCGCGCCTCCTCCCACGATCACCTGGCCTACGCCGCTCACCTGCGAAAGCTTCTGTGCCAGAATCGAGGAAGCGGCGTCATACATCTGGCTCTTGCTCAGCACGTCGGAAGTAAGCGCAAGTAGGAAGATCGGCGAATCGGCGGGATTCACCTTGCGGTAGGTCGGGTTATTGGGAAGATTGGTCGGCAGGTAGCCGCGGGCGGCGTTGATGGCGGCCTCTACGTCGCGCGCTGCGGCGTTAATGTCCCGGTTCAAGTCGAATTGCAGTATGATGTTGGTCGATCCGAGGCTACTCGACGAGGTCATTTCGGTGATGGATGCAATGCGGCTGAACTGCCGCTCGAGCGGAGTTGCTACCGAGGAGGCCATGATCTCGGGACTGGCGCCCGGCAAACCTGCCGACACGGAGATGGTGGGGAAGTCCACCTGGGGCAGCGGCGATACGGGAAGGAGGCGGAAGGCGACGGCTCCGGCCAAAGTGATGGCGATGAGGAGGAGCGTCGTAGCAACCGGCCTGCGAATGAAAGGCTCTGAGATATTCATGGCTTACTTCGCCGGAACAGGTTCCGAACCCGGACTGACCTCGCGACCCCGGGAGAACCGCCTTGCCAGGCGATCGAACCAGAGATAAATGACCGGCGTGGTGTAAAGCGTTAGTAACTGGCTTAAGACAAGTCCGCCGACCATGGTAATGCCCAAAGGCCGGCGCAGTTCTGAGCCGGTACCGGTGCCGAGCGCCAGCGGGACACCGGCCAGCAGCGCCGCCATGGTGGTCATCATGATGGGGCGGAAGCGCAGGAGGCAGGCTTGATAGATGGCGTTGACCGGAGTCATGCCTTCCTTGCGCTCCGCATCCAAAGCGAAATCGATCATCATGATGCCATTCTTCTTCACGATGCCTATGAGCAAGACTATGCCGATCAAGGCGATGACGCTGAAATCATCACGGCAGATTATGAGAGACAGCAGCGCGCCGACACCCGCCGAAGGCAGCGTGGACAGGATGGTGACGGGATGAATGTAGCTTTCATACAAAACGCCCAAGACGATATAGACCGTAATGAGGGCCGCCAGAATCAGCACGGGCTCGTTTGACAACGATGCCAGGAATGATGCGGCCGTACCCTGAAATGCCGCCTGAATACTGGGCGGCAGGCCGATCTCGTTCTTCACTTCGTTCACGGCTTTGACGGCATCGCCCAGCGACGCGCTGCGCGCCAGATTAAAAGAGAGGGTCACCACCGGGAACTGGCCTTGGTGGTTCACGGTGATGGGAGCGTTCACTTCTTCCACATGAGTGAAGGCGGACAGCGGCACCTGGCCTCCATTCGGGAATTTAGAGGAGGACCCGATCGAGCCCCCGCCGAACGCATTATCCGACGCGATTGCGGAAGAACTGGCGGAAGATGACGTGGTAGACGAAAGACTCGTGTTTGCAGCGGTCAATGAGCTCGTCGGTCCGTACAATTGGGTAGCCGACGACCCCCCCGAAACCAAGCCCGAGGAACCGCTGGAGCCTCCAGCGTTAGTCCGTATGAATAGATCGCGGAGGTCTAAAGGATTCCTCAGGTAATCGGGCTTCACTTCCAAAACCACGTGATATTGGTTCAACTGAGTATAGATGGTCGACACTTCCCGCTGGCCGTAAGCGTCGTAGAGCGTCTGGTCGATGGCCGCGGGTGTGATGCCGAGGCGGTAAGCCGTTTGGCGATCGAACACCAGCTTGGTCCGAAGGCCGCCCACCTGCTGATCGCTTGCCACATCGCGCAGCTCCGGCGACGCCTGAAGCCTCTCCAGCATTCGGGGTGCGAAGGCATTCAACTCGTCCGCACTCGGATCTTCGAGCGTGTATTGGAACTGCGTACGGCTCACCCGGTCCTCGACCGTAATATCCTGCACCGGCTGCATGAACAGAGTGATGCCCGGCACCCTGGCCAGTTCCGGCTGCAAGCGGCGGATGACGTCGCTGGCGCTTATCTTGCGGACATCGAGCGGCTTCAGGTTGATGAGAATGCGCCCGCTATTCAGGGTAGTGTTGGTGCCATCGATTCCGATGAATGAGGAAAGACTCTCGACAGCGGGGTCTTGCAAGATGACTTTCGCCAACCCTTGTTGCTCGCTGGCCATTTCCGGGAAGGACACCGTCTGAGCTGCCTCGGAAACACCCTGGATGACGCCCGTGTCCTGAATCGGGAAGAACCCTTTGGGAATGAAGATGTACAGCAGCACGGTCAGGACGAGAGTGGAAATTGCGACCACCAGGGTTTCAACCTGATGGCGGAGCACCCACTGGAGGGTCTTATCATAAAAGGCGATCACCGAATTCCAGGCGTGTTCTGACACGCGATAGAAACGGGTTTGCTCATCAAGGGGACGGTGCTTCAACAGCTTGGCGCACATCATCGGCGTCAAAGTCAGCGAAACGATGGCGGAAACCAGGATGGTCACGGCCAGGGTGACGGCAAATTCACGGAAGAGCCGGCCGACAATATCCCCCATGAACAAGAGCGGGATGAGAACGGCAATCAATGAAAATGTCAGCGAGACAATCGTGAAGCCGATTTGTGCCGACCCTTTGAGCGCCGCTTGCAGCGCCGGCTCGCCTTCCTCAATGTAACGGGTAATGTTCTCGATCATCACAATCGCGTCGTCCACGACGAAGCCGGTGGAAATGGTCAAAGCCATCAAACTCAAGTTATTCAAGCTGTAGCCGAGCAGATACATCACCCCAAAGGTACCGACCAGGGAGAGAGGAACGGCAACGCTGGGGATGACGGTGGCGGAAAGATTGCGCAGGAACAGGAAGATAACCATCACCACCAGCCCTACGGTAAGCATCAGCTCAAGCTCCACGTCCCGCACGGAGGCCCGAATGGTGGTCGTCCTATCGGTCAAGATGCCGACGTGAACCGATGAGGGCAGTGTTGTGGTAAGTTGCGGCAGCAGTGTCTTGATGCGATCGACGACCGTGATGATGTTGGCGCCCGGCTGCCGCTGAATGTTGACGATGACGGCAGGAACGTCGTTCATCCAGGCCGCCTGGCGGACGTTTTCAGCGTCGTCGGTGACGGTGGCGACATCAGTCAATTTGACGGGGGAGCCGTTCCGGTACGCGATGATGAGCGGAGCATAGTCGCTGCTGGAGAGCAACTGGTCGTTGGCGCCGATCTGGTAGGACTGATGGGGACCGTCAAAATTGCCTTTCGCTTGGTTGACGTTGGCAGCGACGAGGGCGCTGCGCAGATCCTCCAGGTTGAGGCCGTAAGATGCCAGCAAGGTGGGATTCGCCCGAATCCGAACCGCGGGTTTCTGGCCGCCACTGATGCTGACCAGACCGACGCCGGGCAACTGCGAGATCTTGGGCAGCAGCCTCGTGTCGGCGAGGTCCTCGACCTTGGAAAGCGGGAGGTCCTTTGAGGTGAGCGCCAGCGTCAGGACCGGTGCATCGGCCGGATTGCTCTTGCTATAGATAGGTGGAGTCGGAAGGTCCGGGGGAAGGTAGGTTCCGGCAGCATTGATCGACTGCTGCACTTCCTGCTCAGCCACGTCGATGTTAAGGCTGAGGGTGAACTGCAAGGTGATGACCGAGCAACCGTCGGAACTGGTGGAGGTCATCTGCTGGAGTCCGGGGACCTGGCCGAACTGCCGCTCCAGCGGGGCCGTCACCGAAGACGCCATCACGTCCGGGCTTGCGCCGGGATAAAACGTAATCACCTGAATGGTGGGATAATCCACCTCTGGCAAGGCCGAAACCGGCAACTCCTTATACGCAACCGCGCCCGCCAGCAGGATGGCCACCATCAGCAGGGAGGTGGCTACGGGCCGGAGAATAAATGTCCGTGAGGGGCTCATTTAGCTTCCCGTTTGGGTCCCTTCACCATACATCTGCACTCTGACCTTACTCCCTTCTTGGAGTTTGTCGACGCCGGTCATGACGACGACATCGCCAGGGGAAAGACCAGAGAGGACCTCGGAGTCATAGCCTTCCGTCGTGCCTATAGTTATCGGAAGGACAGTCACCGTGGAATCTGGTTTCACTAGGAACACATAAGTTGTTTGCGCGTTGCGCTGCACAGCGGCTGTGGGCACCAGCGTCACCTCGTGCTTCTCCTCGACCAGCAATCGGGCGTTGACGAACTGATTGGGGAACAGCGCCCCGTCCCGATTGTCGAAGTTCGCGCGCAATTTGACGGTGCCGGTTTCCGGGTCGATCTGATTATCTATCGTTGACAACCACCCTTGAGCAATTCTTGTCTTCATTTCCCGATCGTAGGCTTCCACCTTTAACCGCGCCCCCGCATGCATCTTGGCGAGGATGGCGGGAAGCTGGTCCTCGGGAAGAGTGAAAATCACGGTGATGGGTTCGACCTGCGTGATGACGACTAATCCGGTAGAGTCGTTCGCCGTCACGTAATTTCCAGGATCGACGAGCCGAAGGCCCACGCGGCCCGTAATCGGGGCGGTGATATGGCAATAGACAAGATCAAGTTTGGCGATATCAATCAGCGCTTGATCCGTTTGCACGATTCCCTCGTCCTGCTTGACCGTGGCTTCCTGCGTCGCCAGTTGCTGTTCTGGAACGGCTTTCAGGGGGGTCAGGATCTGGTAGCGCTTCAAATCCACCCTAGCGTTCTCCAGGTTGGCTTCGTCTCTGGCGAATCCCGCTTGGGCCTGCTCCAGCATGACTTGATATGGCCGTGGATCGATTTCCGCCAGCGAATCGCCCTTACGAACGGTCTGGCCTTCCTTATACAATACCTGCATCAGGTATCCGGAGATTTGACTCTTGACGGTGACCGTATAAATCGGGGTCACCGCGCCCAGGCCCGTATAATAGACGCCGATGTCACCCTTTCGAGTTTTCGCCGCGACCACGGGCACGCTTGGTAACCTGAGATTCGCCCCCTGTGCGGCGGTCGTCGCTTGCGGGGCTACCATCCCCTTCCGCACCCGGTACCCGCCGTAGCCCAAAACCGCGAGCGCCAGCAACCAAACCCACCAACGGCGCTTCGGCTCCTTCCCTGGGAGTCCGGGCGAAATGCCTGGTCGAACCTGGACTTCATTTCTTTCTATCGTCGTGGGCGTGCTCATGTTTCTATCCTTATTTAATGGTTAAACCGCAGCAAAATGACGGCTGCCATACCCGTCGAAATCAGCGGAGTTATTTTGGCCAAACCTGAAGGCCAGCAATGGTCGTCTGGATAGTCTGAAAACCTTCTACGACTGACCCCTTCCGAGTTCGGGTAAGCCCCTGCTCCTTCTGTAAACCGCTCAGCTATTGGGACTTGGAGGCTGCCTGACAGCTTTGTCTCAAAGTCCTTCCTTCCCCAGAGTCGCGGCCGCGCGCCAGGCCACTCATTGATGAGCGTTACCCTATTAATGGACGGCCGAAACGTCGGCTTGGTTACGAACGCCGTTAGCCGACAATGTCTTAGCACCGAAAGAGGCGTGAGGGTGGCCAGACAGTCTCTTTGTGTTCGACCCCCCGCAGGCAAAATGAACAAGCCAACTCCACATGGTGGCTCACCGCCCTGCCCGGCGGACAGCTTGGGAAAGGAGGTGCTTCGCGTTGGTGGTCGATTAACTGGTTGCACAGGAATCTCAAGATAACCGAGTCCCGATTTGAAGGTCAACCATAATACAGGATTCAGGAGTCAGGATTCAGGGAGGTGCGCTGGTGGTTCTTCCCTGATTCCTGGGGTGAGGACAGGATTTGGGATTCAGGCAAGTGCGCTTGTGGTTTTTCCCTGAATCCTGAATCCTGACTCCTGTCTCACAAGCGGCCTGAAAGGGAGGCCCACGCGCAAGAAAACATGGGGACAGCGCGCGAGCGGATGCTAGAATGGCTTCTTTCAGCAGCATGTGGGATTGGCGGCGGCCGCACGAAGGCACGGTTTTTTTGGGTTGGAATCGGGGCAACTTGCCACCCACTTTTCCTGTCAGTGCACTTTCGACCTTCGACCATCGACTGTCGACTTGGTGGCTTTCATGTTGAAGCTCAACTCGGAACAGCTCCAGGCGGTTGAACACCACGATGGACCGCTGCTCGTCATTGCGGGCCCGGGAAGCGGCAAGACACGAGTCATCACGCAACGTATTGTCCATTTGCTCGAGCACGCCCCCGGACTCGAACCGCAAAACATTCTGGCCTTAACCTTCACGGAGAAGGCTGCCGGAGAGATGAAGTACCGTGTAGGCCAAGCCCTGCCTGACCTCGCCACCTTCCCACACGTCTCCACTTTTCACGCCTTCGCTTACGAAGTCGTCTGCAAGCAAAAGGGGGAACAGGAGCCGGCCGGCGAGCGCATGTTGCTGGACAAGGAGGATGTGTGGGTTTTCCTCAGGCAACGCATGGAGCAACTCCAGCTCGAGTTCTACCAAAAGCTGGCTGAACCCGGGGCCTTCCTACACGCCCTGAGTGAGTTCTTCTCTCGTTGCCAGGACGAGCTCATCGAGCCGGATGACTTCGAGAAATATGCCCAAGAGGCTGAAAGAACTTTTCTGGAGAATGCCGCCAGGCTGAAGCCCGAGGAGCGAACCCTCGAAGACGAGGAGATTCAAAAGAAAAAGGAGTTGTCGCGGGTCTTCCGCAACAGCCGCCGGCTGATCGAGCGGGCGGGTAGTTCCAGTCTTGGCAGCCTGATTCCAGAGGCAGTGCGCCTGTTCGACCGCCGTGCGGAAATCCTCCAGCGTTACCGCGCGCAATTCCGTTTTGTCCTGGTCGATGAGTTTCAGGACACCAACTACGCTCAGGTGGAGCTGCTCAAGCGGCTGGTGGCGCCACCCTTCAACATTACCGCCGTCGGCGACGACGACCAGGCCATCTACCGCTTCCGTGGCGCCTCACACGGCGCCTTCGACATGTTTGGGCAAGTATTCCCAGGACACCGGACCATCTTTTTGAATCGCAATTACCGCTCCACCGAGCGCGTGCTGCGGGTTGCGGATGTGGTCATCAAGAGGAATGAGGACCGATATCCTTCCAAGCCGGAGCTGAAACCTGAGCGCGAAGAAGGCTGCCCAGTTTATCTGCTGGGCAGCCCGGACTATGTGAGCGAGGCGAATTGGGTTGCCGGAGAAATACAGCGGCTCGTGGCTAAGGGCTCTTCGTATCGCGACATTGCCGTCCTGTACCGGGCGCATAACTATCGCGACCGACTCGTGGAGGAATTTCAGCGCCGGGGCATACCGTTCGCTATTCGTGGCCTTTCGGTTCTTTCCACAGTGATTATTCGGGACCTCCTCGCCTACCTTAACTTGGTCCTTTCCCCCCACGACAACATCAGCCTGACGCGGGTACTCCTGGCCCCGCGATGGAACTTTCGGGAAGAAGTCGCCCTGCAAGTCCGGGTGGAAGCAGAGAAGCAGCGCTGCTCGCTTTATGACGTCCTCACCTCCTGGGAAAAGGGTCCGAACCCCACCCTCCTCCGAACCACCCACTGGGAGGCCTTGAAACGGCTTCTCCACGACTTGCACTGGGCGGCGCAAAACGGGACGGTGACGGCGCTGTTCAAGCTCCTCCGCGAGCGGCTCCAACTGCAATCGTTTCTTGGCGAGCGTGACCTGGGGTATGTAAATGCTTTCGAGGAATTCCTCCGGGAGTGGGAGGAAAAAATCTCGAAATTCCCGCCGCTGGCCGGGCCGGAGTGGGAGGATGCAGGCGCGGAAAAGAAGCCCAGGAAGAATCTGCGCGAATTCATTTATTACTTCCGGCATTACCTCGAGGCGGGAGGAAAGATTGAAGCGCCGGACCTGGGAGGACGGGCCGACGCCGTCCAGATGATGAGCGTGCACGCTGCCAAGGGGCTGGAGTTTCCCGTCGTCTTCCTGCTCAGCGTGGCCTCACGCCGTTTTCCGGCCACGGAGCGCAGGGCCGTCATCGAGTTCCCTGACGAACTTCGCAAGGGGCCTCTGCCGCCGCAGAATATTCACATGCAAGAGGAACGCCGGCTGTTTTTTGTGGCCCTCACGCGCGCCAAGGACCGCCTCTACGTATCCAGCGTGGCTGCGCCGGGGAAGAAGCCGTCAAAATTCATCGATGACTTGCTCGCCGACCGGGTGGTTGAGGCTCGGGACATCGAGCGCCTCCAGGCGAAGGAAGTCACACAACTCCCCGCCCCGGCTATTCCACTGCCACGTGCCGAAGAGCATAGTCCTCAGCGAAGACTATTCGGGGAGATAGCCGAGGCGGCCGGGGTTCATCCTCCGATTGTGGAATGGGCCGCGCGCGAACCTGAAATCAAGCCGGGGGAAAAACTGCGCCTGAGCGCTTCGTCGATTGAGGATTACGAGGACTGCCCGCTGAAGTTCAAGTTCGGCCATTACCTCAAAATCCCCACAGGTCCGCAGGCCGCCCTCACCTTTGGAAATATCATGCACCGCTCGGTAAGGCACTATTTCGAGTTGCGGGCCAAGGGAGAAGCAAACTTCGCGGCCGTAAAGAGGTTTTACGAGTTGTCGTGGAGGAAGACCGGGCGGAGGAAGACCGAGTTCGAGGACGAATACCAGGAGCAAGCCTACAAACAAGCGGGGCTGGAGCAATTGCGCGCCTTCGTGGAAAAGCAGGAAAGCAATGAAACGCTGCCCCTGAGCATGGAATGCTCCTTCTCACTGGACTTGGGCGAAGTATGGTTGCAAGGCCGCATTGACCAGATTAGTCCCCTGGTCCCGCACACGCGGGAGGGCGAGCGCGCCGTCGAACTGGTTGACTACAAGACCGGCAAGCCCCGCTCGCAGAAGGATGCCGACAAGAGCTTGCAGCTCTCTGTCTACGCCTTGGCCGCGCAGGAACAAATGAAGCTGAGACCGGTGCGCTTGACGTTCTATTGCCTCACCAACAACGAGCCTGTCCACACCGTCAGGACCGAACAGGACCTTAAAGCCGTCAAGACTGAGATCCTGACGGTAGCCGGCCTGATCCGCCAGAACCATTTCCCTGCTGCGCCCGGCTTTGTGTGTAAGTTCTGCGATTACCAGCCCATCTGTCCTGCGCACGAGGAGAACTTCTAGAAACACTGAGGTGAACCCAATGAACGCCATCCTCCTGCTCGTGATCGGTATTGTGTTGGGAACTGTGGTCGGCTGGCTGTGGGTGACAGTTCGCTCAAAGGCTGAACTCGCAAAAGCACAAATAGAAGCGGAGGGCCGCGTCAAAGCGGCAGAAAGCACCTTGAGCGAGGTGCGGGCGCAACTCAACGCGCTCCAGACTTCGTGGGACGCCAAAGAGAAGGAGATTTCAGGCCTTCAGCAATTGTTGCGCGGAGAAGGCGAGCAAAAGGTGAAGGCACAGACAGAAGTAGAGCAGTTGAAGGGCACGCTGGAAGACCTTGATGCCTTGCGCAGCCGGATAAAGATAGAAGGCGAACTCCGCGTAGCAGCGGAGACCAAACTCGAGGAAGCGCAGGCGAGCCTCGAGGAACAGAAGAAGTTGTTGGAAGACGCCAAGAAGGACCTGGTGGATACGTTTCAAGCGCTGTCCGCGGAAGCGCTCAAGAGCAACAACCAAGCGTTTATCACTCTGGCCAGGAGCACCTTCGAGACCATTCAAGCCCATGCGAAAGGAGACCTTGAGACGCGCCAGCAGGCCATCGACGCGCTGGTGGGTCCCTTGAGGGAATCCCTCACCCCGATATGAAAAGCAGATCCTGGAGATGGAGAAGGCCCGTCAAAGCGCTTACGGCACGCTCGAAGAGCAACTCCGCACCCTGGCCGCCACAAACCAGCAATTGCAGGAAAAGACCTCAGCTCTGACCATTACACTCAAGGGAGGACCCCAGGTGCGCGGCCGTTGGGGGGAAATGACCCTTCGGAACGTGGCCGAGTTGGCGGGCATGTCGAATCATTGCGATTTCACCGAGCAGGAAACCTTCTCGTCCGAGTCAGGCCGGCTCCGCCCCGACATGATCGTGAGATTGCCCGGCAACCGACGTATTGCAGTGGATGCCAAGGTGCCGCTGCAGGCATTCCTCGAGGCCTCCGCCGCCGCCAAGGACGAGGAGCGAAAAGCGGCGCTCGACAAGCATGCCCAAAACGTTCGCGCCCATATGAATCAGTTGGCCGCTCGAAGTTATTGGGAGCAGTTGGAGCCGGCCCCGGAGTTTGTGGTCCTGTTTCTTCCCGGCGAGTCATTCTTCAGCGCGGCGCTCGAACAGGACCGCACACTGATTGAAGACGGAATGCAGAAGCGGGTGGTGTTGGCCACTCCCACGACGCTTATTGCCTTGCTTCGCGCCGTGGCGTATGGGTGGAGACAGGAGCAAATCGCGGAGAATGCTCGCCTCATCAGCGAACTGGGCAAGGAGCTCTACGACCGCATTCGCCCCTTCGTTTCTCACTTCCAAGGGATTGGATCAGCTCTCGAGAGAGCGGTCGATACATACAACAAGGCGGTCGGTTCATTGGAAGGACGGGTGCTTCCCTCGGCCAGGAAGCTGAAAGAACTTGGCGCGGCCTCAGGCGATGAGATCCCTGAGATTGAGCCGGTGGATGAGGCGCCCCGGGCGCTGACCGTAGCCGAGCGCGACGCGGCTGGGAATAGCAGTTCATAGTCAACCCGCCGCGGCGGGTCAGCTCTCAGCTATCAGCCGTCAGCTTTCAGCGCCTGAAAAATCGGGGCTAGGCGCTGGGCCAATTCTGAATAGTGAATAGTAAATTCTGAATTGTGAATTGAGGAAGTGCAGCAGTCAGACGCCTTGGGCGCGGGCCGCAAAGCCAGTTCGGCGTCCCCAATTCACCATTCACTATTCACAATTCTGCTAAGAGAAATTGGCCCCCTAAAAAAACTTCGGGGATGCATCGCTGCATCCCCGATAGTTCCTTTCGGATTTGTTGAAGAGCTTACCTCTTCTTCTTGGCTTTCTTTTTCGCTGCCATTCTATTCTCCTCCAGACTTCTTGAATCTCACGCCAGCGTTGCTGGCGGAGCGCGTATTCAATCTCATGTATAGTGACACCGAATTATCTTGTCAAGAAGAAAGTGACGTTCGCGACAAAAAAAATGAAATTTCGATACCCGAAACTGGAAAATTAGAATGCGCGGAGACATCTGCGAGGATTATTCCCCAAACTCCGCTCAGTACGGAAGAACCATCGCGAAGGCAACGACGCGATTACGGACTCACCTCCGCCGCAGGTTCATCAGAAAACTCGAGGTGCGGGGTAGGTGGATGGAGTCATGCCCGGACCGGGTATGCCTATAATTGGCAAAAACGCGGAGCTTGGCCGCTGCATCTAAGAAGCATGGCGAGAAAATTGAAGATTAGAGATCGTCACCGTATCCTACATCTCCCTCCGATGGCAGGCAGGACGCACACGCCCATCATTCTCGGGCTAGTCTTCCTGGCGCTGGCAAGTCTGCCGGGTTTGGGCCAGGAGAAAGCTGAGCAGGAACCGCCGACCACCTTAAGAGTATCGACGGAAGTCGTGAACGTTTACACCGTGGTGGAGGATAAGAAGAAGCACCTGATCCCGGACTTGAAGAAAGAGGATTTCGAACTCGAGGAAGACGGGAGACCCCAGGAGATTCGCTACTTCTCGCGTGAAACTGACACCCCTATTACCATGGGAATCATGGTGGACACCAGCCCAAGCCAAGGAAAGGTGCTGGGAATTGAGCAGGAAGAGGCAAAGGCCTTTCTGCATGAGGTGATGCGTGTCAAGGACTTGGCTTTTGTCCTGCACTTCGATGTGGACGTGGAACTCCTCCAGGATTTCACGGCCGATCAACGCTTGCTCGCCCACGCCATCGACGAGACGGTGATCAACGGCGGCGCTCGTGGCGTGTTGCCGGGGCCCTTTCCCACGAGCGACTCCGGCGGCGCCACCCACCTTTACGACGCCGTCTATTTAGCCTCCAACGACCTTCTGAAGAACGAAGTGGGGCGCAAGGTACTTATCCTCCTGACGGACGGCGAAGACCAGGGGAGCAAGGTCAAGCTGCAGACCGCCCTGGAGGCTGCGCAAAAATCGGATGTGATCAACTATTCGGTCGCCATCATTGACCGCTCCTTCTACTGGGGACACACGATGGGCTTCGGTGGGGATTCCGTATTGAAGAAGCTCTCGGACGACACCGGGGGAAGCGTTCTCGAAGTGAACCGCGCCAAAGATACCTCGGCGGCGTTTCAGCAAATTGCCCGCGAATTGCGAACTCAATACCTGCTCGGATATACGCCTACGAACACCAAGCACGACGGGTCTTATCGCAAGATCCGGGTGCAAGTTAACAATGGGGACTACAGAGTTCAGGCCCGGCGGGGTTATTACGCATCCACACAGTAGGGAACAGGGAACAGGTAACAGGCAGTGCGCACCCACGGAGTAGGGATCAGGTTACGGGTTAACAGGAATGACAGGCTTTTCCCTGTTCCCTATTCCCTGTTCCCTACTGAGACAGCGCGAAATAACCGTTCTTGGCCCGCACGCGCAGGTTTTTATCGACAGGCTGGATGGTGATGCTGCGGAATGTCCCATCGTGGGCAGGGTTCGTTGAAACGTAGGCCAGGCTGTACTGGCTGCGGAGTTCGCGGGCAATTTCGTGAAAATCCGCGGCCAAATCACCTGCCTCGAAGGGAAAGAAGGCATGCCCACCGGTTTCCTTCGCCAACCGGCGCAGGACATTGTCTCCCCGTCCCTCCGAGCCAGTGCGGTTGGTGCTGATGGTGAAAACTGTAACCTCACCACGCTGCGCCATGGCCAGTGCCTCTTCCCGAGTATGCACGCTCTGGTTATCCTCCCCGTCGCTGATGATGATCATGACCCGGCGCAGGTAAGGTTCAGGCGGCGGAAAGAAGAGCATCTTCTCCTTGCATGAGGAATAGACAGCATCGAAGAGGCTCGTAACACCCCCGGCCTGAAGGCCCTGAATGGCGTTCGAAAGTTTCTCGATGTCGTCCGTGTAATCCTGGACAAGCTGGGGTTCCAGGTCAAAAGCCGTCACGAAGGCGAGGTCTTTGCCGGGGCGCACCGCTATGTTCAAGAAATCGATAGCTGCGTCCTGTTCAAAGTGTAGCCGGGCGCGAATACTGTTGCTGGCGTCGACCAAGATCCCGATGCGTAAGGGGAGGTCGGTCTCGCGGCTGAAGAAGCGGATGTCCTGGGGCTTGCCGTCCTCGAAGATTCGGAAGTCGTCTTTGGTGAGGTCGGTGACGAGCCGGTCCTTCTTGTCGGTAACAGTCGTGAGAACGTTGACCAGTTCAACGCGCACCTTGATTCGATTCTGGTCGTTGGGAGACTGAGAATTATTGCTGTTTGACCCACCGGCGGTGTCTTGTGCGAAGAGTCCTGCCCCCGGGACGCAGAAGAGTAAGAGGAAGAAGAGCGGTTTTTTCATCCTTGAGTTCTCCACCAACCATAATAATTATAAGGACGGCAGGCGGGACAGTCAATGAAGGCAAGGCACGGAAGAAAAGCTGTCTGCCGAAGACACGCGCCGGCTCTTGCCGGGAGCCGGGATTCAAGACTGGGCGGAAGCAACGAGGGGAATAGCGCCCGGGTCCTGGACCACTTTAGGGTACGGCGTCGCCCCCCCGCAAAGCTTGCCCTGAGCTTGTCGAAGGGCAGAGGTCTACCTGCCGCCAACAGCGCCCGGGTCCTGGACCGCTTTAAGGGCGGGCAGAAGCTTTTCAAAGCGCCGAGGCAGCCCCTCCCGCGTGGTCACCGACCCTCGCTCGAACTTGAAACTCCTTACGGTTGTGGCCTCGAGACCCATCCTGAGCAGGGCAGCAACGTCGAGCCCCGCCTCGGCCCGGTCGAGCTGCTCGGGCTGGGCAAAGATGGCAGGCGCGCGCGGCATGAAGCGAGGGCAGCAGTCCTCAAAGGGTTCGCAGGAGATCTTGTAAGTCCCGATCTGCCGGGCCAGGCGCAGTATCTCCGACTTATCGTCGCCCGCCAGGGGGCGATAGATGGGGAGGTCAAGGCCGTGGTCAATGGCCGCCAGGTTATGCAGCGTCTGTGAGGCTACCTGCGAGACGCTGTCTCCGGTCACGAGCCCCATCGCGTGCTCAGCCCGGGCAATCTCTCGCGCCATGCGCGCCATCATGCGGCGGTAAAGCAGCACGCGAAAGCTCTCCGGCGCTGCCGCAACGATTTGGCGCTGCACGGCGTCAAAGGGAACCAAGTAAAGCCGTGAGGTGAACTGGTAGGGTGTGAGGGTCCTAACAATTTCTTCCGCCACGCCCCTTGATGAATCCCGTGAGGGAGAGGGGCTTCCGAAGAAGTGCGCGAAAGCAGCGTGGCAGCCGCGCCGCATCATCTTGTAGGCCGCCACCGCGGAATCAAACCCGCCGGAAAGCAAGACGACGAGCCGGCCACTCGTGACGGCAGGCAGGCCGCCGGCTCCTTCCACCCGGTCCGAATAGATAAGAGCTTTCCCAGGGACAACCTCGACCCAGCAGGTCACCTCCGGGTTCGTGAGTTTCACCTGGACGCTCGGGTCTCTCGCTCGCAAAGAATCCAGGATGACCCGCCCGAGCTGGCGCTCCAACTCCATGGAATTCATGCCATATCCTGTCTCGGCGATCTTGGCGCGTACGGCGAAATTGCGCGGGTTCTTTTCCGCCATCATGGCGCAAGCCGCAGGACCCAATTCAGCAAGCGAACTCGGAACCTCGCGGGCCAGTGCAATGTAGGCGAGACCAAAAACCCGGCGTAAACGCTCCAGGATAGCAGGCGCTGCGGATTCGTCCCCAGGGACAAGCAGGAAGCGTTCTGCAGTGCGGCCGAGCGATTGGACCGGCAAGTCACAGACACTCTGCTTGATGGCGGAGTGTAGGCGGCTGAGGAAGTAGTTCTTGTTCCCACCTTTAAGCCAGATTTCGTGGTAGTGAAGAATGAAAACTCGGTTCATGCGCTTCTGACCGCCTTTTTCTGCTTTCTAGTTTCCGATTTCTCTTTTGGTTCTGGGCGGCCCCGTAGTCGTTCTTTGCCCCAGCGCTTGAAGGCCTCGTGCATTTCAGGTTCGGGGTCAATGCCCAGGGCGTCGGCAACTCGATTGATGTAGTTGAAGTAGGAAATAACCTCGACGGCGTCCAGGATGTCGCGGTCCGTGAGTCCGAATATGCGCAGGCTTTCCACTTCTCGGCGGCGCACCGCAGCGGGCGTGCGCGTCACCCGCACGGCGAACTTGCACAGCGCCTTTTGGCGGGCGGAAAGTTTCGCCCGGCGGTAATCATGCTTGACGTGCTCGGCCAGCTTTTCGTCCCCTGTTTCCTGACGGAGATCCTCCCCGTGCGCTTCGATTCAATAGAAGCAGTGGTTGGCCTGGGAGACAACCGTGGCCAGCATTTCGCGTTCGGCGCGCGAAAGGCCTGAAGGACCGAACATCGTGGCCAGATACAAATGCATGGACGCGCGCAGGCTCTCGGGGTTCAGGCTTTGAACCTTCAGGATGTTGAAAACCTTGCCGGCCCGTTTCATCGCCTTGTCATACTCAAGCTTCAGTCCGCCCGTGGCGTCCTCGGGTTCGATAGTTTTGATCCACGGCATGTCGATACCCTCATTGCGGGGCTGGATCTCGAAAACTGGGGCGCAACGCTTGTATTGTAACCCTGCGGCTCTTTCGGAAGGGACAATCCTCGAAAAGCCACGCATCCAGCCCAGAACCCGCGCACGATTCGTGCAATGAATCAATTCCTCGAGCGTGCCCGGGTTGTCTGGTCCCCATAGACAGAGTAGAATGACAGGAATGAGTGATTTGGTCCAGATTGCCTCAGCTCCCGTCCAGGTGCGCAAGCCTGAATGGCTGAAGGTGCGCGTTCCCGCCGGGGAGAACTACTTTGAGCTGAGGCATTTGATGCGCGGGCTCGGGTTGCATACGGTGTGTGAAAGCGCGCGTTGCCCGAACGTCGGCGAGTGCTGGGCGCATCGAACCGCCACTTTCATGATACTTGGCGAGCTTTGCACCCGCCGCTGCGGCTTCTGCGCCGTGCCGAAAGGCCTGCCGCACGGTGAGGTTGACTGGGAGGAACCGGAAAGAGTGGCGGAAGCGGCGTCGAAGATGGGTTTGAAGTATGTCGTGGTGACTTCCGTCGACCGGGACGACTTGAAAGATGGTGGGGCCACGATATTCGCCCGGACGATTGCGGCCCTTCGCCGGCACATTGCCGGGTGCCAGGTAGAAGTTCTGATCCCCGACTTCCGCGGGTCTGACGAAGCTCTGGAAACCGTGCTGCGTGCTCAACCCGACATCCTGAACCACAACACCGAAACTGTCCCTCGCCTTTACCCGGTGGCGCGGCGTGGTTCCCGGTACGAGCGGTCCCTGCGCCTCCTCACACGCTCACGTGAAATCGCTCCTTCCATCCCAACCAAGTCCGGCCTCATGGTGGGCCTTGGGGAAACGTTTGAAGAACTGCTGGCGGTGCTGAAGGATTTAAGTGTTGTGGAGGTCGAGATCGTCACGATTGGCCAGTATTTGCGCCCCTCCGGTGAGCAGTTGCCTGTGGCGCGCTTTTATTCCCCCCAAGAATTTTCCACTCTTAAGCAGGAAGGTCTCCGCCTGGGGATCCGTCACGTCGAGTCCGGCCCTCTCGTTCGCAGCTCCTACCACGCCCACGAGCAAACCCAAAAACTGAATCAATAAGTCAGTGAATCAATGGCCTAATGTCCCGACCGGCGCGCCAGAGCTTGCTCGGCTTCCTGGTGGAGAGGTTTCCATACCTCCGATTGGGGATGGGCGGTTTCGTCGATCACCTGCCGGTAGAGTGTTTCGCCCTCCTTGACCTGTCCCATGCGGATCTCAATGCTCCCAGCAAGCAATTTCCAAAGCGGGTTGTGGGGATACTGCTGCTCCATCTGGCGAAGCAGTTCCAGGGATCTCGCGAACTGCCGATCGATCGGACGGGAGTAGTCCTTGGCAAGGTGGAATTTCGCCTCCGAGGTCACGAGTTGCCCTTTTTCCATTGCCTCCTGGATTTGGCGGAGACCCACAAGGCGGTCGCCGCCCGGAAGCAGAATCAAAAAGCGCAGCATCTTCACATAGGTCGGCAACGTGTCCACGAAGTAGTTGTAGAGTCCGACTCCAAAATAGGCATCGTTGAGGTTGGGATCGAGCTTCAGGGCGGCGAGAGAAAAACTCCGCAACCGCTTGCCGGCGCGGGCAGTTGCCAGGGCATGGTCCCGTAAAGCTTCCAACCGCGCCCGCAGTCCGTAGGCCAAGCCCTCGTAAAAGTAACTGCGCGCTTCATCCTGATGCGCGTGGAGGCGCGTTTCGGCTTTGCGGATTGCCAGTTCATCCAATCGCCTGAAATCGCCGTCGTAAGGAGTGGCGGCTTCGGAAAGGGCCTCGAAAACGTCCGGGTCAATCAGATTGGCCTCGGTCAAGTAGATCTTCCACCAGTTCGCATCGGCCTCAAGAAGGTAGCCGAGAGGCGACTCGGGATCGGACTTCTGGATCTGGCGGAAGATTTCCATCGCATGGTCGAAGTCGCCGTCCATGAGTTTATTCATCCCGCGGACGGCAATCTCCTGGTTTCTCACTTCGTCTGCCTTCCCGGCCCCCCAAGCAAACTTCACAGTTCCGCAACTAACACTGACCCACAGAAGGATCAGTGCCAGCAGATTCGGTAGTTGAATTCTTCTCATTGAGGCTGCACTCATGTCCAAAGACCCTGCCACGAAGGCCGAGTAGAAACTCGTACATCACCAAGCATTCTAGCGCGAACGGAGGAAAACCAAGGAATCCCGGTACAGGCATTTCAAAGACCTTCCAATTTTGCCACATCGGAAAGACGTATAGCCACTTGGCGCTGGCCCAGTAGTTCCAGAACTCCCAGAGGATTCCACACACAAGCCCGGAACAGAGGTAGGCATTGAGCCGGCTTATTTCACCCTGTTCCAGGTCACGCAACAAGGAGCGCCCTCCCCAGAAATAATTGATGGGGTCGAGCACCAGGATGAACCCTACCCAAACTGCCCCGAACAGACAACCTCCTATGCGTGGAGGCGCGAGCAGGGGAAGCGTAAGGCATGCCAAGCCAAGGGGGAAAAAGGCGATGTGCCTGGAGGGTCGAAAGGCATATCCGGCTTCCCGTTTATCTCGACTCAAACCCAGCGCCGAAATCAGGTCCGCGGTCTCGAAAACGGCGGGCCAGATGGTCGCAAATGACCAGGTGAAACCCAGTCCGCGAAGGAGCCGATTTTGAGGCAGTCCGACGTAAGTCCAGTTTCTAAGGCGCAGGTTGTAGGCCTCAAAAACCAACCACAGGGGTACAGAACAACAAGCCAGACCCAAAAAACTGCGCAGTGCATTACGGATGCGAGACGAACCCTTCAGGCTGCACACCAGCGAATCGGCAAAGAGCAGATAGCCCGTCCACACAATGGGCGTAAAGAAGACTTCGACCCAGCGAACGCGCAAGAACAGCAGCAACTCTGCGAGCATAATAATTGCAAGTCCCGACCAACCCCACGCCGGGACGGAAGCTTTTTTCTGAGTGGAGTATCTCCAGCCCAGCGCGCCTAGCGTCGCCGTCAGCATCACGATGCCTAATAGGATGTGATTCCCGTTCATGAGGCTGGGTAGGTGTATCGCGAACAGGATAGACGACTCAAACTCAAAAGGCAATCGTGGTATCGAGACATCATCAATGCAACCGATGGGGTGGGCGTCAAGACGTTGGAGATGTCGAGTTTCTCAGACTTTTCCGGGAGGTCGAACGCCAAGCGCGGGCGGGGCACACGCTCGCGGCCCCGGCTGATGGCTCTGAACTCCAAGTGCAATCCCGACAGGAAAATAGGCGGAGATTTCTTTTGTGGTCGCCGGGGGCGGGATCCTATGGCGAATTCCGCGCGATGGGAACTCATACCAGCGACTAAGGCCGGCAAACGCCGTTAAGACGGTGGCAGAAAATCACGGCCAGGCGCCGATCAGTCACGACCCGCGCGTCGCCACCTTGTCGTAATGGCACCGCTTGAGTCTGCCCGCGTGATGACGAAACAAATGCGGCTACAAGAGCCGTCCCTTAGAAAAGGGAAGCGGGCTAATCTTTGTAAAGCCAGCCTGCCACCAGCGACGCCATGATCGCTCCCAGCCAGAGGTCGAGCATCCACCAGAGCGGGAAGAAGCGGCTTATCGGAACCCACGAGGCGGTTGTCAGGTTCATGGGAAACCCTGCCGCGAAGCCTACCAACAGCCCGATCGTCAGCGCCGTGCCCGGGCCGGCGCCGCGCGTCGCACGCACTGAAGAGTAGAGCCAGGCGACAACGAAGGCGAGAAGGAAGATCGTGACGAACCAATAAACCAGGAACCAGGGAAAGGGATATCGCCCTTTGCTGAGAATCGCTCCCGATCTCGACGCAGCCGTATACCACGGTTCGAGAATCACCATGTTGACGATAGTGCTCCAGATGCACCAGACCACGCCTCCGGCCAGAGCACCCAGGGCTACACGACGTGTGTTGACTGTTGCCATGCATCACCTCTACGGAATTGAAAGTCTCGGGGAAAAACTCCAACGGACGCTCATGTTACGCGCGCAAATGCGGAAGGTCAAGCAAGAGCACCATTTTCGAAAATCTTCGTGCCTTGCGACGAATCTCTGCAATCATCGCTTGGTCGAGGATGGTGTGAATTGCTGATTTGCGATTGATCCCGCTCGGGCGGCGGGTGATTGACAGAGGAGATTCCATGAGTCTCCGACTCGCCACTTGAAGATGAAAATGCTCTCGGTGATTCCCCTCCTTGATAAGGAGGGGAGCCATTTTCAGGGCAGGAAATTGTCAAACCACTTTTTCAATCGACAATCAGCAATCGACAATCGGCAATCATGGCACCTGCGTAATGGCTCCTTCCGATGCGGAGGAGACCAGCGCGGCATATTTGGCAAACACACCTGTTTTGTACCGCGGCTCGGGCTCACGCCAGTTGGCCAATCTATTCTTGATCTCCTCATCGGCCAGTTCAACATCGAGGCGTCGCTTCTCGATATCGAACACCACAACATCGCCATCGGCGACCGCCGCAATGGGACCGCCACGGGCGGCCTCGGGAGCCACGTGACCCACCATCAGTCCATGCGTCGCGCCGCTGAACCGGCCGTCGGTGAGCAACCCGACCGAGTCGCCCAATCCCTCCCCCACCAGCGCTCCCGTCACGCCCAGCATCTCGCGCATGCCCGGGCCGCCCCGCGGGCCTTCGTAACGGATCACCAGCACGTCTCCCGCCCGGATGCTCTTGCTCATCACAGCACGCATGGCGTCTTCTTCACAGTCAAACACCCGCGCGGGCCCACGATGGTAAGTCCTCTCGTACCCCGCCACCTTGACGACGCAGCCTTCCGGTGCGAGGTTCCCTTTCAGGATAACTAGCCCTCCAGTCCTCTTAATCGGATTGGTGACAGGCCTGATCACGTCCTGGCCCGGCGTCTCGATGGCAAGCCGGGCTTCCTCAGCAACTGTTCGCCCGCTGGGAGTCTGTTGAGACCCGTCGATGAGTCCCGCTTCCAGCAGCTTCTTGGCAATCAGGGGGATTCCGCCGGCCCGATGGACATCTACAGCAAGGTACCGCCCACCCGGCTTCAGATCAGCAATGATGGGCGTGCGCGAACTGATAGCGTCAAAGTCATCGATCGTAAGCGGAACTCCAGCCTCGCGAGCCATGGCCAGCAGGTGGAGCACGGCGTTGGTTGAACCACCCGTCGCCGCCACACTCGCAATGGCGTTCTCAAACGCTTTCCTCGTGAGGATGTCAAGCGGCCGTACGCCTCGCCGGAGCAAATCCATCACCATCTCGCCGGTGCGGTAGGCAACTTCATTCTTCAGGGGGTGTAGGGCCGGTACGCTGTTCCCGCCCATGGGCGAAAGGCCGATGAATTCCATTACCGTGGACATTGTATTAGCCGTGTATTGGCCGCCGCAGGCGCCAGCGCCAGGACAGGCATGGTCCTCGAGGTCCTTAAGCTCGGCGTCCGTCATCTTCCCCGCAGCATGTGCGCCCACGGCTTCGTACACGTCCCCAATCGCAACGTCGTGGCCCTGGAACCGTCCTGGGGCAATCGACCCGCCGTACAGGACAATGCCTGGCACGTTTAGGCGAATCAGGGCCATCGCGCCTCCGGGGATTGTCTTGTCGCATCCGACCAGCGCCACCATGGCGTCAAACATGTGGCCACGGCCCAGCAACTCGATCGAGTCGGCGATGACTTCGCGGCTCACCAGCGAAGCCTTCATACCTTCCGTGCCCATCGTCACGCCGTCGGAAATCGCAATGGTGTTGAACTCCATGGGCGTTCCACCCGCCGCGCGCACGCCTTCTTTCACTTTTGCGGCCAGCTCGCGCAGATGGAAATTGCAAGGCATGGTCTCAATCCAGGTATTCGCGATACCAACAATCGGCTTCGCCAAGTCGGCATCCGTGAAACCAATTGCCTTGAGCATGGCCCGAGCGCCCGCCCGGTCTCGCCCGTCGGTGATGGTGCGACTACAGTGCTTGGGATCAAATGGCATTCTTGCCTCCAGGGTAATCAGCCTACGAAATGAAACCTGACTTAGTGCTGAAGTGCGAATGTTCGCAGATTCGCCGCGAAGCAGCAAGCAGTGTTTTCAGCAGCGCGACGACTGGCGGGAAGCTGAAGAACGTTTGTGAATGTTGTTATTCCGACCCAGAGCGGAGCGAAGGGGGCAATCTAGCTCTGACTGTTTCCTCCACTTACCACCGGCCGCGCTGCCTTGAGCGCCGTACCGAGTGGCGCTAAAGGCTTTCCAATCCCGATTCACCGCTTCGATCAAGGGAATCTTCACTTTCGCCCCAGCTTTTGATCTCCTTCTCACGAGCCCTATCCACCTGAGCCCAGAGCGAGATTCCTCGCTGCGCTCGGAATGACAGGCGTTTCGAATTGGCTCCCATTTCGAAACGACACCGCAACTCAGTGGGACTGGCATTTGCCGGCCTGGTTCGGTTCTGGCATAATGGCCTTTGGCAGCCAGTGTCACGCTCGTGGGGGACTGGGTGAATATTACAACCTCCAAAAAGCGGCTTGACGATTTCTGTCGCAAGTGGAAGGTCGCGGAACTGTCCGCGTTTGGGTCGGTTGTCCGCGACGATTTCCGCCCCGATAGCGACGTGGATCTGTTGGTAGCCTTCGCCTCGGACGCCCAATGGAGCCTCTACGACTGGACGGACATGATCGGCGAGCTCCGGGAGATCTTCGGGCGTGACGTGGACCTCCTCTCTCCCCGAGCACTACGCAATCCCTTTCGTCGGCACGAGATCCTGAAGGCCCGCGAGATCCTGTATGCAGCCTGAGGCCAAGGATGCCGCACACCTGTGGGACATGCTCGATGCTGCCCGCGCCGTTCAGGAATTCGTGGCCTCCCGCTCTTTCTCGCGGTTTCACTCCGCCGAGTGCGGAAGCTGGGCTAACGAAGTTGTCTTCGAGCTTCTTCGAGAGCGCCAATCAAGGCTGCAATATCGTCGCCGCTGGTCCGGTAGTTCGTGATGCAGGCCCGAAGCACGGGCACTGAGTTGGCCAGGCAGGTAGTTGAAATCCAGGCTTTTCCACAGCCGACAACTTTCATGGCCACCGCGTGCAGGTAGGCAGCGGAGCGGCCCTCCGCATGCCGCTTGTCAATGAAGCAACAGAGGGGCAATGGTGTTTCGTTAACGACCTGCCAGCCCGAGGCTTCGAGTTGCTCCCGCAGCAGCGCGCCCATGGCCACCATCTGGCGGATTGCCGCGGCGTATCCCTCCCAACCAGCTACGGCCAGCGAGAGAAACACCTTCAGACCTATGGCCCGGCGGGACCACTGGATCGAGTGCATGCAGGGATCGACCACGTCCAATTCCGCTGCCTCGCGCGGCATATACGTTACGGCGGTACGGAATGTTCGATCGAGGATATCGGTGTGCCGGGTGATATAAATTCCCGCGCCCATGGGCACAGAAAGCCACTTGTGCGCGTCGAAGGTAATTGAATCAGCGCGCTCGATGCCCTCCAATAGAGGACGCAGTTCGGGGACCAACGCTGCCGCCCCGCCCCACGCCGCGTCCACGTGAAGCCATAGTTTTTCGCGCGCAGCCGCCTCTGCGACGGCGGCAAGGGGATCAATCACCCCCGCGTTAGTGGTTCCCGCAGTTGCAACCACCATGAAAGGCGCGAAGCCCTGGCCACGGTCCTGGGCGATTCTCGAAACTAGGACTGCCGGATTCATGCGCAGGCTGTCATCCACTGGAATCTCGTGCACGGCATCCGTCCCCAGCCCGCACAGTCGAGCCGCCTTCAGCAAGGAATGATGCGCCTCTGCGGAAACGTAGAGAACGGGCTGGGCGGCAAGCGCTCGGACGCCACGGCAGGAGAATTCCGGAAACGTCTGCACCAAAGCGGTGAGGACCGCCGTGTGGTTGGCTTCCATGCCACCTGAAGCAAAAGTCCCATCGGTCTGCGCGGGGTCGTAACCAAATCGAGCGCCGAAGGCACGCACCAAATGCTGTTCAACCTCGATGGCCAGTGGGCTGTGGCTCCAGGCGGCGAGTTGGGGGTTAAAGGCCGCAACCAGGGCGTCCCCAGCGATGCCCATGGTAGTCGGTGCGGGGTTGAACAGTCCGTAATAGCGGGGATGCGGTGTGTGGGTTTGAAACTTCCACAGACCCTCGACTAGAAAATCGAGGGCCTCGAAAGCATCGATCGGCGCGGAGAAATCGAAGCGCGAGAGCAAGGCGCGGAGCTTCACGGGATCGAGCGGAGGCGTGACTCGGCCGGTCTCCAGCTTTGTGGCGTAGGTTTCAATAGCGTCCACCAATTGCCGCCAAAGTCTGGCGCGAGTCTCAGCATCAAGCATCAAAGGCGGGGCAGCCATGTGTTATTCCGATTCTCCATTCTTGCGCGCCGCTTCCCACGCAAGGATAGCCTTCTTTCGAGCCGCTCCCCAATGATAATCACCGGTAATCCCCATCTTGCGGATAGCCCTGTGGCAAGGAATGAGGAAAGATATGGGATTCCGGCCCACCGCGCTGCCCACAGCCCGTGCGGCCGACGGCTTCCCAAGTTGGCGCGCCAAGTCTTCATAGCACACCATTGAACCCGGCGGAATCCTGAGCAGGGCTTCCCAGACTCTGACTTGGAAGTTTGTGCCCATCAACAACAGCTTCACAGGATTACTGCCGTTTCTTTTCTTGGGACTGAAAATTCTATTGATAGTGATCCGGGTCTTCCGCGGATTCTCTTGAAACTCTGCCGCCGGCCATCTTCGCTTGAAATCCTCGAGAGCCTCTGCTCGACCCCCTTCCCCCACGAAACCCAATCCGCAAATCCCGCGCTCGGTAACCGCGAGAAGACACTCACCGAAGGGGCTGGGGTGGTATCCGTAACTGATCTTGCAGCCTGCCCCTTTGGCCTTGAACTCTCCAGGAGTCATTGCCTCGACATTCACGAAAAGGTCGTGCAGGCGGCTTGGGCTGGACAACCCCGCATCATAGGCGGCGTCCAGCACGCTCCGGGATTCCTCGAGAACCTTCTTGGCATGTTCCAGTGTCAGAAACTGTAGCAAGCGCTTGGGACTGATGCCTGCCCAGCGCCGAAAGAGCCGCTGGAAGTGATATTCGCTCAGGTTGACGTTCCGCGCCACCTCGTCCAAACTCGGCTGGTGATGATAGTTCTTCGCGAGAAACTGTATGGCTTTCTCGATGCGTCGATAATCTTCCGCTTTCGTTTGCATTTTCCCTCCCTGCCATCCTGATCCATCATCGCTAGGATGGAGCGTCGGCGCAACCCGATTCTTGCTGCCGGAGGATGTTTGAACCCCAATTCGAAGGTTGGAGTTGTTACCGTAGTCCACGGGCGCGCCCAATGCTGTCATCCTAAGTGCCCATGGTCTGATGTGGACGGGATTTCCATTTTTCCCACGCGTCTCGCTTTTTTGAAATGTTCTGCACCAGCAGGATCAAGTTTTCATGTGTTTTCAATGGGTTAGAAGAACGCCGGGGATATGCGCGGGAGCGCATGAATGTGGCATTTTGAGACACTTGGCGGTTCGCCCGCTTAATAGTACGCTACATCAGTAGCCTATCGGTGCAAGGAAACTACGGGGATGCTTCGTCCGCCAAAGAGCGGCGTCCTGAGCATGACATGGAGCTGGCCGACTAGTCAAAAGTCGAAGGTCGAAGGTCGAAAGTAGACTGACTGGAAACGGGCGCGACGAATTTCGGATATTCCAGACTGAAAATCAGAAGCTCGACCACAAGGCTGCCAGTTTCCATTTTCTGATTTCTAGTTTCTGCTTTATGGTTTCTCCGAGGGGAGGCCCTCTGTATCCGGGGTGACGGCGACGGGACTTGGCCGGTGGGTGATGATGAGCGCTACACCGGCGATGATGGTGGCGCTGGCCAGCAACTCACGAGCCGTCAATGCCTCGCCGCCTCCAGCCCAACCGAGGAAAACCGCCACGGCCGGGTTCACAAAAGCATAAGTGGAAACCCGCGCCGTGGCTACCGTGCGCAACAACCAGATGTAAGCAGTGAAACCGAGCAGCGAGCCCGCCACAATCAGATAGAAAAGACCCAGCAAGGAGCGGAGGGCGACATCGTGGAAATGGAGCTGCCTGCCCTCCCCGCTCAGGACGCCCAGCAACAAGAGCAAGGCGCCGCCGGCCAGCATCTCCATGGCCGCCGCCAGAAAGGGCGAAGGGGGCAATTCCAGCTTGTGCGAGAGAATGGAGCCGAATGACCAGGAAAACGACGAGAACATCAGTACTCCCGCGCCGGCAAGATCCACGCGCGAGCTACCCCACAGGTGGGCCGGACCCACCAGCAAGGCAAGTCCGGCCCCACCGATAGCCATTCCGCCAACCACCCGCCCCTCCAACTTCGTGCCGCCTTTCCTTAAGCTATCGAGCAGGACCATCCAGATGGGGATGGTCGCCAGCAGCAAAGCGGCGAGTCCGGAAGGCACTCGCTGCTCCGCCCAGCACAACCCTCCATTCCCAATCACCAGGAGCAAAGCCCCTAAAATGGCTGCGCCGGCCCAATGACGACGGGAGGGCGCAGTCGCCCCACCAGCGCGCGTCAACAGGTACAACGTGGCGCCGGCCATAACGAACCGGCACCCCGCCATGAACAAGGGAGGGATTGTTTCAACGGCGTATCGGATGGCGAGGTAAGTGGACCCCCAGATGAGGTAAACGGCTGCGAAGGCGAGCAGAATCTTGGCTCGAGAGGGATGCGCGGTTGATGTTGTTTCAGACAACGAGCCTCCCCACTTCTCCAGTTCACAGTTGCCAGTCGACAGTCGACAGTTGACAGATTGCCAATCGTATCGACGTGAACCGAACGGATTATGATGCGGGGAAAAAGCGGCGGAGTAAATAGGTTTCAGGTGTCAGGTGTCAGGGGCCAGGTGTTAGGGGCTAGGGGCTGGGGCTAGCAGGATGCTGATAAACCTGCCTCGCCTGTCATTCCGAGGAGTCCCGCCCTGCGGGACGACGAGGAATCTCGCAAGTCCTTTGGTTCCAGAGCGAGATCCTTCGCTGCGCTCAGGATGACAGTGAAGGGCTCGGAATGACACCGTTCACAAAGGTTTTTCAGCATCCTGCTAGTCCCCAGTCCCTAGTGCTTAGTTGCAGAAGTTAGCGATCTTATTTGTCAGAGGATGAAAGGGCGGGGCTTTAGCCCCGCCGCAGAGCTTAGGTGGGATTTTGGGGGCTTTAGGCCCTGAAGCGCCGCGGCTTCAGGGCCTAAAGGCCCGTTCCACTCTTCGCCCCGAGACGGCGGGGCTAAAGCCCCGCCCTTCCGAGGGTCATAAATAATATCGGTTATTAATGCAACTAAGTACTAGCCCAATCTTTTTGAAAGCTGGAAACCAACGGCCGAGAACGAATAACGGACCACTGACGACTGACAACTGACCACTGATAACTGAAGACTGACAACTTCTCTCAGACTGACATGCCGAAACGACCCCCGGATTCAATCACATATTCTTCAGCGCCCACTGAACGCGCTGCACGGTTGGTTTGGCGACGGCGGGTGCGGGGCCGGTGGCGGTGACGGTGGTCGAGGGGAACCACGGCGGCGCAAATCCTTGGGTGTTGGCAAACCGTTGGTCGAAGTACACGTTGAAGGTCGTTATGTTGACTCCGTGAGCCGCATTCTCAATCCGACCGCCCACATTGGTCACGGTGTTGAGGGAGCCTTCGTTGGTACTGAAGCCATAATTCTGACCTGCCTGAAGCGCCGCCATACTGGCATCAACCTCCAGGTTGTTGTTTGAATAATTGCTGTTGAGGTTGATGTTTCCGTTGGCCGTAAAAAGGCCCAGCACCTGGCCGTTATTGTGCCCGGGGATCAAGGTATCGGCGGGGTCCCCATTGCAACAAGCCGGGTTCGTTCCTGCCACAACTTGGTTCTGTGTCGTAGTGACAGGTTCAGTTTTGTAAATCAAATCACCCTCGATATCGATATCGCCATTGGCCACAATGGTGATGGCATTGTAATCTTGAATGCCCGCCTGCCCCTGACCTGGGCCGCTCAGACCACCGGTGCAGCCACCATACGAGCAATTAGTAGAGGCGATATCGCCGTTCACGTAAAGGATGGTGCCTGGCGTCGGCGTACTTCCGCTTAGGTTCATGGGGACAGCGCAGAAGTTGACGGTAGTGGTCGAACCTGATCCCACCTTGGTCGCCACCGTGGTAGTGCCAGTCGTTCCCGAAGGGCAGTTCCAGGAAGTCGGTGGGGTCGCGAGCGGGTCAACCGTGATTGTGGTTGTCGTTGTGGTGGAGCTAGGAGTCTGTGCAATGGTAAAAACCTGCGCGGACGTTCCGCTGGTCGAAAGCGTAATGCTCGCACCCACGCTCGAGCTTCCCGCCACGTAGAAGCCACCCCCATCGACGGTGTTAACGCTGCCGCTCGTGGTGTAGGGGATATAAACCCCGGAGGAGGCCCCGCTTGTGGGATAGGCCGCTCCCGAAGCGGTCTTCAGCGAAGCATTCATCTGAGCATTAGTGGGAGCGCTGGAACCCTCGCCCGTGCCTTTGCTATCCAGCACCGCCCACTGCTGGCTGTAGTCATTCTGCGGCAGGGACTCCGTGTTGAGTCCGAGGCTGAAGGGCGGGTTTCCTTCAAAGGTGGGCTTAATCGTCTGCGCTTGGTTTCCACTCCCGTACTTGTAACTGCTGGTTGGAGACTGAATGCAGGTGTTTCCAAACCAGAAGTCTGCATCGGCGTTCGCCTGCCCCACGGGGTCGGTAAAGATATAAGAGCCGCTGGTGCCAAACTGCCAGGCGCCATTCGTAAAAAAGGGGCCCGTCAAGGTGCCGGGGACCAGCGGCCCGAGGCAGGGAGCGAACTGGTCAATGAAGGCCCCATAAGCGGCGAAGCTGGTCGTGGAAGTTGACTGTGTGCCGCTGACCGCCAAAATGAGACTTCCCGTCTCGGATACGGTGGTCTGCTCCGAACCCTGGGCCATTCCCCTGACGCAGAGTTGGTAGTTATAAATATATTTATATCCATTTGGGTTATTATTAGAATCGTAAGAGGTTATAGTGGGCGAATTGGGTGCGAGGGAAAAGGTGGTCGGGCACCCCGTAGTGTTAGGAATCACGAAGCTCTCGACCCATGAGTTGGCAGCCTGGCCGGCATTGAGAGAGGTGGAACTCGCGTACGCAGTCAAAACGCTGCTCAAAACTGTCGCCGCTGCGCCCGTGGGGATCGGATTCGTCGTGAAGGTGCTGGGAACCTGAGCAACGATCTGGTCTTGTAACTGTTGCCGGGCGATGTTGAGTCCGGAGTCCGCAGCGTAGAACGATCCTCGGGCGTTGCGGTAGTAACCGTTGATCAACATGTCGGAGGTCGAGGAAAAGACCATCGCCAGGGCCATGAGGCTCATCATGCTCAAGAGCAGCAGGGTGAAGACGAGCGCAAACCCGTGGTCTCCATAATGCTGCTTTCGCAGCCCCGTCAGGGGCGGAATCCCGCGGACGCGGGACCAGGGCGCCAGCCCTGGGTGGAGGGCCCTCACCCCGTCCCGCAGAGCGGGACACCCCTCTCCCGCCCGAGCGGGAGGGGACGGGGGTAAGGGAGGGTTCGCTGACCCATCCCGCCCTGCGGGACCGTGGGCTACATTCTTTCGCCCCGACACGTCGGGGCTGATTTCATCAACGAATTCCCATCTGCCGTTCATGACATCACCTCAGTCATTCATGCTCAAGTTCCGTGGGTTGACCACCACAGAGGCGCCCTGCACTACGTAAGGCCCGCCATCAAATGGATTACGGAAAGTGAAGGAAGGGTCGGTGCTGGGTTGGGTGCGCGCGATCAGGGAAACGCGCACGGACCGCACCCGAGAGAACAGATAGGCCGAATCATAGGGCGGTGGACTTGTGTTGTTGGCGTTGTATTGGGCCGCGTTGTAATTGTATTGGGTTGGCAACGAGTCGGTAACGCTGTTCCAAATCGTCACTCCCACCTTGAACCCAAGGATCTGGTCCATAACGACCGTGGTGGTGCCCCCTTGGACCCGTTGGAGCTGTGGATCGCGCTGATTCGCAGTACTCACCTGGTAGGTGATGGGGGCCAGTTGGAGAATCCAATCGCCGCCACAGAACTGATCTCCAAAATTATTGGGTGTTGGGCAAGTATTACCGTCGCAAGCCGTGATGTCCAGCGGGTCGTTAGTCTTCCAGTTGGCGCCGGTGTTGGTGCCATCGGTGTTGGTGGCATTGAAGGTGAACTTGACGGCCGACCCCACAACCGTCGGGGCCTGGGTCAGAACCACCGCCGTCAAGCTCTGCCCCGTGCTGGTTAGAAAGAGCAGTTGAGCACCGCTGACGTATTTGGCCGCCGTCGCCGCGAGCGTAAGCCCAGTGGCAGCTTGACCGTATGCCACTCCCTTAGATGTGTTTGAGCAGTTCGACGTCCCATTTGCTCCGGAGCTGTCCGTGGCGTTAATAGGGGGGTAGGTGGTGGAATTCGCCACCGCAAGGATATTAATCTGATCGAAGCAGTTAGCGGTGTACGAGTTGGTCGTGGCGTTGTAACAGGAAGTGCCCGCCGCCGGCACGTTGTTGATGATAGTGACGCCGACCGGCCAGCTTGGGATGTTGTACCCGACGTAGTATCCTGTGCCTGCATTTGCCAGGTCGAGCTGCAATTGTCCGGCCGCATTGCGGATCCCAATATTGAGACCGACCATGCCTTGTTGCTGGTTGGCCGTCGTATCCAGGCGGGAGAAAAGCATGAGGCTGCTCGCGCTCGCCAAAATGAAGATGGCCACCGCCACCATCAATTCCAAGAGCGAAAAACCCTTGTCGCGCCGCCCAACCTTGGGGACGTGCAGTAGACCACGGCTCATTGAGAAAGTTCCTTTCCTTGTCCTCATGGGCGCACCATGCTCATTTGAAAGGTCACCGGCGGCTGGACGGACAGGTCCATCAGGGTCACCAGAACCGTCACGCGTCGCGTGCCGGACAGGCAAATCGCGCTTACGCCAGCCACCGGAGTGTTGGCTTCGATAATCCAGCGTCGGTGAAACGTGGGGGTGGGCATCGTAGTAGGGTTAGTGACCGTTATGGTTCCGTCTGGAGCGTGGGTGGTGGTGGTGTAGACCGTGCTGCCACTGCCGGGGCTGCTCACGGTCTCGGAGAAGCAGCCGTAGGTCGGGTTCGGGCAGTCGGTGCTGTTGACCGTGGCCATGCAGACGTCGTCATAGTAGCTCACGACGGCCGAGTTTCCTGTCGACGAGCACATGTTGAGAGGCGGCGGACAAGTAGTAGGGTTTCCAATAATGTCCTGGGTCAGACTGCCTACAGACGAGCCTGCCGATGGCACGCAAATCTGCGGATCGTCGACGTCCCACCGGTTCAGGTCCTCCAACTTTTCCGAGGCCAATTCTGCCGCCAGGTTCATGTACTTCGACTGGTGACTGGTGTTCATGCAGCGCGCGGCCAGGAGGGCAGTCGCTAGCACCCCTATCAAAAGGACGATGAGCGCCACGAGGGTCTCCAAGAGGGTGAATCCATGGGCTGAAGCCGATCTAGTTGACAGAAACATCGCCGACTCCTGTCACGCTAATGGTCTTCGTTAAAAGGCCGTTGCTGATCGTAAAACTCATGGCGCCCGTAGTGGCCGAAACAGTGCCATTGGCGTTGAATTGAAGCGTGGTGGTCTGGTTGATTGTGACGTCGTGAACACCACTGATCGGGATAGCGGTGCCCACGTTCGTAAAGCTCGTCGCCGGGGGCGGCTCACTAGCCAACTGATAGGTTGCGTTACTGGAATTGAAGGTTATGTTGTACGGGTATGCGTGCATGATGGCCTGGTAGCGGGTGGCCGAAATCGCTCCGGTGGCGGCGGACACGGCCGCGGTGAGCCGATAATTGCGCAAGGCATTCACGGTTGTTGGGAGCGCCATGGCTACCAGCGTACTCACCACCACAAGAGTGATGACGATCTGGAGGAAACTATAACCGTCGCTCCTTTGGGCTGCCCTTCGTTTGGCACGGCTTGCCACCGCCCTATTCACGTCATTCACCACAATGGGCCGCCTTCCCCACTCCCTATTACTTTCCTGGTCATTAATCTATTTGCAAACTATCCTCTCGCATCGCGCCTGAGCGGCAGATGACACCGCCTCCGAAACACTCTTTCCGCTACAATGGTGGTAGTGTCAGTGCCTGGGGGACAGCCTCCGGGTAGTTGTTGAGAGCAGTCCGAATGCGCTCTCCCGCAACGCCGCGTGACTGCCGGCGTGTCACCAAGTGCTCTGCACGTGGTGTCACCTCCCCGCTAGTTTCCATCCAGTGCGGTCTGTTGCCAACAGTACGGGGGTACTAGCCCGCATTTCTCACCACGGGTCTGGAAGGGCGGGGCTTCAGCCCCGCCGCTACAAGGCCTTCCTGATTATTCCTGTGTCCCGTGCAGTCCCGCGCCTGCGGGACTGCGCGGGGCACGGGACCAACAGAGGGTGGGAGCCGCGATTTCGGCGGGGCTGAAGCCCCGCCCTTCCGGCGGCCCCGTAAGAACGTCCAAACGTGGTGAGAAATCCGGGCTAGGGAGGTATCGTCCTCTGGTCCTGGCAGAAGGCTTTCGCAAGCGACAGTAGGGGCGGTTCGCGAACCGCCCCTACGGAAACGGGCGGGATTGTTCACCAGGGCGCTTCGCGAAGCGCCCCTACTTCAGTACCACATTGCCCAGGTATCCGCGGTTCTCGCCGTCAATATCTTTCACGAAGACGCTCACACGGAAGGTGCCTGCGGGCGCCGGGATGGATTTATCGAGTCGGACAACCTCTCGGGGATCGACGGCCTGCAAGGTCGCCTGACCCAGTTCCTCTCCCATTACATTGTAGAAGTTAGCGACCAGAGTTCCTGGGGTGAAGACGCCAAAGACGCCCTTCAGACTAACCTGCCCACCTTCGAGGTTTGCCTTTAGCGGCTCGTTGATGGCGCCTGCCCATACGGCGTTCAGCACCGGATTCGGGACACTGGTGGGTGACCAATAGACTGGGAACGAGTATTCCTCGCCGGGGTTAAGTGTCGCATAGGGGCTTAGCACCTCGGTTTCGAGGATGTAGGGATTTTGCTTCGGGTCGTCAGGAAGAGTCTGGTCCCAAGGTCCGCGGGAAATTATGCCGGGGCCGTTATTCCAGGTTTCCACGGCAGCGCCGTCGGGATATTCCTTTTCGGGGAAACAAGTGAAGTTCTCGACGAAGCCGATGTTTTTCTGTCCGTTGACCACGGCGAACCAGCCTCGGTCCGTGTCGGCTGCGGCCTTCCCGACGCGGTAGAGGTAGTGGACGCGCAGCATGTGGCCACCGTGCAGGAGCTCGTAGCTTGGGTGTCGAGCGTCACCGTACGGGTTGTAGTAGCCCCGGGGATACTTGCTGTGGGGATTGAGCGGGATATACATGAACAGGTCGGGGTTTGGTTTCGAAGGGTCGTGGGCGGCCGCAGCATCGTTCTGAATTAAGTGCCAGATCCCCCAACGAATTTGCCGGCGGCTGATGTTGCGCATCACCTGGTCGACCTTAAGGCGCGTGGTCCCGGCATAAACGTGATACGTCCGCACAAATTGCACACCGGTACGCGGGTCCGCAGGACTGGTCACGCGGACGGCGACCTCGGCGGGCGTCTCCGTGACCAACTCGGCCGTATACTTGCTGCCGTCCAGTATGTAGTAGGGAATGCTGGGCCATTGATCCTCGCTCATCCAACCTTCCGGTCCGGGCCAGACTTTGTCACCGCCGTAGTTCGCCCAGCCGGCTTTGACGTTGTTCTGCTCAGGCGGCAGGACTTTCCCGGCCAAGTCTTTATTCACAAAGAAGAACCCCTTCTCGCCAAGCTGCAACTGAATGGCGCGGCCCCCGATGTCAGGAGCGACATACAGGGTGACGATGCCATTGGTCAGGCGATACGCATTCCAGCCGTTGAATTGAGTCTTTTCAAGGCTTGCGGAAAAGGAATCATTCTGAGTTGCCATGGCAAACCCCGCTGAAAATAAGGTTATCGGATTTGTTGTTAAATAATTGTGCCGCGATCCGGTTGCCACGCCAATTGATGCCAGCGAGGTGCCGAGGGCGCAGCCAATCAGCATCTTCTGAACTCGTCCCATGACCTTCTACTCCCCTTTGTCATTCCGATCCCGCAGTCGCGGGAGAGGAATCTCGCTCTGTTCTTTCTTCCTCCTGTCCCCCAGGCCACCTTGAGCGCCGGTCCGCAGGCAGAGCGAGATTCCTCCCCTTCGCTCCGCTCAGGGTCGGAATGACGACGTCCACGAAGGTCTTTCAGCATCCTGCTGCGCCGAACGCGGTTCGGCCCTACGCCAAATTCGCCAGGGTGTGCGCCAAATCCCGGACGGCGGGATAAAGGTCGCGATACACCTGGTAATAGCGGTCATAAGCTCTGACGTTTTCCGCCAGGGGCGTCATGCTCTCTTTCACCTGTATGGCTTCTGCCGCTGCTTCCGAAACGCTCGAATAGGTCTTTGCCGCGACGCCGGCGAGCAAGGCAGCGCCGAAGGCAGAGCCTTCCGAGGTTCGGAGGGTCACGAGTTCCATGCCAAATATATCCGCCTGGATTTCTCGCCAAGTGAAGTTGCGCGAGCCGCCGCCCGAGGAGCGAATCTGCTCGAGCGGAATTTTCAACTCTCTGAATATCTCGATCGAGTCGCGCAGACTGAACGCCACCCCTTCCAGGATGGAGCGGATGAGGTGTGCCCGCGTGTGAACAGCGGTCAGACCGAACCACATGCCTCGCGCCTGGGCGTCGAGGTGAGGCGTCCGCTCGCCCATCAGGTAGGGCAGCCACAGGACGCCGCCACTTCCAGGGGGAATTTCCCGGGCCTCGTTGATAATGAGGTCGTAAGCATCGGCGCCCGTGTGGCGGGCGTACCAGCTCTCCGAAGCTCCAAAGTTGTCGCGGAACCAGCGCAGGGAGAGTCCGGCGCCCTGAGTGACCCCCATCACGTGCCACTTGCCGGGAACGGCGTGGCAGAACGTATGGATGCGACCACGGGGGTCGAGCTTGGGCGCCTCGGTGTAGGCAAAGATCACACCCGAGGTGCCCAGCGTGGCGGAGGTCAGCCCGGGCTCGACGATCCCATTGCCCACGGCGCTTGCGGCCTGGTCGCCTGCACCGCCCACCACCGGCGTACCGGCGCTCAAGCCGGTGAGTACGGCGGCCTCGGGTGTGATCTGTCCCGTGATTTCGACAGACTCGTAGGCGCGCGGCAGGAGCTTGGCGTCCAAATCAAGCGCCGACAACATCTCGCGCGACCACCGGCGGTTGGTCACATCAAAAAGCAAAGTGCCCGAGGCGTCCGAGACGTCGGTGGCAAATTCACCCGTAAGACGGAAACGCACAAAATCCTTGGGCAGGAGGAAGTGCGCGGCGCGCTCGAAAGTCTTCGGCTCCTCATCGCGGATCCAAAGCAGCTTGGGCGCGCTGAAGCCTGTGAGGGCGGGATTGGAGACCAGCTTGATCAATCGCTCCGCCCCGACCGTTGCGGTGATCCAGTCGCATTGCGCCTGGCTGCGTTGGTCGCACCAGATCAAGGAGGGCCGGAGGACCGCCGGCGTGCTGTCCATCAGAACCACGCCATGCATTTGGCCGGAAAACCCCACGGCGTCAATGTCGCTGCCCTTGAGCTGGGCTTGCTCGAGGGCCCCACGGATGGCCACCAGAGTCGCGCGCCACCAGTCCTCAGGCTCCTGCTCTGCCCAACCGGGCTTGGCCATTTTCATGGGCTGGTGATCGCCCGTGGCAGCTCCCACAATATGACCATCCGGGCGGACGATGATTGCCCGTGTCCCGGTGGTTCCAACGTCAATTCCCATCATGTAAGCCATAGGTTTATTCCCCCAAGATTGGATAATCGAGAGATCGGGTGATCGGGAGATCGGGTGAACAAGAAGCCCCCTACCGCTGCTCGTTCATCTTCCTTTCGCGGTTTTCTGGGACGCAACGAAAATGGAAACCAGTTCATTTGCTTCGGCAACGAGGTCGTGCAAGCGAGCTTTGGCGATCATTCCGCTCTCCACCAGGAGTTCTAGCCAGAAAACGGACTCGTCAGCTTCCTCGACGACCACCCCCATTTTGGCTACGAACTCGGCTCGGGAGCGCGCTCGGCCGGCGGCCCGATAGTTCGCCGCGACCGAGGTCCCGGAGCGGAGAAGCTGCCGGCTAATGGTGCGCGCAGCCTCCGTCTTGGGGAGCGAGCCGCAGAGCTTTAGGACGCGCAACGCAAACCGTTTCGTCCGGTCGCGGAGGTCCAAATGCTTGTCTAGCATCTTCCTACCTCGAGGACGAAGCCTGTTGGGTTGTTCACCCGATCACCCGATCTCCCGATTGGTACGTCCCGGCTACAGGCCGAGTTTTTCATGTTCTTACCTTCTCCCACCGTCCTGACTTTGCCGAGCGCTCCACAGCGTCCAGGACGGCTTGAACCTTCACGCCTTCGTCAAACCCGGGCTGGGGCGGCTGGCCCTTCTCCAATCCCGTCAGGAAGTCGTGGATGGCATGGACGAACGTGTGCTCGTAACCAATGATGTGGCCTGGTGGCCACCATGCGCCGACGTAAGGATGGTTGCCCTCTGTCACCATGATCGTCTTGAAGCCCTGCTGCTCATTGGGCTCCGTGCGATCATAGAATTCCAGCTCGTTCATCCTTTCCAGGTTGAAAGCCAGACTGCCTTTGCTGCCGTAGATTTGGAAGGTGTTGTAATTCCTCCGGCCCCCGGCGAAGCGTGACGACTCAAAGACTCCCACGGCGCGGTTCTTGAAGCGGGCGAGAAAGTTCGAGTCATCATCCACTGTGACCTTGCCTTTCTTCCCTTCTGCTCCTTTGGCTCCCCAGGCGCCTTCACCGGTGCCGGGCAAAGGCCGCTCCCTAATGAACGTGGTCATCTGGCCGGCGACCGATTCGATGTAACCATTCAGGAACTGGGCTAAATCGGCGGCGTGTGCCCCGACGTCTCCCAGGGCGCCGCTGCCCGCGTATTTTTTTTCCAGGCGCCAGACCAGGGGGAAGTCTGGATCCATGATCCAGTCCTGGAGGTACGCGCCGTGATAATGATAGACCTGCCCCAGGCGGCCCTCTTCGATGAGCTTCTTGGCGAAGGCTACCGCGGGCACCCGGCGATAATTAAAGTTCACCATGTGGGAAACGCCGGCTTTTTCCACCGCGCGGAGCATCTCCTTGGCCTGAGCCAGATTGTTGGCCAGGGGCTTCTCGCAGATGACGTGCTTGCCAGCCTCGGCGGCGGCTATGGCCATGGGGTGGTGAAGGTACCCCGGCGTCGAGATATCCACGAGGTCAATATCCTTACGTTCGATTACCCGGCGCCAGTCGCAGTCGGACTCTTCCCAGCCCAACTGCTGCGCCGTGGCCTCGAGTTCTTCGCTGCAAGCCTTCCCACAAAGCACTTTCATGCGCGGCCGATACTTGCCGGGAAAGAACCTGCTGACCTGCCGGTAAGCGTTTGAATGGGCCTTGCCCATGAATTGGTGACCGATTAGAGCAACGTTGATCTCTGGCATCTTCGGATTCACCTCTTTCCATAAGTAACAAGTGACGAGCAGGAGTCAGAAGTCAGAATACAGAGGAGCCGGCGCCGCGTTTGAGACGTCAGGGGGGAAGCAGGCCCGAGGGCTGCGCATTCTGACTCCTGACTCCTGAATCCTGCTTTTCTCACGCCCACCACATCTCCTTGAGTTTTTCTTTGATAATGACTTGGTTCAAGAAATTGGCCGCTTTGGTCAGACCCTCGTCCACAGACATCAGGCTGTCTTCGTGTTCGATGGACAGCACATCGTCGTAACCCACCATCTGGAGCGTGGAGACAAAGTCCGCCCAGAAATCCAAGTCGTGACCGTAACCGACGGTGCGGAAGATAAACGAGCGGTTTTTCTCATCGCTATAGGGTTTGGTGTCGAGCACGCCATTCACCATGATGTTGACATTGTAAAGGCGCGTGTCCTTGGCGTGGATGTGAAATACTGCTTCGCCCAGCTTGCGCACCGCCGCACAGGGGTCAATACCTTGCCAGAACATGTGGCTGGGATCGAAGTTGCAACCGAGGGCAGGTCCGGCGGCTTCCCTAAGGCGGAGCATGGTTTCCGGGTTGTAAACCACGAATCCCGGATGCATTTCGATGCCGATCCGTACCCCGTGGTCCTGCGCAAACTTGGCGCGCTTCGTCCAGAAGGGGATAACCTTTTTCTCCCACTGCCATTTCAAGATTTCCAGGAAATCCGGTGGCCAGGGCGTGGGGGACCAGTTCGGGTATTGAGCATTATCCGAATCGCCAGGACAACCGGAAAAATCGATCACCCGCGTAACGCCCAGTTTTTCCGCCATCAAAATCGTCTTGCGGCTGATTTCCGCGTGCGCCTCCGCAATCTTCTTGTTGGGATGAAGTGGGTTGCCATGGCAACTCAAGGCGCTGATGTTTATGCCCTGATCCTCGAGCTTTTGCTTGAACTCTTTAATCTTGGAGGGTTGGCTCATCCAGTCCAGCTTCAGATGCGGGTCGCCAGGGTAGTTCCCGGTTCCCAACTCGACGGTGCGGATGCCGAGAGGCTTTATCTTTTCGATGACCTCGTCCAAACTGAGCCTAGCCAGGAGCGCCGTAAAGAGTCCGACCTTCATATCAGGTCTCCTTTTCTTGAATGTTAGCGTGGGCGCCGCTGGTCAGGCATGTTGCCAGTATTGACGTCGCCCCTCATCCTGCCAAGATGGGCAGTAGACACCAAGAATGAGAAGGCTAAATCTATAGTCCGATAGCCCCCGCGTCAACTGGAAAATCGTTTCCCCGTTGTGGTGACGGTCAGTTGGCCATGTTTAACTCCCCGCAGGCTCAGGATCCGATCAGCCAGGCTCTTGACCTCCCTACTTCGGCCTTTCAAGATGACCACTTCGAGGCAATGGTGGTGGTCCAAATGCACATGCGTAGCCGCCAAAACCTTGCTTGCGGCCTCATGCTGGGCCTCAATCAGCTTGGCGGAGAGATTCGGCTGGTGGTGGTCGTAAACCATGGTCAGCGTTCCCACGATCACCTTGTTTTCATCGGCCGCCTCTTCCACCAGATGCTCGCGAATAAGGTCCCGTATGGCCTCCGACCGGTTTTGATATCCCTTGCGGTTAATAGCCGCGTCGAACCTCTCGAGAAGCTCCCTTTCCAGGGAGAGTCCGGTCCGAACCAGATCACCCATTTTTCACCCCCTCGATCACGTGCGCTAAGGCTGGGTTGCACTAATAAACTGTGACCCTCGGAAGGGCGGGACTTTAGCCCCGCCGCCTTGGGGCGGAGAGTTGAATGGGCCTTTAGGCCCTGAAGCCGCGTCGCTTCAGGGGCTAAAGCCCCCAAACTCCGCCTGAGCTCTGCGGCGGGTCCCGCCCTGCGGGACCCGCCCTTCCATCCCTCGACAAATAAAGTCGCTAACTTCTGCAACTAAGCCCTATGGCAAGTGCGTGTCGTTCAGAGAAAAGCAGAGGCATTTCACGCCAGGCGCCCCTACTTGAGATACTGGCTGAACCATTCGATGGTGCGCTTGGTGACGTCTCGCTCGTGTTCAGGCTGCGAGATCACGTGGCCTTCATCAGGGTACACTACGAGTTGGGTTTCCACGCCGAGGGTTTTTAGAGCGTGCCAGAACTCGAAGGACTGAGGCGCGGGGCATTCGCCGTCGCGGTCGCCCACCAGGATGAGCGTAGGAGTTTTGACGTTCTTGATGAAGGTGAGGGGAGAACTCCTGGCATAGACGCCCGGGTCATCGTAGACGGAGGCGCCGAAAAAGGGAATCATCCACTGGTCGATATCGTTTTCTCCGTAATAGCTCTGCCAATTGGCGATGCCTGCCCCGGCCACCGCGGCGCGAAAACGATTCGTCCGGGTCACGGCCCACATGGTCATGTAGCCGCCATAGCTCCAGCCTGCAATTCCGACGCGACGGTCATCCACCGGAAGCGTTTTCACCACATAGTCGACGCCCGCAAGAATGTCGCGAAAATCGCCGTAGCCGAAGTCCTTGACGTTTGCCGCGGTGAAGGCTTCGCCCTCGCCGAAACTGCCTCGCGGATTGGGGAAGAGGACGAAACAGTCTTCGTACGAGAGCAGCGCAAGGTTGAAGAACGCTCCCGGCCAAGAGGGTTTTTCGCTGGCCCCGGGCCCGCCATGCACGGACACCACCATGGGGTAGCGCTTGGAGGAATCATAATTTACCGGGTAGAGCAGCCAGCCCTGGATTTTCATCCCGTCATTCGACCAATGGATGCTTTCGGACTTGCCCCAGCGTGGATGAACTCCGGCGTTGTGGCGCGTGACCTGCTTCCAGGCCCCGATCTCCCCCGCCCAGATCTCCGGGGGTTGCTGGAATGATTGGCGGACCAACGCGCAGGTCTTTCCATCCTCGGCCAGGGATATCCCAAAGTCCCACCAGGTTCCGGTTGAGATGGTTTCGGGGCCGCTCCAGAGGGTTTCGATTTTCCCATCGCGAGCATCAACCGTGGCGATGCCGCTCGAGCCGTCGATTTGTTCTGTGAACAGGATTCTTTCCGAGGAGGGGAGCCAGGCGAGCGTGGCGGGCGAAGCCATGATGCCGGGCGTGAGGTGGCGGGCTTCGCCCCCGCCGGCTGGAACCGTGTAGATATCGCCTCCGGTGCTCCCCTCATCGCTCATGATTCCTCCGATGAAAGCGATGGTCTTCCCGTCCGGCGACCAGTGCGGTTGGGCAATCTGGAGCGGCGGCTTGTAAATGAACCTGACCTCGCCGGAAGCAATATCGATGGTGCAGAGCCGGGCGATCCACCAATTGGCGTCGCCCGCGCCCTGCGCGGCGGTGGCCACGAATCTCCTGCCGTCGGGCGCCCAATCGTACTCGTGGATATAGAGGTCGGCGGGCGACACCTGCCGGACCTGGCCTGAGGCCACCTCGACGGTCGTCAGGCGCTGTTCGTAGGCGTGTTGCTCGATGGCCCCGGAGGGTGGAGCCATGGGCTCGAGCGGGCCAGCCGCGCGAGGGGCGTTCTCGGTGAAAAGCAGCGCCAATGTCTTGCCGTCTGGCGACCAGGACGGAGAAGCGAGAAATCCAGTCAGGCTGGTGAGTTGGCGCGCCGTGTGACCCGGGGCGTCCGCGACGTAAAGTTCAAGCTGGCCCGAACTCTCCCTGTCCGAAAGGAAAGCGAGCTTCTTGCTGTCCGGAGACCAGGCAATGTCGTGCTCCGCATACTCATAGCTGCCCTCGCCGGTTGAGACACGGCGCGGCTGTTCCGAAGAGCCAAGGGTAGCCACATATATTGCGGAGTTGCCCGTCAGCTCCTGTTTTCCTCCCCTTGAGGACTCGACCCAAGCGACCCTTTTGCCATCAGGTGAAATGGCAACCTGTTTGAATGTGTGGACTGCGAAAAGTGAGTTCAGAGCATCGTCAATTGAGGACTTCTGGACGGCGTAACATGTCGCTGCGCTGACCATGCATAATGCCAGGGCAAGCGGCAAGCGGGTTCTCGAATGCATGCGCAGTCTCCAATCGGGGGAGATCAAAACTCACAAGAATAACAGAAAACCCGCCCAAGGCAGGAATTCCACTTTGTGTTGACACTCCCCCAGAATTTGCCTCGTAGCGGCGATTTCACCTCTCTACGTGACGGCCTAAAGCCGCCTCCATACGAAACTGGGTCACGACCGCTCTGTTGGCAGGGTCGCCAAAGTCCCCGAAAGGGAACATTGCAGAGCGGCTCTGCCGCCTGACTTGCGGAAAGGCTTCGCCTTTCCGAAGGCTCGCGCCCTGACGACTTCGTCCGCTAGGCTGGAAGGCTGAGCCTTCCAGCCTAGCGGCGGGATAAAAGGAGGCGGGCTGACGCGGAAAGCCAGAGGCTTTCCGCAAGTCAGGCGGCAGAGCCGCTCCTTAGCCGAGTTTGAAGCGACCCTGAGGCGCGCGTTTCTTACCGGAACACGGGGCGGCCGATGTGGGCTATAATTGGCGCTTTCGGGCAACGTTAACAAAGAAGGGCGAGGGGGCGTTATGAGCGAGAAGGGCAGCGATGAGGACGAGACCGAACGCGCAAAAAAGATAGCCGAACTGAAGCGTCAAGCGGAAGAACTGGCAGGCGGGAAAATGGTCGAAGGCGAACTGGAGGAATGCCCCCCAGAAGTCACGGAGCAATTCTGGGAGCAAGTGGTCGCCTATGAAAAGGCCCCGTGGACCACGCATTTCAAGCAGCTCGAGGAATCGGGAATGCAGTTGCCGGCGCCTGAAACACTCGACGATGAACAACTAAGCAACAAGCTTGGGGAGTTGATTCAGCGGCTGGCACTCCTGCGCGTATTCCTGGAGGAGACAGATCACCTGAGCGACCGCGAGCTTTATACGCTGCTTTGGTCAGACATGCTGCGCGAGGAGACGAAGGCGGTGACACTGGACGAAGACTCCGCCTGCCATATGAGTCCCCTGGGAGGCTGCAGCGAAGAGGATATACACCTGTATTTGAAATTCTACGCCGACCAAAAATGGCGTCGCAACTGGCAGGAGGAGTATCCTGAAGAGACTTTGCCCGACCACGAGGACCCCCCTTACGACCGCGACCGCTTCCTTCCCCAACCGGATTATGGTTCAGCCTCCGAGCGAGGCCACGTGAACTGACCTGAAAGCAGAAGACAGAAAGCAGAGGGCAGAGGCCAGGAATCTGCCTAACCGGAATTTCTCACCACGAATGGGGAAGGGCGGGGTTTTAACCCCGCCGTTACCGACGCTTCTAATTGTTCCCTCGTCTCGCGCTCCGCGCAGTCCCACAGGCGCTGGACTGCGCGGAGCGCGAGACGAACTGAAGGTAGGGGGCCGCTTTTGCGGCGGGGTTAAAACCCCGCCCTTCCGGTCGCCGTCAGGTGATGTGGGCGCCCTGCGTATCGACGTAAACGGCGTAAAGGGACTGGCTGGCAGCCATGAACAGCCGGTTGCGTTTGGTTCCGCCGAAGCAGAGATTGGCGCAGATTTCCGGCAGCAGGATCATGCCAATCCGTTCGCCGCTGGGAGCGAAGATGTGCACGCCATCGTATCCCTCACCGACCCAGCCGGCCCCCGCCCAGATGTTGCCGTCCTTGTCGGCGCGGATGCCGTCGGCAAGCCCCGTGCCCTTGCCGGGCAGTTCCATGGAGGTGAAAGTCCGCCCGTTGCGCAGGCTCTTGCCGTCCACCACATCGAAAACTTTAATGATTTTGGGAGCCTGGGGGTAATGCGTGGCCCCCGTGTCGACCATATAAAGCAACTTGTAGTCAGGTGAAAAGCAGAGGCCGTTGGGCTTGTAGCCCTCATCGGTGACGAGGTCGATCTTCCCTGTCTTGCCATCGATCCGGTAGACGGCTTCCTTGAGCTCGAGCGGCGCCACGTGCCCTTCGTAGTTCGTCAGGATGCCGTAACCAGGGTCCGAGAACCATATGCCCCCGTCGGGATGCACCACGATGTCATTCGGGGCGTTGAACGGCTTGCCCTGCCAGCGGTCCGCCAGCACACGCACCGACCCATCATGTTCGTAGCGGACGACGCGGCGGGTGAGGTGCTCACAAGTGACCAGGCGGCCTTCCCAATCAAACGTGTTGCCGTTGCCGTTGTTGGAAGGGCTATGGAAGACGCTGACGTGGCCATCCTCCTCCAGCCATCGCATGTGCACATTGTTGGGAATATCACTGAAAACCAGGTAACGCCCGCCGCCATTCCATGCGGGCCCTTCAGCCCAAAGCATTCCCGTATAGAGTCTTTCGATGGGCGTGCTCCCGATTTTGTATTTGGCGAACCGTTTGTCCAGGACGATGATGTCTGGATCGGGGTAATGAATGGGGTTTTTCCCGCTCCAGTCACGTTGCCCCGCAGTCGCCGACGCCGCCGCGGTGGCGCCGGCCAAGGCCGTGGCGAGGAAAGACCGCCTGCCGACTTTCGGAAGTGTGCTTTGCTTGGATTCGCTCTTCATAGCTTAGTCGATTCTCCCTCCTCTCCCGAGCACGATGGTGAGCGAAAGTATACAAAGCAAAGGCGGAATTGTGAATGGTGAATTCTGAATGATCGGCGAAGGTGATGAGCCAAGGAAGAAAAGATGAAACTAGCAATTCACCCTTTGCCACAACGCGGATCGATGGAGCTGCGGGGGAGTGCGTCTTCGCAACGTCGCGGTTGCGAACGCTCGGCTGTCTCGCGCGCTGAGAACCCTGCTGCCTGCGGTGCCCCGGCGAACAAGAACATGGCATATCCAGTGGGTGAGGTGCTCCTCACATTGGCTGAAAATGTGGATGCAAGAATCCTCTGCAATAACCCTTGACAAGTGCCCAACGCTTGGGTAGAATTAATAATTGCTCTGCAAGCTAATCAGCCTACAGAGTAAGTGCTGGAAAGACCAGCGAGGCAGATAAGAGAAGCCTTAAGCGCAAGCTTTCCAACCTTCCCCAATTGGGGGACCCCGCCTTCGGCGGGAGACAAAGCTCTTTGACAATTGAGTTGAGCATGCCACGTCAATCGGACTGAGTCCTTCAGGGATTCGGGTCCAAATGCTGAGCGACACGTTCTGCCCCGCTGGCAAACCCTGTACCGTACAGTTCAGGACAAGGGGTGGAACGATATTCTCCTTCCGGATTTGAATGGGGAGGAGAACTCACAAGTCAACGCTTGCAGGCTGATGTAGAGCCGCCCGGTAGGGCGGTACAAGACCGGGCTGATTTCTCCCGATCCAATCGGGAGGTCCGGAGCTGCAAAGTCTGCGGGCGAGCCAAGTTTCAAACGAGAGTTTGATCCTGGCTCAGAATCAACGCTGGCGGCGTGCCTAACACATGCAAGTCGAACGAGAAAGTCCCCGCAAGGGGATGAGTAAAGTGGCGAACGGGTGAGTAACACGTAGCTAACCTACCCTCGAGTGGGGGATAACCTGGGGAAACCTGGGCTAATACCGCATAACATCCCGATGACGCAGGTCATTGGGATCAAAGGCCCGCAAGGGTCGCTGGAGGAGGGGGCTGCGGCCGATTAGCTAGTTGGTGAGGTAACGGCTCACCAAGGCGATGATCGGTAGCCGGCCTGAGAGGGCGCACGGCCACACTGGCACTGAAACACGGGCCAGACTCCTACGGGAGGCAGCAGTGGGGAATTTTGCACAATGCCCGAAAGGGTGATGCAGCAACGCCGCGTGAGGGATGAAGGCCTTCGGGTCGTAAACCTCTTTCGATCGGGAAAAATGGGCTGGTGAAGAGCCAGTTCTGATGGTACTGGTGGAAGAAGCCCCGGCTAACTACGTGCCAGCAGCCGCGGTAATACGTAGGGGGCGAGCGTTGTTCGGAATTACTGGGCGTAAAGGGCGTGTAGGCGGTGCGGTAAGTTGGGCGTGAAATCCCCGAGCTTAACTCGGGTGGGCCGTTCAAGACTGCCGTGCTAGGGTGCGGGAGAGGGAAGTGGAATTTCCGGTGTAGCGGTGAAATGCGTAGATATCGGGAGGAACACCTGCGGCGAAGGCGGCTTCCTGGACCGTAACCGACGCTGAGGCGCGAAAGCTAGGGGAGCAAACAGGATTAGATACCCTGGTAGTCCTAGCCCTAAACGATGAGCACTGGGTGTGGCCCCTCACGGGGCCGTGCCGAAGCTAACGCATTAAGTGCTCCGCCTGGGGAGTACGGTCGCAAGGCTGAAACTCAAAGGAATTGACGGGGGCCCGCACAAGCGGTGGAGCATGTGGTTCAATTCGACGCAACGCGAAGAACCTTACCTGGACTCGAAATGTAGTTGCCGCCCCGAGAGATCGGGGCTTCCCGCAAGGGACGGCTGCATAGGTGCTGCATGGCTGTCGTCAGCTCGTGTCGTGAGATGTTGGGTTAAGTCCCGCAACGAGCGCAACCCTCATCCTTAGTTGCTCGGTCGCCGCAAGGTGACAAGCACCCTAAGGGAACCGCCTCGGATAACGGGGAGGAAGGTGGGGATGACGTCAAGTCCTCATGGCCTTTATGCCCAGGGCTACACACGTGCTACAATGGCCGGTACAAAGCGTCGCGAACCCGCGAGGGGGAGCCAATCGCAAAAAACCGGTCTCAGTTCGGATTGCAGTCTGCAACTCGACTGCATGAAGCTGGAATCGCTAGTAATCGCGTATCAGAACGACGCGGTGAATACGTTCCCGGGCCTTGTACACACCGCCCGTCACATCACGAAAGTGGGCTGTACTAGAAGTCGTAATTCCAACCGCAAGGGAGATAACGCCCAAGGTATGACCCATGATTGGGGTGAAGTCGTAACAAGGTAGCTGTAGGAGAACCTGTGGCTGGATCACCTCCTTTCTAAGAGAGAACCCGCTCCGAGTCCGCC
>JBEKIZ010000004.1:0-139005 GCA_050011515.1 Terriglobia bacterium | reverse complement strand
TTGGTCAATTGGTCGGCTTACCTTCCTTGTAAAGTGGGGTTTGGCGACGGCGACCCAAAGTACGCTTAGGCCGTAATACGTCCAAGCAGAGAGGAGCGTAGGTTCACACATCCCAGAACCCCGTTTCCGGGGAGTTTGCATGATTGCGGATGGGAAGGGCGTTTATCATTCCCAATCCGGCTTAAGTGGTGGTTTGGGCTGTTTTCGACAGATATTGGTAAACCCTTGGCGGCAAGGCAGGGCCTATTTCCTTGAACCCCATTCGGACCGTCAGGCTTACTTGTGCGGTTTGGCGACTTGAGCGTCCACTAAAGAAAAATCTACTTACCAAAATGCAAACGCGACGATGGGAGGTGGAAAACTGTCTAGCGCTCTACCGCCCGCCGGGTATAGAATCCCGCAAAGTGTGTGTACCTAACAAATGGGTATGCGGTCAACTTCCGTAAGGGGAGGAGTTGGATTCCTATGAAAAATCTTCTGCGGGTAATCTTTTTTTCGGTTTCTTTTTCGCTGGTGATTGCGCCGCGAGCTGGGGCGACGATTCAGGACCCGGTTCGCGTCGAGCAGGGTCAACTTTCCGGGGCTGCGGCAAAGAGTCCCGGCATGAAGGTCTATCGCGGCATCCCGTATGCTGCGCCGCCGGTGGGTGATCTGCGGTGGAAAGCACCGCAACCGGCGGCAGCGTGGAAGGGCGTGCGCCAGGCCACGGAGTTCGGCAACGGCTGCATACAGATACCACCTACCGCATTCCCCGCAATTTACAAGGGGACTGCACCGTCGTCGCAGAGCGAGGACTGCCTGTATCTGAATATCTGGACACCGGCGAACTCGACGAGTGACAAGCTTCCCGTGATGTTCTGGATCCATGGAGGCGGATTCACGGTCGGGGGCACCGCCATATACGACGGTGAGAACTTGGCCCGCAAGGGTGTCGTGCTCGTGACCATCAACTACCGGCTGGGCGTGCTCGGATTCTTTGCTCTTCCCGAGCTGACGGCCGAGTCGCCGCATCATGCGTCAGGTAACTACGGGCTGATGGATATGATCGCCGCATTGCAGTGGGTGAGGAAGAACATCGCCGCATTTGGCGGTAACCCCAAGAACGTCACCATCTTCGGAGAATCGGCCGGCTCGTGGGCGGTGAACCTCCTGACGGCGAGCCCGCTGGCCAAGGGACTCTTCGCGCGTGCGATCGGTGAAAGCGGCGCCTGCTTTGTAGACAGGACTTTTTCTCCGCTGACAACGCGGGCCGACGCCGAGCAGGCCGGGGAAAAATTGGCTTCCGGAATGGGCGTCACTCAGGAAGTTTTGAAAACACTCCGCGCTAAGCCGGCGGCTGAAGTCCTGAAAGCAACCGCCAACAGCTATGCGCTCGCCTCGGCCATCGTGGATGGCTGGGTGCTGCCGCAGGATGTTGAGACGATTTACACCCAGGGCAAGCAGAACGATGTACCGACGATGGTCGGGAACAATGCCAACGAGATGACGACGTTCATGCCGCCGGTAAAGAGCGCGACGCTGTTCGTGGCGGGCGTGAAGCAGCGCTTCGGCGACATGGCCGCCCAGTTCCTGAAGGCCTACCCTGCGGACTCGGACGCGCAGGCCGTCGAATCGGCTTACGCGTCGTCACGCGACGAGGCGTTAGGATGGAATATGCGCTATTGGGCGCGCCTGCAGACGAAAACGGGCCATCGCCCGGCGTATCGTTACATCTTCAGCCACCATCCGCCCGGACCGGAGGGCGAGCGACTGGGGGCGTTTCATGCGCTTGAGCTTGAGTATGTATTCGGCAATTTCACGTTTTTCTCGTTTCCGTGGGACGACATGGATCGGAAGCTTTCGGAAACGATCATCAGCTACTGGACGAACTTCGCCAAGACCGGCGATCCGAATGGCGCGGGATTACCCCAGTGGCCGGCCTACAATTCAGCCCAAGACAACGTGCTCGACCTTGGCGATCCGGTGAGCGTGCGCACCCACGTCAACCAAGCGGGGCTCGATTTCTTCGACGCCTACCATGCCGCGCGCGCGGCGGGTCCGTCCACTCGGACCGCACCCAGGTGACGCGAACAGCAGGGCGTTATTTCTTCGCAGCCTTCTGTGTCACGGCAGTGCCGGAAGTGTGCTCATAGATCACCTTCCATTTATCACCAACCTTCTTGTAGACATCCGTATAGTCTTGTGGGTCTATTATTATCTTTTCTCCAGATTTCGTTATCATCTCCGTCTTCCCAACCCAGGCCGAAATGGCAAGGTCCTTGGCGAGGACTATGTACTCGCAGTGAACGGGAGTCCATTTCAAAGATGAAACATTATTCAAATTCATCCATACCTTCTTGTACGCCGGATAGTCGATTAATTCCGTACCGCGAAGAGTGTTCCACATTGGACTCGCCTCGCTGCCAACTCGGGACTCGGGTAAAGCTGACTGCATGCTGCGCATATGTTGTGGGTAGCGCACCCATCACGCCCGCTGCCATATGTGCGGAGAGTCTGTTGTGGCTGGGATTAATTCCACCAAGCGGGTTGGCCATTGGCTGGCCCGTTTTCGTTTTGGGGGTTAGCTATCTCTGAAATGGCGATGCCTCCTCAAGCCATGATGTGAAGAAGCGCCTCAGACGTGTCTGACCTACATTTTCCCAGTCGATCATCTGGAAGATCCTGGGGGGCACTGCTCAGCGAGGTGCGCCGGCGAGGATTGATGCCATGAGTTCAGTGGCCGCCCGCAGCTTGGGTACGTCGGCCTCCGTCATACGACCGACGTCACCGTACTTGAAGACGCCTCCACTTGCCATGGTCTTGCCGGTTCACACTCAAAGCCAAGCCGAAACAGCGCGGCGTCTTGCTGTGGAAACTTGGTTACAGAGAAACGGAGTGATCACCATCACTCAGAACAAAAAAGTGCTACCCGTTTTCCGCGAACAATTCGCTCATAATTAGGTTGCCCCCACAGCCCCTATTTTGACGAGGATTGAGCACCTGACGTCGCTAATATCCGTCCATCGCCTCCGTTCCATTTGCCCAGTTCCGCCTTCAGCCAAGCGATGTCCTTATCTTTGTGGCAGATGAGGCAAGCATTCGGGCTGTTCTCCTGGCCATAACGGGCAGTCATCTCCGCATTCGGAATGTCGTCAAGCTGATGGGTCATGGTCTTGAACATCACGCTATTCATGATCTTCGGCATGTGGCAGGCGGCGCAGCGGCTCCCTTCGGATTTGGCTGCATGATGGGTGTGCGCTTCGAGTCTTGCGGCATATTCAGGATGGCATTGGAGACACATCTGGTCAGGATTATCGAGGAATTTCAGTGCCCTTATGTTACTCCTTTCCGAAGGATGAAAGTCGTGACAGTGGCCACAGTGCGCATGCCCCTCTTGATAGCACTTGGAGCGGAAGAAAGACTCGACAATGAACGAGACCACACGAAAGCGTCCGTCCTTGTAAAAGGCCCGTAGCGCAAACTCCCCATAGGGGCGGCTACGATAATGCATATAGAAAGTGTCGGAGAAGTGACGATAATTGACTTCTCCTTCCGGACCCATCGTCAAAACCATCGATTGCAAGTGGCACTGACCGCAAATCGCCACATAGTCTTGGCTGCTAACCTTGCCGAATTCGACCTGAAGTTTGAGGGGAGGTTTATACCCCGGCTTGGCCAGGCGCATGGAAGCCTCGTGGTCACCCGACGGCCCGTGGCACATTTCGCAGTTTATTCCCGGCTCCGCAATGGCCAGGTCCTTCGGTTCCGGTGATTTTGTCGTCGTCGCTCGCAGTTGGCTGGTATGGCATGGTCCGCAATGGGCGAGGTAGGCCGTCTCCGGACCCAGCTTGGGAAAATTCGTAACCTGCGCCCGCTCCGACTTCGGGGCGTCAATCATCTTCCAGAACGCCGACCAGCGCTTTTGGTCCCGATTGTACTGGAGCGGCATTACCTGGATTTCCCCGTCCGGCAAGCGAATAGCGTACGTCTGTTGCCATTTCGCCCCGATCGTGTAATCCACCCGATAGCGATGCCATTTGCCGTAGATGTCCATGATATCGAAGTAATGCTGGGTTTCGTCGTGGGTAAAACGGGCTACGACTTTTCCTGTCTCATCGGCATAGGTTGCGTTGTTGAAGTCCCCGAAAACGTTTTCGAACTTGTAGGCGCGGAACATCTTGGCATGGCCGGTATTCTGCCAACCGGAGTATTCGCGCGGATGGCAACTTTGGCATGATTGGGAACCGGCATAACGGGGTGCAGGGCCGCCCGCATGTATTGATTCTTGAGCAGATTCGGGTTCCTGAGCCGGCCCATCCGTGGCGGCAAGGTCCCTTACGAATGCGTCAAATTCTTGTGCTGGCTTGGAAGGCCAGTGCGCGTATATTGCCTGAAGGTGCTTCCCCGCCTTTTCTTTGAGTGGACCCTCCTGCTGGTAGCTAGTCGCAAAGGCGATAGCTGCTCCTTTCAGATTCCCACGGGCGAGTCGGATTAACCCCAACAGATAAGCAGCCGCAGAGTCGGAAGGGTTCAAGTAGAAAGATTTGCTGGCGAAGTCCTCGGCCTCCTGTAGCTTGCTGTCACGGTCCGGACCTTTCGCGTCCAGACCCTGTCCGGTTGCGACCTTGCCAAGTATGTAGTAACTCGTGGCGCGCAACTGCTTTTCCAGTGCGGTCCATTCTTTTTCGGAAAAGACGGCCGGCCTGAGGAATCGGTCAAGACAACTTAGTGCCATCCTTGCGTCCTGCGTGGCCCCTGCCGAGTTGCCTTCCTGTGTCTCCACATCGGCGATCGGAACCAAAAGAAGGGGATTCTCGGGCAAAAGTTTCAGGGATTCACGACCGAACTGGATAGCTGATTTGTTGTCTCCAAGGTCTATGGATGCTTTGGCAGCAATTTCGTAGGCTTGCAAAAGAAACCAGGATTGCGGGTACTGCTGAAGAAAGTCGACTGCGCTCCTGCGACGATCTTGGGCGTTCTGCTTCCGGAAAAGAGCCACATACGCTTTGCGCTCTCCTGGATCGTCTATTTCGTCGAGGAGTGTTACAGAGTTCCCGACTTTGGCTGCCGAGCCCTTGGCCTGGTTTAAGAGTTGGTCCTCTCCCCAAACACTGTAATTGGGGCTTTGTGAGGGTAGATTCTGGGGCAATTGATCTCTGGAATTGGCGGGATTACCACTCTGCTGGGCATAGTAAATGGCGACGCCAAAAAGTCCCAGTATGACCAGTGAACACAAGATGATTTTGCTTCTCATGAGCCCGTCTCTTGACTCATGGAAGAAAAACTAACTGAATAGCTGAGGAATGTCAATAATTAATTGTGGATCAGGAATTTCCATTATCGATCTCCGACTCGACTGATAACACCTGACCGCCTCTGAATGCAATTGTCAGTTGGGTTGCAATGCTACGTGCTTCCACGGATCACGGAATGGGTCAGTGTTACCTCTTCGGGCTTTGGGATTCTCGGTGAGACAGAATTGGGTCTTCGGTGGTCGCTGGGGGCTGTGGCTACTAGAAAACAGGGTTCACATTGAATCTATGGGAGTTACCGGCTCTAACCACACGAGGAACAAGGAATCTAATGATTGTTCAGGCAACTGGGGTGTAACCGTCACATGTTAGCCCGTCCCGAGTTCTTGCGGACGACAAGCTTCCGTCGGCAGGGCAAGGGGCAAAAACAAAGTCCCTCCCTGACGGACACACGCCAGCGTTCGCGGCTGAGTCCGAGGAGTTTTGGACTCAAACGACAAACGCATGCGAGTCGTGGCGTTAAGCCCGGCTATGCGGCCGGAGCTGCGGCTTGTGCCTCGCTGGCTTTTGCCTGGGCCTCTACTGTGTAAACCACAACCGCCTTTTTCCCGCCCTTCACGGCCGTGGCATGGATTGAACCCAGATTGACACCTTTTGCTGCGAGCTTCTCCAAGTGCTGCGCCAGCGCACCGGGCTTGTTCGCCAGCTCGTGTTGCTCCGCCCCGGTCTCCTGGTATACAAGCTTGGCTTCGTCGAGGGCCTTCCTTGCTCGCTTGGCGTCCTCGACCACAAGGTGGACTGTACCGGCTGCCCCTTGGGCCGTTCCTAAGAGCGCCAGGATATTCACCTTCGCGCTCCCCAATGCTTTCGCGATCGCCGAGACCGCGCCGGGCTGATTCTGAACAGTGATTGTCAACATTTTGGTCTTGGCCATCTCGTCGCCTCCCAGTGGTTATGCCGAGAGATTATACGACTTAGAATTCAACCCGCCACGCTGGACTTGTCCGAGCGGAGCATGGGTCACGAGTTGAGCAGCACGCTGAATCCTGGATGACGGCAAGTGGAACTGGGGGCGGAATTGGGGTTGCGAAATCACGAAAGGCGGGTGGTGTCGACCCTTTCTGTCCCGAACCGGGGTGCATGGAATACCCGTCCCTCTGATATTGCATCGCCCGGCACTTGGACATCCCAGTGATCCGTCTTGAGCGGAATGTGATGCTTCAGCAAGGTTCCCGGCTTGGTGCGGCCGTAGAGCCTTCGCCGCCGCTTTCGCTTCTCCCTGCGCAGCCGGTAGTCGATGTTGCGGGCGCTGATCTGGAGCAGTTGCCGCTCCAGTTCGGGCGAGAGCCGGAAGCGCGGCGAATCCAAGGCATCCATTCCGGCAGCAGCGCTTTCAGCCGCACGGACCAGGGATAGTCGGCCGCTTCCCACACGGCCTTCAAAATCGATACCAGGCGCGAGCCGTAGGTGACCCCCCGGGCCTCGCGCGGCATCCCTCATCGGAGTCCCTCCAGCAGGTCCACCAGTCTGACTAGGTCTTCGTATCGAAAGAAGGATCTTCCCGCGGAAATCTCGACGAACGGATCGACTCCTCCGGCATCCGTGCAGCTCGCCAGAATCGACTGCAACTGGCCTTCGGCGTCGTGGAAGTACACCCGATCCTCACCCCAGTTGTTGCGGTATTCCAGCAGCTCAAACTCGCGCCCGAACAGCGGATGGAACGGATGGGTTACGCGGAAATGTTTCTGCGGACCGCTCTCATGCGGCGCAATTGACGACCTTCTCCAAGGCCAAGGTCGAAACCGGTGTGCAAATCGTCCAGCGTTGGATCGTGGCGGCGCTACGGCATCGCAAGTTCTTCAGTCTGGCGGAACTCAACCAGGCGATCCGGGAGCTCCTTACGAAGCTCAACCAGCGGCCCTTTCGCAAGCGCCCCGGTTGCCGCACCAGCTTGTTCCAGGAACTGGACCGGCCCGCTCTCGGACCTCTGCCGCAGGAGCGCTATGAGTTCCACCAGTGGGCCACCGCGCGCGTCAACATCGACTATCACGTGGAATTCGAGCGCCACTACTACAGCGTGCCCTACACGCTGACCGGACAGTCGGTGGAGATGCGGGCGACGATGACGACGGTGGAGATCTTCCACCGGGGCGAGCGGGTGGCTTCGCACCTACGCAGCCGCCAGCCCTACCAAGCTAGCACCGTGTCCGAACATCGGCCGAAGAGTCATCAGCAGCACTTGGCTTGGCCGCCCTCACGGTTGCTTAGTTGGGCGCAGTCGGTGGGACCAGCCACGGCGCAGTTGTTCACCGCCATTCTGGAAAGTAAACCGCACCCGGAGATGGGTTACCGGTCATGTCTGGGCATTCTGCGACTGGGCCAGCGCTATTCGACCGGGCGTCTGGAAGTGGCCGCCACGCGCGCGGTGTCGGTGGGAGCTTGTTCCTACCGGAGCGTGAAATCGATGCTGGAACGCGGGCTCGACCGTCAACCTCTGGAGGCACCCGTGCCCCGACTGCCCATCGAGCACGCGAACCTGCGCGGCGCTGCTTACTTTGACCCCTCGAACCCGCCGAGGGTGCAGTAGTTCTCTCAGGAGAGGAGAGCCTATGTTGAATCAACAGACAATCGAAAAGCTGCACACCCTGCGCCTGCAGGGCATGGCGGAGGCCTTTCGCGCCCAAGCTCAGTAGGCCGGGATCACCGACCTGAGCTTCGAGGAACGGTTCGCGCTGCTGGTCGATCAGCAGTGGAACTGGCGGCAGAATCGGGCCCTCGAGCGTCGACTGGCCAAGGCCAAACTGCGGCACCGCGCCTGTGTGGAGGACATCGACTTCCGCTCCCCGCGCGGTCTGGACCGCACCCTCCTGCGCTCGCTCACCCAGGACTCGGCTTGGGTCCGCGAGCATCAGAACATTTTTCTCATCGGGCCGACCGGGATCGGCAAGAGCTTCCTGGCCTGCGCCTTGGCCGAGAAGGCCTGCCGGGATGGATTCACCGCTTTCTACACCCGGGCCACCCAACTGTTTCGCGATCTGAGCTTGGCCCGTGCCGACGGGAGCCTGCGAAGTCTGCTCGCCCGCCTGGCCCGCCCGGATGTGCTGGTGGTTGACGACTGGGCAATGGCGCCTCTGGCCGACGCTGAGCGCCGCGACTTCCTGGAAATCTGTGAGGACCGCTACCAGGCTCGCGCCACGGTCCTGACCAGCCAACTGCCCGTGGCCAAGTGGCATGAACAGATCGGCGACCCCACCCTGGCCGACAGCATTCTCGACCGACTGGTGCACAACGCCCACCGCATCGAGATGCGCGGCGAATCGATGCGCAAAAAGCGCGGCGGCAAGGAGCAATGACCCACGTCGCTTCGCTCCGAAGACACCGGGAGGGCGCCGTGGAAATGACGCCACCGCGCCGACGGCGGGCTTGATTTATAAGAAAGGAAGCAAGAAAAGATGAAGAGAAAACCGAATTCCAGTTGACCGATCCCGGTCACTTCAAGCACGATAAGAGCGCCAGCGTCGCTTCGCTCCGAAAACGACCGCCATCACCTCGGAACAAGTGACCGGGATCAAATCGGAATCACTGACCACCTTCATCGGAATCAGCAACCACAGCCAGCATCCTTTTATGAACGTCAATTCCTGCTATCCTGTAAGGCATACGTTGCACCTTCTGGCGGGAGCGGAGAGCGTGCCTTCCGTCACCTTAAGCAGGGTCACGGGCTATCACGGCCCCCGAGGGAGGCCACAACGCCCAATTATTCGCTCAACACGCACGCTCCGGATCAGACATACATACGGCCTCGACCTCTCCAATGCGCCCTCGATCTCGCTGCTCCCGGCCGCCTCTATTTTAACCCGGAGCGATTTTCATGAGGTTTCGCGGGCCGCAGGCCCTAAGGGACATACATCAAAAGCAATGCAAGCCCACCAGCGAAGCGACTTTGTTCTACCCTACGGCGTCACGCAGGGTCTGTATCTGTCGGCCGCCATTTTCCGTGAAGGCGACCAAGACTTCTCAGGCCGAATCTGGGCCTGGGATCACAACTATCCTGCCAGCAGCGAATCGGGCCAGGCAGGGAACCGTCCGCTGTACTTAACTAGATTCCCTTTTTCTCAACTTCCCCCGTCTGCGCACCTTCTAGCACCTTACGACAGCCGGCGTAGGGAAGCTCATGAGTTCGCGCACCTTGCGCTTGATATCCACCGTATGCGAACAGGCTACCGAGCAAACCGCGCACGACCGGCACACATCTAGACCCGCGTTTGCCGGAGCCTCGGCTAGGGTAAACCTCGCTTGGTCAAGGTTCGCGTACTGAAAGGCGTACATGTGGCTCCGCATCAGAGTTGGAATATCAACGCGGTGGGGGCAGGAAGAGACGCATTGGCTGCACTGCTGACAGAACTCCTGGCTTGCCTTGATGGCGTTGTTGGAGACGAATTTGCGCTCGTCGTCGGTGAATGCCAGGTTCGAAGCCACGGGTACATCCATGTCAATGTGCTCAAACTTGGTAAAGCCGGGTATCGCCGTGGTAACGAACGGATGCTGAAGAACCCACTTGAGTACGGCCGATTGGCGGACCGACGGTTGTATGTCGCTTCCGAGCACCTCTTGCTGTGGAGGCTTCGACCCGCCCGCCTGGGCCTTCATGGCTATAATGCCGATCCCCTTTGAGGCGCAGAGCTTCATGGCGTCGATCAGCGCCTGGTTTTCCGCCATTGTGTAATTGAACGCGGCCAGCGCGATGTCCCAGAAGCCACTGCGCGCCAGGGCATTCAGAACGTCCGCCTGGCCCTGATGCGTGGACACCCCTGCCCAGCGGATCTTCCCCTCCTTCTTCAGTTGTGTGATCGCTTCCTGAACGCCCGCGTCGTTGACGGATTGGGCATCGTTAATGTCATGGAGGTAGAGGGTCTCCACATGGTCCATCTGGAGCCGGTTGAGGCTGCCATCAAAGGTCTTCAGCATCTCCGCCTTGGTCTCTGCCGGGTTGCTTTGGCCCGGTCCACGAACATGCGCTTTGGTGGAAATAACGACCTTATCGCGCACTCCAAGCTGGCGGATCGTCTGGCCCACCATTTCCTCGTTTCGCCCCCCTGGTAGCTCGCGGCGGTGTCGAAATGACGGATGCCGACCTCGTAGGAACGTACGATCAATCCTGGGGCTTCCGCATTCATTACACCCATGCTGATGATCGGCAAGGAGATGCCAGTTTTCCCCAGTGGACGCATGATCAGTTTCGGGGCTGGCGCGGAATCCGCCGCCCTCAGTAATTCCTCCGCGCCCAAACCGATGAGACCGGCCGAGGTCAGGTAGGTCAGGGGTTTGGCCATGAATTCTCTTCGTGTGTAGTCTCCGTTATGGGTACTCATTGCTTCGCCTCCCATGGTGCAAGTAAGATGTAATGCAAAATTTATCCTTCACTTTTGCTATCCGACAGCAGCATCTGGTTTTCCGGATTCCGCGTTTCGCCGACGCTCGTCACCCGCACTGCGGCTTGTCCTCGAACCGGGCACTTGGCCTCACAAATTCCGCAGCCAATGCAGAGGTCGGGCTCCAACGTGGGGCTGCTTGACCGTTACCTTCTCGCCCTGGATGTCCAGAACTTCGACTTCCTCGAACCAGATTGCTTTCTTGGGCGTGGGGCAATGCTCCTCGCAAACGATGCACGGGCGCGAGTAGGCCCACGGCATGCAGCGGTTTTTGTCGAAGTACGCCAGGCCGATCTTGATCTTTTGTTTTTCTTCGATGCTAACCTGCTGAATCGCATGGGTCGGGCACACTTGCGAGCAAAGATTGCACTCGTATTCGCAGTAGCCGACGGTCATCTTCATGACCGGACTCCATGCTCCCTCCAACCCGCCCTCGAGAGCCGCCGCCTGGATGGCATTGGTGGGGCAGACCTTCATGCATTCGCCGCAATGGACGCACTTCGCCAGGAACTCCGACTCCGGCAACGACCCGGGCGGGCGGATCAACGCCGGATTAAAGGACCGCTTCGAAGCCTGTGGATGAATTGCAAAGAGCAGACTCCCGCCCAAGCCGGAGAGTCCAGCGACCAAAACCGACCGGCGTCCCAAGTCCAGCCGGGACTCTTTAGGCGGACGCGCGAAATCAGTGATCCATCTGGACGAGGATTTCAACATCTCTTTTCTCCTGCTTAAGCTGAGAAGCTAACGTCATAGCCTGCGACGGACAATCTGAAATGCAGTTACAGCAATAGAAACACTCCGATGCTTTCCACTCCGTGACGTTGCTGGAATTTGCCCCACCCTGGCAATCAACCAGGCACAGGCGGCAATTGGTGCAATGTAAGCCGCTCTTCTTCAAGCGGACCAGCGGATTCTTGCCCACGACGCCCAGCAAGGCGCCCAGGGGACAGATATACCTGCACCAGAACCGGGCGCGATAAAAGTTCAGCGCCACAACCGCGATGAACACCCCCGCCAATAAGCAGGCTGCCCCAGTAGTACGGCTGTTCGACGGCCAGGAAGTGCGCCCGCAGAAAGGAGTAGACCGGCTTGGTCACTAAAGAGAGTCACACGGACCCGACGCCGGGATTTACGTTGTACGTCCAGGTAAACAGGGAGACGATGGCCGAATTGCCGCCGGGATAAATCGAGGTCGCAAGGGATCGGAAGAAAAGAGAGAAGGGATCAAGCCACCCTGCCACATTAACTCCCAGAAAGGCTGCCACCAGAAACGCCACCAAAATGTAATACTTTGCTGTTTGCCATCGGCTGTACCCACCCACCTCCAGTTTGGATTTGGCGCGCCCACCTCGCAGATACGTGAAGAAGTTGGGCGTAGCCCCAAAGGGGCATACCCACCCGCAGAACCAGCGGCCGCAGAGGAGGGTTACAGCCAAGGTCCCGAGCGACAGCAGCATTGCTCGTTCAACCTTGTGCGTGGCCAGCAAGGAGTTAAGGGCCACCAGCGGGTCAAGATCGAAGAACAGGGTCACATGACTTCCCGCTCGATTAATCGGATGGTCGGTGGTTTCGAGGAACAGGTAGATGAACAGCACAAAGAAAGCGCTTTGGGCAAACCTGCGCAGCCAGACGACACGCGGGGTTTTCCGTTTTTTGGCCATGGTGATTACACTTCCAGCTTTCTGGGAGAGAGCGAGTTGAAGTTGATCGTGCCCAGACCGCGCGCGTTCCCCTGCACGATGTGTCCAATAGCCTCCGGCTTCAAACCCAGCAAAGTGGCGCCCAGCGCATCCACAGCCACCTGGTCCACGCCGGCCACCATCGTGTCTTTCCTCTTCACGTCGGCAAGGTTCTCGCCCGTCGGACCGTTGGCGGTCAGAACACGGATGGCGTCGAGCACGGTCAGTCGAGGCTTCAGGAAAGCCGCCAGATCTACCAACGTGTTGTCGATGTCCTGGTGAAAGCGGTCGCGCGCTCCGCCAGTGACACCCATCAGGTTCTTCATACCCAGTGTCGCTTTGCTCAGGTTGTGGTTCTTCACAATGGCAACGTTGATGAGCCGATCGGCCTCAACAACATCCTGGTAGATTTGCCACTCTTTCAGGACCTTGCCGTTAATGGCCATCTTGCGGAACTTCCGCTCGTCGAGGAAGAACACCTGTGCTCCCGCCTTCTCCGCCGCCTGCTGAATCCCGCTGCGCGGAAAGGTGTTGCGTGCCTCGCTGCAGGGATTGTCGCTGACCAGGACCTTTTTAGCCCCGGCTTGGAAGCACATTTCGACGACGGTGGCTACAACGTCAGGGTTGGTGGTGGCGGCTTGCTCCGGTCGCCGGTCCCAGCCGACGTTGGGTTTGACCCAGACAATATTTCCGCGGGAAACGAAGCGGCTCATTCCGCCCAGAGACTCGATGGAACTGCGGGTCAGTCGCTTTGCCTCTTCGGCGATGCCGTCAGGGTCTGCCGGTGAACTCTTGTAATGGGCGATCACCAGGGCGGGTGACGGCGATGCCCAGAGAGACCGGGAATCAAGCAAACCGATGGGGATCCCCGCACCTGCAATCAGACCTGCTTTGAGAAGACTACGTCGATCGAAACCTGCCACATTTGCCTCCTAAAACGACGAATTAACTTGCGGGTTGGCGAGATGGTCCACAATCGCCTTCAGAAACGTTTCCGGCTGGGGAGGAGGATTGACACAGAGGATTGCATAAGCTCCTCGCGAGAAAAACACCACCTCGCCCTCATACCGATTGGAGCCACGGAACCCGCCGGGGACTAGGTCCGGTTCCGGCCCGAGCTTGCCGGACTTGCTGAAATAATCCCGTAGTTGATGGACCCTCTCGGCGGCTCCCGCTGCATCCGCAGCCTTGGAAATCAGCAGGACCACAGACTTTCCATTAATCAAATAAGTGGCCTCAATTGCCGGTGACAGAAAGTCGTGTCCCAGCGGGGATTTATTGACGAACTTCTCGGAATGGGCCACACGATGCTCCCCCGGAAGAATGGAAAGTGCCACGGGCATCGACTTTTCCGCCCCGATCTTTGCGGAAATCGCCTGCGCCGAAGGTACAAGATCCGGAACGGACTTCCCGTCGTTGCTGAAGGCAGACAGCTTCACGTAGAACTCGCCCTGGAAAAAGTTGAGGATGAAATCGCTCACATAACCTTCGGCGCCCAGGGCGAGAAAGTGATAGCTGGGTGAACGCTCGGCAGCGTACATTCCAAAGGCGTTGAGCGGTTTGCCCATATCGTAAACGTCCACCGTGATGTCAGCATCCTTTGCCTTGTACTCCTGATGGATCATCGCGACCAGGTCAAAACCCAGGAAGGCGTCTGCCGCTCCATCGATATACCGGTAGAGATCGGAGGAATAGAATTGCCGCTCGCTTGCGGGTTTCGCATCGGCTTCGACAAGTCCCGGCAGCAGCCCGGCGAGTCGCGCCTGAATGCCTACCGGAATCGGGGCTGGCGAGGATTCGCCATTGTTGTCCTGGGCATTGAGGAATGCCGGCGCCATCGTAATCATAAGTAGGAATAGAAGGGCTTTTTGCATGATGACTCTCTCAGCGGCATGGATTTTCCAGCAGGAACGCCAGTACCTCACAGTAAGCAACGAGCTGGTCGACGATTGGAACAGACCGATATTGAGGAATCAAGTTGTCGTAATGTTTTTGCAATAATTGACGATTCGCTGGAACCCAGGTTGATGGGAGTGGCAATCAGTTCATCGCAGTGCGTGATCATGTCGATGCCTTTGGTGACGTCATCAATATAAGCGAAGCTCCGGGTTTGCGATCCGTCGCCCCAAATCTCAATTTTACCACTCCCGGCCTGCTTGGCTTGGATCACCTTCCGGCAGATGGCCGCTGGAGCTTTTTCGCGGCCCCCGTCCCAAGTGCCATAAGGGCCGTACACATTGTGGAAGCGGGCGATCGCCGTTCTCAACCCTCGCTCCGCCCAGTACTCTTGGCAAAACATCTCGGACATGAGTTTCTCCCAGCCGTAGCCTCTTTCAGCCATGGCGGGGTACGCATCCGTCTCCTTCAACGCCTTGAAGTGGGGGTCCTTCTGCAGGTCGGTGTTGTACGCGCAGGCAGATGAGGAGAAGAAATATCTCTTCGCCCCAGCCCGGTAGGCAGCCTCGATCATATTCGTATTCGTATTGATGAGAATGCTGCGAAGGCAATCTATTCGGTATTTTTCGATAAAACCCATGCCCCCCATGTCGGCTGCAAGGTTGTAGACTTCTACCGCACCCTCGCAAGCTCTAACGCAGTTTTCTTTTTCACTCACATCCAGGCAAAGGCTTTCAACTCCAGGTACGCATTGGTACCAGTTTGGCAGAGGCTTCCTGTCAACAGCTCGGATTCTTTCGAATCCCCTGTTGTGAAAATACCTAGTGAGTGCCCCAGCTATGAAACCGCCAGCGCCGGTGATGACGATGAGATCGTTCTTTTTCAACTGAGGGTTGGCCAGTGCACTTTGCTCCCTTGCCATGTGAATTCTCCTCTTATGACACGTTGCTTACTGCAAAACTCCCCCCGCGACGCCAATATTGCTCCAGCGGCATCAAGCACACAGAGGCGCCGAACACGGTTTCTTATATTCCAGGAGAAAGGCCTTGTCAAGCATATTTTGAATCGATTACATTTGCATTTTTACAACGGAACAAATGTCCAGCCTCATGATGATTCATTATAAGTAATTATTATAAAATAACTCAATTGCATACATCAGATGGAAGAGGCAAGCTTTTTCGAACGCAGAAAATTTGTGTATATTTCGATTCTCATAGGTCAATTTTGCTTTCTTGGGGCTTCTAACAACCTCGACTGTGACTACCGGCTGGTTAGTGCTTGCGGAAGATTCGCGTTTGGCCAAAGGCCCGCGATCGTGGTGGCAGGTCGAGTTCGGCATAAGAAGCTGATGCAGCCTCCTACATTATGGTAGGTATCTTCTGTCGCGGTGGCTTCCTGCTACCATCGGCTTAATTATCGGCCATCGCTCCTGTAGATGTAACAGTCGATTCCCTAACTAAGCGCTGGGTGCTGGTTGCGGTAGGCAACGCCAGTCTTCATTTAAGCCAGCTTTCAGCCTAACTAAGGTCCCTTGCATACTCCGACGTTGCTTTGCTTGGCCGTCTCGTTTCGCGCTACTGACGTCATAGCATCCAGCAACGCGCGAACCTGCTCCGGGGAGGTAGCCTCAGCATATAGGCGCAGGACGCCCTCAGTACCAGAACCCCTTACGAGCAGCCAGGTGGGCTCATCAAACAGCATCTTGGCACCATCCATGTCCTCGATCGCTTTAACCTTCAGGCCGGCGATTCGCTTGATTCCCTGCTCCCCCACCTTCTTCACAACTCGCTGCGCGGTGTCTTTCTCAATTCTCAGATCCCTTCGGCCATAATAGTGCGGTCCGAATTCTTCCGTGAGGTTTTGCACAAGTTCACCAATGTCCACCCTTTATCCGCCATCATCTCAGCGAGGAGAAGTGAATTAAGAATCCCGTCGCGTTCCGGAAGGTGGCCCTTGATGCCGATTCCCCCACTCTCCTCCCCACCTATTAGGATGTCGCACGTCAACATCAGTTCACAAATGTACTTGAAGCCGATTGGCGTCACGTGTAACGGAAAGCCGTATTTCCTGGCCATCTTCGTTACCATCTCCGTGGTGGAGAAAGTCTTAACAACTTCACCTCGCATACCCAGGTCTTCCGCCAAGTGTTTGAGCAGAATGCAGAAGATCTTATGCGAGTCGATGAAAGTCCCGTCGCAGTCAACGGCGCCAATGCGATCTGCGTCACCGTCCGTGGCAAACCCACCGTCATAGCCACCCGCGGTAACAGCCTCGCGCAATCCATGCACGTGGGGCTCAATCGGCTCTGGATTCAAGCCAGGAAAGAGGGGGTTAGGTTCTCGGTGGATCTCGCGATGATCGATACCTGCCTCCTTAAAGATCCTGGCGATGCACCCCAGCCCGGCCCCGTACATCGGATCAATTACGAACTTAAGCCCAGAGGCCCTGATCTTCTCGATCTTCACCATGGTCTTCAGGCGTTCGAGGTATGGGCTAACAAGGTCCGTGGTTTCGATTGGCGCGGACTTGCTCTTCCCTGACCGCACGGTGGGCCGCCCCCCCCTTGCGAAGGTGGGTTTCGATGCGCTTGATAATTGAGGGTGCGGCCGAACCTCCATAGGGGGCCTTAAACTTGACCCCGTTCCACTGGTAGGGGTTGTGACTGGCGGTAATCATGATGGCACCGGAGGCCCCCCGGGCCACTACTGCATAGCTCACAGCAGGTGTGGGGATCGATTGATCAGCCAGGACAACAGGGATTCCGGCCTGCGCAACCGCTTCGGACGCCAGGCGAGCACATTCCACGGAAAGAAAACGGGTGTCATAACCAACCACCAGACCCTTTTCGGGCTTACCTTCTTCCTTGACGTGAGAAGCAATTGCCTCGACGACGCGGCGAACGTTTGCGAAGATAAAATCATCCCCGATGATGCCACGCCAGCCATCCGTGCCAAACTTGATCTTGTCAACCATTGCCTGCCTCGATTCTGGCCTTCAAGCCAGCCCGCTATTTGCTCTCTCGCACGCCCCTCGAACACCAACCGCTAACAGATCGCTGCTCGGTTCCAGCACAACCTTCGGGCTGCGGATCGTTCGGCCTACGGACCTGTAGCGCGTTATTGAAGCCGATGATCATGGATAATCGAAAAGCGGCGCTCAACACGAGTTTGAGAGGAGAAATGTTTACGATTCCCGCTGATTCAGGCACTGTGGGGGCATTGCCTTTGGAATACCCCTTTTCGCGGATAAGTCGTCTATATGGTTTCACTCGTCGCTTCGGCCAGTGCCGTTCGGGGGCGGCATACAAACTTCAGAATCCATCCACAATAATGTAATCGATTACATAAGTGCCGGTCCTGAAGAACATTCAGAGGTTTTCTGCTCTTCCTGGGCATTATATGACGGCATAGATGCGACTGCAATCCAAAATGATCGAGAAACTGGTTTTTGCACTTCCCCTTGACCTCTTACTCTCGGTGTGCTAGAAATGGTAATCGATTTCAAATGATGACATGCCCCCCGAAAAGCGGGCAATTAGCATGTGATATCTCCTGGGTATCACAGGCGAAGGGAACAACGGAGTTCTGTTGGAGGATTAAGATGTACACAATGCGCGATGTTGCGCGCCTCGCTCATGTTTCCGTAGCCACAGTCTCGGGCGTTCTGAACTCAAAGAGAGGGGTGAGCCCCAAACTGGCGAAGCGGGTGGAAGAGGCGGTGCGGGCCCTGAACTATCAACCCGACAATGTGGCGCGCAGTCTCAGGATGAGGCAGACGCGAACATTTGGGATGGTGGTAACGGATCTTGCCAGCCCTTTTTTCGTAGAAATGATTCGGGGAGTGCAAAACGCGGCGTACCACGCCGGATATTCCCTTACACTCTGCAACACCAATGATGATCTGCAAGAGGAAGAGCTCGTAATGAGGACGCTATTTTCACGGCGCGTGGATGGCATTCTGCTCGCCTCCACATGCCAACATGCAGCTCAGATTCCCCGCGCTCATCGGCCCCCGATGGTTCTAGTTGACCGCTTGCCGTCCGGATTCACGGGCGACGCTGTCCTTCTTGAAAACGTAGGTGCGGGCCGCAAGGCAACCAAGCACTTGATCAAACTGGGTCACAAACGCATCGCAATTATCGCAGGACGGTCCGACTTATCAACGGGCCGGGATCGAGAGGATGGTTTCCGTCGGGCGGCGAGGGAAGCCCATTTAGTAATTCCCGAGGAATTGATCGAACACGGGGACTTCCGGCTGGAGGGCGGGTATTTATGCGCGATGAAGTTACTCAGGATGCCTGTGCGCCCCACCGCTATCATCTCGTGCAATTACCTTATGACAGTGGGTTTAATGCGCGCGATCAAGGAGGTTGGAATAGAGTCGCCAAAGGAAATCAGCATCGTAGGTTTTGATGACTTTAACACGGGTTTAGATGGGTTTAGTCTGGCTTTTCTATTCAAACCGCAACTCACAACCATCCGGCAGCCGGCGTACGAAATGGGCCAAAAGGCGTTCGAAACGCTATCGGAAAGAATATACAATCCGCAGGACGAATCAGAAGCGGGGACAGGGAAGATCATAACCCTCGATGCCGAATTGGTTGTCCGTGGTTCCACTGCGCGACCGAGCTAGGAGACCTGAAGAATCTCTGGCGCCGGTCAGGGTGTTTCAGGGCGTGACCAGAGAGCGATCTTGAAGACGACCTCCGGGCTTTTGAAGCTCTTATATCCCGATGGACGTTTGACTGATCAGGAACTGGAGGAGGTGCTCCTACTTTCCTCTGAATTGCGCCAGCGAGTAAGGGAGCAGCTTCATCTGATAGCACCCGGTGAATACGAACGGATACACCTCGGTATGAGAATCCTGCCTTCGGGAAAACAAATTGGGTCAACACTTCCCGAGGCTGGTAGAGTTCAGAAGGTCTCTCTCCCCCAAGCCCCGGCTGTTGGGGAGGTAATCGGACTGGGAGTGACGGGCGACCAGGGCATTCATGGACGTTTGACCGCTCCGGTGAAGCGAGTCGTATCACCCAATACCCCCGTTCCGTTCTCACCTCCCATGGAGAATTTCTACCGGCCGGATGCGCATCGCATCGTGAGTGCAGTGCGGGGCCTCATTGGATCTGCTTAAACTCGAAAACCTCGGACGCAGACTAAAGAGTGTCCAAAGCCTCGTCCACGGCCGTACAGGAACGCAATCACAGATCGCAGAAAGGGGAAAGACGAAACGGTGAACTTTGTTGCCAAGAGGGTCGCCCGCTTGTGGGTAAGACCCTCTCAGCGCGTCGGTCACTCAATTTCTCAATCGTCCCAGGGTGATTCAGCTCCGCATGTGCTTAGCGGTGTTTTCGCATTCCCCGGCACAGGCACGAAAGCCTTGATGGGTACCGGCCGCATGGCGTACTCCGTCGGACCCAGGTGTTCCTTGGAATCCATCATCGGGTCCCACGTCAGCTCCTGGCCTGTGTAGACTGCGGTCCTCGCCATAATGGCGGTCAGCGTGGCATGGGCGACATGTTCCGCTTCGTTAATCGGTTGGGTTCCGCGGATGGCGGTAACGAAATCCACATGTTCCTGATCGTAAGGGTTGAACTTCGACTTGCCCGGGTCTGCTCCAGCCTCCTGGTATTTCCAGACGACCTTCCCCGTCGGATCGGAAATAGTGTTCTTGCAATTCGTGTAGCCCTCAGTCCCCACCACATACTCGGAGACTTCATTAGCGCAGCCGTCAATCTGGCGGCACATGCTTTCCAGGCGTGTTCCGTTCTCGTAAGTGAACTGCACGGCGAAGAAACCGAACTGGTCGCCTGTCACGCGCCGGGCGCACGAGGCGCCGGTGCTTTACGAGTTGGGGGGGACTTTGTCCGCGATCGCGGCCGAGGCGTGCTGAAGCGTTTGATTGTGGATCGCGGTTTTATAGACGGGGAGAAGGACGGACACTGCAAGCGGGATTTGGGCATCGAGGTGTTGATTCCGGCGCGCACGGACATGGACATCTACCAGGACGTGGTGGGCTTGGCCGAAGGCGGCTTGTTAACCTTTCAAGCCGTGCCGGCCGTGGCAAGAGCCGTTCCTTCGCTCACACGGCGGCGTCAGAAGGAGACCGTTTCCTCGTTGTCGCCCCTCCTTCCCTGGATCGGCGTCATAGAGAACGTCCTTTCTGCAAACGGCTGCGCACTTGACCAGCCCGATAGGCCGCGCGCGCCAACCCCTCTATTTGTAAGCGTACTGTCTGAGTTGCAGATTTTGCAATATTCATACAATTCTGCTGCAATTCTGCTTGACACGATGACCCGCGCTTGTTTAGTCTGCACCCGCGCCGGGTCCGTCCTTTAGAAAGGAGCAGGATCCCAACTTAGCGGGGGGCAAGGATCGTCGAACTGCGGAATCTGACTAGGGGCCTTCGGCGGCCTAGTCCTATTTAAGGAGAAAGTTGGCTTCTACGGAAAAGACGGAATTGTGGTCGGGTTGCTGGCTGCCGCTCTCTTGGGCGTCTGGGCATAGCCAAGTTCCAGTCGTCCAATCTTTGGCGCCAGCCTGGAAGAAGGCAATTTCGCTCCAATGGCAAAGCTCCTGAGGTGCGGGATGAAGCTTGAGTAAGTGGGTGAGGATCTTCCGGGAGCTTTCGATGAAAAACCGGTTTTCGTGACTTACTTCCCACCTTTAAGCCCCGGTGATAGGACGGCCGGCGACGTGGTCCAGATCATCCATTAACTGTGTGGGATATATGATATGGAGACTCAGCTAGAGTGCACATTAGACAGAACATAATCGCCATCGATTTGGGCAATTCCAGCGGACGCCTTGCACTGTGTGAATGGGATGGTAATCGGGGAAGTCTGTGCGAGATTTATCAGTTCCCGAACGCTCCCATGATGATTGGCCCACACTTCATCTGGGACACAGAACGCATCTGGGGAGAAATCCTTAAAGGCCTTCAGATCGCCTCCTCAGAAACACACGGTAAGGTTGAAAGCCTGGGGCTTGATAGCTGGGGAGCAGAATACGTGCTGATCGACCGTGAGGGAAACCGCGTCGGCCACGCCTACTCGCTCCGCGACCCACGAAACGTGTCGGCTATGGACCGCGCCTTTCAGATTGTTCCGGTGAGGAATATCTACGACATTACCGGAATTCAGGTAATGCCCATCAACACGCTCTATGGTTTGCTGGCGCACATCCAGGAACTACCCGAGGAGTGGGAGAAGACCTGGCTGTGGCTCGGCACGCCGGAGTACTATCTGTTTCGGATGACCGGAGTCCCGGTGGCCGAGTACACCAATGCGCCTAACTCGCAAATGGTGGAGGCATATTCGAGGAACTGGTCGAAGGAACTGTGCCACGCCTTTGGCCTCAGTCTCGAGAAGTTTCCTCCCATCGTTCCCCCAGGGACGACACTGGGACGGCTCCGGCCGGAACTCGCAAACGAGGTGGGGCTAAAGAGCACGAAGGTCGTCGCGCCTGCATGCCACGACACAGCATCGGCAGTCGCCGCGATTCCTTATCCGCACGATCGTCTGGCCTTCATAAGCTCCGGGACCTGGTCGCTGGTGGGCACGGTGCTGCGCCGCCCCCTCGTCTCGGAATTGGGATTCCAGCTTAACATCACGAACGAAGGCGGTGTGGGCGACACGATCCGGTTCTTACGCAACGTCATTGGATTGTGGATGCTTCAAGAACTGCTGAGAGAATGGGACTCGCGGGGGCTGCACGTCTCTCCAGGGCAATTGGCTCAAGATTGTCTCTGCGCTCCGCTTGAAGGCGCGTGGGTCGATCTCAGGGATGAGAAGCCTTTCCTCGCGCTAGGGAACATGGCCGCTCGCATTAACACCGAGTTGAAGGCCCAAGGTTTTCGGGAAGTGAGGCAGCCCCACGAACTTGCCTCCGTCGTATTTCGCAGCTTGGCAAAACGCTACGCGGAAGTTATCCGCGCGATTCAACGTTGCACCGGCGAACCCCTTGAACGTCTTTGCATCGTCGGAGGCGGAGTGAGGAACGAGGTGCTTAACAGGCTGGCGCAAGAGGCTACCGGTCTGGAGCTGTTGAAAGGGCCGAGTGAAGCCACGCTCATCGGCAACGCCGCGATGCAAATCGCTGCGCAGGAGAACACCCACTCTCTGGAAGATATTCAGTCGATCGCCTCCCGGCTGAGGTTCGAGGAGGGGGACGGGACAATCACACCAGGCACTTGACCGGGATACTTAACTGAAGCCGTCCTGGCAATTGCAGTGGACACTGATTTTTTTGGCAAGGCGGCTGAAGGAAGCCGCTCACCAGTCGTCTTGCGGACTTGAATGAACGATACGGAAAACGTGACATCGATCCGCGCCAGCAGTGACTGGAATCGCAATCCGTCTGCAGTGAGAGAACTGGACATTGAAACCTGCGCGAGGGTCCTGGCAGGATGACGGGGTCCGAAGGAAGAACCTTTTCTATGGAAGCTACAACCGTCAGCCCCGTTAGGGCGCCTTCGTCCTTTCTCCAGCGACTCGGTATTTACCCACCCCTGGCATGGGGCTTTCCCGCTGTCCTGCTGTTGATGTGCGCTTGCGGCGTTGAATCGGGATTTCTGTCGCCTTATCTCGCCAGCAAAGGAATATCGGCATCAGCAGTGGCGCTAGTATTCACGGCGTACGGTGTCACCGCTGCGTTTGCGTCATGGCTGTCCGGAGCCCTCTCCGACCTCTGGGGATCGAAACGGGTCATGTTCATCGGTCTGGCCGTCTGGCTCGTTTTCCACGTGGCCTTTCTCTTACTGGGGGTCGCGCCGGGCAACTACCTGCTCTTACTGCTTTTCTATGCAATACGCGGGTTCGGCTATCCGCTCTTCGCATACGGCTTCTTGGTATGGGTCACCGTGGCAACGCCAGCTCGAAATCTCGGCACATCGCTGGGCTGGTTTTGGTTTGCATTTGCCGCGGGCTTCCCGACCCTCGGCTCCCTCATCGCGAGTTACCTGGTTCCGGCGGTGGGCTCGTATCAGACCCTCTGGTGGGCGCTTGTTTTCGTCGCCGCTGCCGGCCTGACCCTGCTCGGTGTTCGGGATCCGTCGGGAACACGGAGGCTCGCTCCCGCGGGCGAGAATCCAATAAAAACGCTCATTTCCAGCGTGACGATCGCCTGGCAGATCCCGAAGATCGGAATCGGCGGCATCGTGCGAACGATCAACACGGCGGCCCAACTCGGGTTTCTGGTGTTCCTGCCGGTCTATTGCACCACCACTGTCGGCTTCACCCTCGCGCAGTGGCTACGCTTGCTGACCATGCTGTCGGTGACCAACGTCATCTGGAACCTCTTGTTCGGAATTATCGGCGATAGGTTCGGGTGGCGGAGGACCGTCGTGCTGTTCGGCGGCACCGGCTGTGCGGTCACAACCCTCATGCTTTATTACTCCATGCAGGGACACCCAGCGAATTACACGCTGGCGGTCATTGCCGGCATGTTCTATGGAGCCACCCTGTCGGCTTATACGCCACTCGGGGCGATTATGGCCGCTCTTGCGCGGGGCCGCATAGGCGCGGCCATGTCGATCCTCAACTTGGGCGCCGGGGCGAGCGCCTGGGTCGGCCCTGCGATCGTCGGTGTCTTTCTGCCGTTGCTGGGTGTCCCAGGCGTAATGTGGATCTTCGCCGTGCTCCACGCCATCAGCGCGGTACTGACGATCTTCATGAAGGTTCCGGAGGACAAGGTGGCCGCGTAACGAAGCCGCCCCACGGTCCCAGATCTTCTCCGAACCTATCAGGCGGAAGGGGTCGATTCGCCTCAATAGGCGGTTCTGGACATGAGCAGCACGGAGATTCCGGAGCATTCCGTAACCGGCAGCACTTTGAGTATTTCTTTAGCCAACACTGGCACAAGGCGAGAACGCAATGATTGATTTCCATACACATCCGATTCTTATCCAGGAGTTCGCAGAAAAATACCCGGATTACAGGCGCATGGCGCGTGATGTGTTCCAGATCGGGAGCAAATTTGAGCCGCTTGAGACTTTCTTCCTGCAAATGGATGTTGCAGGGATCGAGAAGGCTGTCCTCCATCCCATCGCCTGCGAGCGGGCGCGCAAAGACGCTGTCAGCAGCAACGAACAGGTTGCGGAACTCTGCGGCATGACGAAACGTTTCATTGGGTTTGCAAGCGTGGACCCGATGAAACCAGAGGCACCGCGGGAGTTGGAATCGGCCGTCAATGTACTGTGTCTGAGAGGTCTGAAAGTAAGTATCCCCCGGCAAAGCCGGGGGCTTTAGGTTGTGAGCCGTTCAAAGCGGCTAGCAGTAGTTTACTGTGAGGCGAAGATATCAACAGGCTAACTCATTGACTCATCGAGAGAAACGCTGCTAACTCGACGTATTACCCAACTCGGTGGGTAATACGCATGGGTCGTTTGTTGGGCATTGCCTAATCAACGCGCTCCCCTGTGGATTCCATCGCTTCACAGTAAACTACCGCTAGGCGGGGCCGCTAACGCGGCCCCACATGGGTTGAGCCACCTTACGGTGGCGGGTCATTACCAGGGGCCCAGCTGATCCAACCGCTTGCCCTCTTCTTCTTGGTTCCGAATGTACTCTCGCACGGCTTTCTCATCCCTACCCACTGTAGACACGTAGAACCCTCGCGCCGAAAAGTGCTGGCCCACAAAATTTCGCTTCCTCTCTCCCTAGACCCGGGCCAGATGGATCGCGCTCTTGCCCTTGATCCCGCACGGCTGGGAGGATTGCCAGAAGGAATTCCTGAAGGCATGCCGGTTCACAAGGCATACGCAGAGCAATGGGGGAGCCTTTCGAAAGCCCATGGCCTGGATGCAGTCATGTTGCGGGATTCATTAGGTATGCCGTTGCCTTATGAGCGATGGGCACCCCTTGGCGCCCTTGCCCCTTCTCCCGATGCGATTCGAAACTCGACCGCTGCGGTTGCCACCCTCGTGCGTGAAATCAAGAAAGCAAATCCGCAGTCCCTGGTGCTGATGTATTCGAACGAGGCCAGCGCGGTTGCCGACTCGCGCAGCAATTGCATGGATCTGGAATCGATTGCGAAGGAAGGTTACCTGGACGTCTGGGTCGACCAAACTTGGGCAGGCGCATGGAACGAGGTCGGTCTGCGGCAAGAATCCTTCTGGAACCGTCCCACGCTGGGCTGGACTTATCAACTCGGCTACACGCTTTTGCATGCCGCTGTCCTTGAGGACACAAAAGTCCGGCACTATCTACTGATTGAGACCTTTGACGCATGGGAAAGCTGGGATGTAATCCACACCGCCCCGGAACGCCTGCGTTGGGGCATCTGGGCGTATTCGCACGCGGCGGTGAAGACGCCGAAGGGGTTGAAGCTTCCGGCGGGTTCGTATATCTCCTGGGCGAATCAGGGCAAGCGATTGCTCGAACCCGAGGATATTCGTTTTCTGGCAAGCAACGCCAACGCCGCGATCGCGGACGCGCGTAACACCACCGGAGTTTTTGGTTCCACCCTGGTGTATTCGCGGGAGGCCATGCAATGCCAAGCCGAACATGCCGTTCCCAACCGCGACATCAAAGAGCGGATCGATGAGCAGGCTGCGTCCGTAGATAAATGGCCCGTTCCGATTCTTTCCGTCACCCGTGTGGAATGGCTTCCGCAGGTGGACTCGGATCTTCTTATTTTCCGGACACCTTCCCACTTGGCGCCCCAGGAAACAGCATATATTGCCAAGCTCATTCGGAAGGGATAACCTGTCGCTATTTTCGGAAGTCCGGCGGGTGGGATCGATCCAGAACTCGCCCAGCTTGGCGATTTCAGCGCGAGTGACGGCCCGGTTGAAGATCAGGCCAGGATACGTTTGGCCAAGCTAGCGGTCGGGTCATTGGGGAGTGTCATCGGCGGCATCGCGCCGTCGAGTTCCGTCAGTTTCTGGACACGGTCGACGCTGTGACGCCCGCCGAATTGGACGTGCATTTGATTCTGGACAACTATGGCACACACAAGACCCCGTTGATCCACCGCTGGCTGGTGCGCCATCCTCGCTACCATTTGCACTTTACCCCCACCGGGTCGTCCTGGATCAACCTGGTCGAGCGTTGGTTCGCCACCCTGCAAGAACGGCAACTCCCACTGTCCGTCGCAGCCGGCACGTATCCGGGGGCGCTACACAACCCCGCCTTGGACTAAACGGTTTCACGGTCCGCAGCCGCTTTGCGAGACTTTGAGAATACCTATGGGTGCCGGTGGCGCGCTGGCGATCACGGTGATCGAGACGTCCTTCGGGACTCTGTTGGTGGTGACGGTTGGCCTCGCGGCGCTAGCGGCGGCGGGCTTTCTGACAACAATGCTGGCTGCAATAGCGCTGGCCACGGTCAGAATGACGACAGAGATTAAACACCGCACCGCAGGGAGGGAAGTGGCAAACACGCTGGCGAAAAACGGTGGAACACGCAACCGGCACCGGTATGGAGAGAGCACTGGACAACCGACACCGATCATGGCAGGATGACTCGCGCTGCGTCGCTGGTCCTTGGATTTGATCGGGGCCACCAATGAAAAACCCCGGTTGCGCAAACAACCGGGGTTCTCCTCCTGCCACCTCCAGGAACTCATCCTACCAAATCCCGCTGTTCCCGTACGCGTCTGCGGCGATGATACTCAAAGCCCAAACCGCCTGCGGTGATGATGATGACTCACTCTCAAACACCGGCCTGTGTTCAGATTTCTACGTTTCTACGTGAGTGCCTACACAGAAAGCAACGAGTTGGCGTCAAAGGGCCATTTCGCCGGGGCGGGGAGCATCCGTTGTATAGTACTGTTTTGGTTGCCTGGTCGTTGATGGTTAGCTCTCCGGCGGCCAGTCCTGGAAGCACCCGACGCGAGCTTTTTTCAAGGACAAGGGAGATTCGGTGGTCAATTGTCCTGCTTCTTGGCGTGGTGAGCGGGGACCTGACCTTTGTCGGTGTGGGCCTTCAACATGCGCAGGCTAGCCAAGGCCTTTTGGTTCTTAGGGTCAATCCTGAGCGCCTCTTGGAGCTCCCGCTCAGCCTCGGCGAAATGCCCACCTGCGGCCAGGGCCAAGCCTAAATTGGCATGGGCTTGAGCGAATTGGGGGTCGTTCTGGATTGCCTCCTGAAACAATTGAATGGCCGCGCGACTGTTTCCAATCCGGCCATAGAGTGTGCCAAGGTTGCTCTTCGCCTCCGCAAACGTGGGATTGAGCGCTATCGCCGATTTGAATTCCTTTTCCGCCTCATCGACCCTCCCTTCCACCATATAAAGGGTTCCCAATTGGTTATGGGATTCCGCCACGTTAGGCCCTAGCTGGATCGCCTTTTCAAGTTCCTGTTTCTCCCCCTGCCTGTCTCCAAGCTGCGCAAGTGCCAGCGAGAGGTCATAATGCACGCCGGGATCTTTAGGATTAACTCTGATGGCCTCGCGGTAGGTTTCTGCAGCGCCTCGCGGATCACCCTTGCGGAGGAAATCATCTCCTTTTATGCGGAGCAGGTCAGACGTCCGGTCTTTCTGGGTCCAGTCCCGAGCCTGTTGATAGGCTTGGGTCTCGTCTTTGGAACGCTGAAGTTGCCTCTGCTTGGCGTAAATTAGGCTGAGCTCGAAATGGGCTTTTGGAGCGTGAGGATCCAGCTTTTCCGCAGCCTCCAATTGGCGAGTCGCCGCATTGGTATCCCCGGTCCGGGCGAAGACAATCCCTAGGTTGCATCGCGCCTCGTAGCTGTCAGGTTTCAGTTCAACGGCTCGCCGCAAATGTTCCGCTGCCTTCGCGAGGTCCCCCTGTGCCCGGTAAGCTTGCCCTAACACAAGGTGACCCTCGTAGTCCCCTGGCGCGCGGCGTGTATAGTCCTGGACGATGGGAATGGCGGCAGTATCTTCGCCCATTTCAAGTAGCGCCTTGGCCAGTGATAGCCGGGCGGCGTCAAAGCTGGCGTCGAGCCGCAGCGTTTGCTCATACTCGACCGTGGCCTCCTTGTCCCGCGAGTGCTGGCCATAGGCGTTGCCGAGATTGAAATGCGCTTCTGCGGAATCAGGAAACGCAGCCACCAGCTTGCGAAGCTCTACGACGGCCTCATCGGCATGTCCCATCTCATCTTGAACAGCTCCAAGCGCTAATCGGGCAGAAAACTCCAGTTCTTTAGGCGGACCCGAGGCCAGCGCTTGCCGCAAATAGTAAACCTCACTCGTGTATTTCCCCTGGGAGTGAAAGACCCTAGCCAAGTTGAATGCTGCACGGGGAGAGTGCGGATCGATTCGCAGCGCGGCTTTGAATTGCTCTGTCGCCGCCTCGAGGTCCCCTTGAGACTGAAGCGCCAACCCCAGGGCGTCGCGCGCGGCAAAATAATCCGGTTTCTCTTGAACGACGAGCCGCAGTTCACTTGCAGCCCGCTTCTGCTCACCCGTCGCACCCAGTGCGAGCCCCAGGTTGTAATGGGTTTCCCGAGATTTAGGATCCAGCCGGAGAGCGGCTTCGAAGGCAGAAATAGCACAGGAGTATTGTTTCCCTTGCGCCAAGCGAAGGCCAAGGGAATTGAATCCCTCAAACGTGGGATGAATTGTAGCTTCTTTCAGTAGCCCCGAAAGCTCCTGCGAGCCTTCAATCGTTGCCTGGCAGGATTTGGGTAGAGAAAAGTGCGGTGACAGTTGCTCTGGAGCGTCCTGGCTAACTTGCGGGCTTCCCCAGGCAACCGTCCCCTGAATCACACTTAACGTTGCGAAGGCGCTTCCCAGAACAACTCGAGACCAACTGTTCTGGGAAGCCGCCCTTTTCACCTCTCGCAATGTCCTTCCGTTCTTCCCGAACACCTCCAAGCCTATTGCCAATGGCTGGGAGGCTCAGAAATAGAACTTCAAGCCAAACTGGATCTGCCTCTCCGTGTTGCGCGTGCAGCCAGCTATGCCGAAGTTCGGGTCTTGGACGGTGGAATCCAGACACCCACCCAGGACGGGATGGTTGAGCGAGTTGAAGAACTCTGCCCGGAATTGAAGCCGTGTGACCTCAGTGAGCGGAAGCGGGAAATCCCTGAAGACAGAGAGATCCAAGTTGGACGCTTTCCCCAGGCTGTTGGCGTTTCGCCCCAGGTCGCCAAAGGTGTAGGCCGCGGGGACTTGGTACGAGGAAGTGTCAATGTAATTCTGCCAAGTCCGGTTCGACGGAATCGGCGGGCCCACGATGTTCGGGCGCTCGTCGTTGCCTCCAATATTGGCGATGTCACCGCTGACGGCGAGGGTGAAAGGCTCTCCAGACCTTATCGTGAAAATCCCGTTGAGCGCCCAGTTGCCGATCACCGCGTCCAACCCCTTGCTTCCGCTTGAGAACCTCATGCCCTTGCCGAAGGGGAGGTCGTAGGTCCAGTTTGCCGACAGCATCTGTGGAACGTTGAACCCTGCCACGCTCTTGTCGGCGCCTAGGCGGTAGTACTGTTGGATGCTGGCGCCTTCCGACCCGAAAAAGCCATCGCAGCCAGTGTTCATTGTCTTGGACCAAGTGTAGGAGATGATGTACGACAAACCCTTGGTGGCCGTTCTCCTCAATTTGAACTGGAAGGCGTTGTAGCTGGCCCTGCCAATGCTCTTGTCGTAGAAGGTCGGGGTGATATAAGGAAAAGGCTCGCGAGGGGCAATGTCACCTGGGCCCGGAGTTCTTGCAACGTTCCCGATTCCTCCGCTGTCCAACCGAGAATCATGTGACCCTACATAGTCGGCTTCCAAGATCGTGGAAACACCGAACGATTGTTGGACACCTGTATTCCACTGCTCGGAGTAAGCGTTCTGTATTCTGGGGTCCGTCATCCAATTCACCTGACTGAACGGATTGGGGGCCGGTAACTGAACAGCCCCAGAACCTGAATGGAACGGATCCTGCCAAGTGGTATTGGGCAACGAAGTGGTCGAGGTTGGGTAGTTAAGGTTTTGGGAGATGAGTTCCCCAAGGGAAGGCCAATTTCCTTCGTAGTTCTGAGCCATCTGCCCAGTCGCTGACCAGAGGTCAAAGAACTTTCCAGCCGCCGCCCGGACCACCGTGCTCGGACGCAGGTGGTAGGCGAGTCCCAATCTCGGGCCCCAGTTGTCATAGCTGTTGTGCAAGATGGCATGGTTCGAGAAGGGGGTCACAATGACGTTCGCAGGCAGGGTGCCGCCCGGAATGCAGGGAGCGCCCACGCCCGCGGCCGCGTTGCAGGCGGGCGGAACATTGGCCAGAATATACACCCCTTTGTCCAAGTCTGTGTTCCCCACGAACTGGTTCCCGGTCTTTGCGTCGCCATAGATCTGCCTTAGCATAAGGTCGTATCGCAAGCCGATGTTGACGGTCAGCTTGCCAAAGGCCTTCCAGGAGTCCTGGATATACAACCCGTCACACCAACCGCCGTGCGTCGTCTGACGCGTATTGCGGCGCTGAGCGCTGTCCGGAACTCCCAGCAGGAAAGAGGCCAGCCCAGCTCCGGTTCCTGCCGGAGATTCTAAGTTCGAGGTCTGCGGGGTACTGAAGGAATCGTCAACAGAAAGATTCCAGGCATCTAAGTTGTTAGCAGAAAAATCAGCACCCATCTGGATGGTATGGCGGCGGTGAACCATGGTGAAGTCGCCCCTCCCTTCGTAAATGTCAGAAATCTGATTCCCTGTCCAACCGTTGCTTGGCCTGGTATTGAATCCCGAAATGAGTACGCTAGGGTTAAAGAAATAACCTTCTGTGAAGTTTGCGGCAAAGTTGGGCGAAAACCCGACCTGTGACCACAGGTTAGGCGGCACGCCGTCATTAGGGACTTCGTTGTCCACAACACCGACCCGCGCGAAGCCACCACTGAGAACCTTGGACCCGTCGCTGAAGGCATGAGTGATTGTTCCAGCGGCCTGGTAGCCATGGAAGTAATTCCACAGCCTCGTGCCGGGCCAGCCATCCGCCATCTGATCCGGCTGGTCGAATCCCGTGTATCGCGCCCAAGCACTGGTCTGCGTGGTGAACTGGTGGTCGAGGCGCAGCGAGCCCGCTTCCTGTGGGATGAAGTTCGGAGTGGAGTCAATCGCATTGTAGCCCACTACGCCGGTGTTAATGGGGGTCGGCAAAGCAGCCTGAACGAACTTCACCAGATTCTGGTCGATCATGCTAGCGGGAATCTTGTTGCAGGGGGTGCCCGCCGCCTGAATGCCGTTCACGGCCGGTAGGGCATTGCCGGATGCGTCGCACATAAAGGGGCTGCGCGTGTATTCGCCGGGATGGGCCGGATCAGGCGCGGTCGAAAACGGATTGTAGATCTGCGTGCCAGTGAGAGCGCTCAAGTCCCCTGTCAGCTCCGCAGGAGTGACGACGTTCAACAGAGTGGAACTGGACTTGACACTACGGAAGCCCTCAAACGATATAAAGAACCAAGTCTTGGCTGCTCCGCTACGGAAGTGGCTGGGGAGGAGCGGCCCGCCAAAGACTCCGCCAAACTGGTTCTGTTTGTAGGGAATGGTGTTCGCGAAGAAGAAGTTGCGCGAGTCTAAGTCGTTGTTTCGGAGAAACTCCCACACGTCGCCGTGATACTGGTTTGTCCCCCCTCTCGTTGCCACGTTGATGAGTCCACCCACGGCTCCGCCATACTGCGAAGTATCGTTGTGGGACTGGACCTTAAACTCCTGAATGCCATCGATAATGGGTGTTGCACCGACGATGCTCATGTTCGTAATCTGGTCCATGAATCCATCCAGCAGGAACAGGTTGCAGCGGTTGCACTGCCCATTTACGGAGGGATAGGTGAACGAGCCGATTGTATTGCCTGCCCATATGCCTCCCCCAGCCGCATTCTGAGCTGTGTTGATCGGAGATATGCCCGGCGTCAGGGTGAGGAGTTCAAGGAAATTCCGTCCGTTCAGGGGCAGATCGTTCACTTCCGTCGCCGCAATCGCCGTGCCCAGTTCTGCCGTGGAAGCCTCCACGTGCATCGACGCGCCTGACACGGTAACTTCTTGCACGTTCGGGCCGATGGTTAAAGTGAAGTTGTGTGTTTCTGTCTGGTCGACATTCAGCGTGAAGGCTCCCTCCTTCGAAGTAGCAAAACCTTGCGCGCTGACCTGGATTGTGTAATTGCCAGGGAGAACCTCCGGAAACACGTAGCTTCCCGTTGCGTTAGCTATGGCTACGCGCTCCCCACTAGTCGCGAGGCTCTGCAAGACCACCTTCGCTCCTGGAATGACGGCTCCACTGGCGTCCGCGATCGTGCCGTTGATCGCTCCCGTTGAACCCTGGCCGAATGCGGTGGGCGCATTCACAAGGAAAACAGTAAACAAGGTCAGCCCTGCCGCAATTACGCTTAGGCGGCAAACGAGATGACCTGGGGTTTTGTTAAAAGAGCATTTCATTGTCGTTTATCTCCTTTTTCCATAAGAATCCTTGGGCCTTTTGAGACACCACCATCTGGCAGTGCACTCCCCAAGTTTCCCGGTGGTTTTCTGTCGTGGTTATTAAAAGGGCACCACGGGGCGCCAATTGACCAATACCCGACGCAGACGCAGTTGAAGCAAAAAAACGATGATATGTATACGCCTTTACGAGCGCCATGTGGATCTGTTCCAACATTCAGATTCTGGCCGTTGTTTCTGCGGTCGCTGGTAGTCAAATGAGCCGTCGACCGCAAGGTCTAGCGCTCCGATCCAGTGGGTCCACATGTTTGCAACACATCCTGTTTGCAATACTTCCTTACTCCAAGACTCACAACTGACCACCGCTAGCTGTTTACCACGCGAAAAGAGCTTTGTCAAGAATAATTTTACCGTTACAATAGTTTTTTACGTGTTGTATACAAGCTCTATTATATCAACATGATAGCCAAACCTACTGATGATATGTAACGTTCCTGTAAGTCAACAGAAATAACCGTTGCGCATCGTTTTGGAAATGTATATACTCTTGGCCGTCGCGAACTCCGAATGGGTAGGGAGCTTATCGATGAAGAAGTCAACTTCGTACACTATGCGAGACGTGGCCAGGCTTGCACGCGTTTCAGTGACCACCGTTTCTACGATTGTAAATGGAAGAAGGGGCGTAAGCCCGGAGTTGACCCGGCGTGTCGAGGACGCGATGGCGACTCTGGACTTTCATCCCAACGAAGTGGCGCGCAGCCTCAAGGTCAACCGTACATTCACCATCGGCATGGTCGTCCCGGATGTTTCTAACCTTTTTTTCAACGATATATTTCGGGGAGTTGAAACCAAGGCCCGCCGACACGGTTTCTCAGTTGTGCTGTGTGACTCACATGAAGACCCGGTTCAGGAGCGAGATCTGCTCACCATGCTCGTTCGCCGACGCGTGGATGGTATATTGCTAGCCTCCGCGCAAGCGAGCTTGGCGGAGAGCAGGCTGGCTGGGCGGCGACCCCCAATCGTTTGCTTTGACCGCGAGCCCAGAGAATTCAACGGCAGGGTTATAGTGGTTGACAACGTGCTCGCAAGTTGTCAGGCCGCCCGCCACCTGATTGAGTTGGGCCACGAATCCATCGCAATCATTGTCGGCCCGGAGACGACTTTGACCGGTTCCGGACGTCTTCAGGGCTTCTGCAAGGCGCTCCAGGAAGCACATCTTCCGCTGCGCGAGGAGTACGTTCGACCTGGTGGTTTTTCAATGGAGGGCGGATATCGCGCGGCGTTGGAATTCCTTCAGCTTCCGAATCCGCCCACGGCCATCCTTGTTTGCAACAACCGAATGACCCTGGGCGTAATGCGTGCTCTCAAGGATCTCGGTCTGATCTGTCCCCAAGACGTAAGCGTGTGCGGCTTCGACGACTTTGATTGGTCTGAACTCTTCAGTCCGAGGCTAACGGTAGTCGTCCAGCCGTCTTACGAAATGGGCGAGTTGGCTACAGAAATGTTGTTGCAGGTGATCGAGGCTCCGGATCAATGTCCCAAGAGCGGCGACGGAAATCGGGTAGTCCTAAAGGCGGAACTGCGCGTGCGTGAGTCGACCGCCCCACTTGCGCGTCGCTCCGTCCGCCCCCAGCAGAACTCGATCCCGCTAATTCCCAGGTCGTCCGCAGCCACAGAACCCGCAGCATCGCGACCCCCGGAACAGTCATCGGTCGTGGAAGGCCAAATTCCTCGGCTTGGCGACGCATCTGGGTCAAGAGGCGGGCGGTAGCCAGGGGATCTTAGGTTTTGCCGGTGCGAAGCCAGTGTCCTTACTCAGCATCACCACGGCTCAATGCCACCCCGCGTGGACAAAGACGACCCAAACCAACCACAGACTCGGAGGATCGCCTGCGCATACCATTTTTCTTTCATTTAAAAGACCGAATTCTATGAATAAAATGCCGCTTGTCAGTGGGAAACGATTTCGAGCTATGGGACCCAGCCAATGATTCAGTCCAAGTACTTTGAAGTTTATCAAGTTGGTTCTACCCGCGAAACCCTGGGCCGGACTATAACCGAAACCGACATCGTGCTGCACGCGGGGCAAAGCGGCGATTTCTATCCGCATCATATGGACGCCGAATGGTGCAAGGGACAGGAAATTGGGCGACGCATCGCCCACGGCACTCTGGTTTTCACCGTTGCCGTGGGTCTCAGTGCGGGTGATGTTAATCCTCAGACCTTCACTTACGGATACGACCGGCTGCGTTTCATCAAGCCCGTTTTCATCGGCGACACGCTTCGCGTCAGGGTCGCGCTCAAGGAAAAACGCGACTCCCCCAAACGCCGCGACCACGGTTTCGTCATCGAACTGCTTGAAGCTATTAACCAACAAAACGGGATTGTAATGGTGTGCGAACATCTGCTCATGGTGAAGCGGAAAAAGTGCTGAGCAAGAACCCTGTGCTGCGCCCTTGACGAGGGGACGGTGGGTTACTCAATGATGCCAGAGAACAAATACTTCGATCTTCTCGCCTGTCATGTTGCGTGTTCCGTGCTCATGGCTCTAGGCGTAATTGTCTTCTCTGGGACGACAAACGCGTCCTCACCGCAGGCACACGAACCCAGCCCACGGAAGAAACAACCTCTGCCCCCGGCGTGTCAGAATCTAGGCAAGTTAAACCAACGTGTGGGCGACCTCCTAACGGTCGTGGCGCGTCATGCCACTGCGGAAGCTTACAATGCGCTCGGGGTTCTTTTTGCGGAAGGGGACGAACTGAACTGTGCGATTCCGGCTTTTGAGGAAGCCCTGCGCCTTGATGAGCAGGACTGGCGTGCCCGCTACAACCTTGCTTTGGCGTTAATCAAAAAAGGTGAAGAGAAAAAGGCCGCCGATCATTTCCACATTCTGATCCAACAAAAGCCTGACTCACCGGACGCTCACAATGCACTGGGCAGCCTTTTGCAGCAGCAGGGAGAGCTGGAGGCAGCGGTGGAAGAATTCAAGGCAGCGCTCAAATGCGACCCCACATTTGCAGTGGCCGCTCTGAATCTCGGACAGGTCCTGATTGACCAGAAGCGGTACACCGCCGCTATAGTGTGTTTACAGGATGTACTCAAATCGTCGTCGCCCCCGGATCTGAAGCCTCAGCTTCAAACGACGCTCGCGGTGGCTTATGCGGAGAACGGGCAGTCGGATCAGGCGATTGGAACCCTCGAGAAGGTGATCAAGGCCCATCCCGACGATGCCGAGGCATACTTCAATTTGGGGACAGTGTATGCAAAGCAGGGGCCACCTCTCGGATGCCAAAAGGCGATAGCCAACTTCAAGGAGGCTGTGCGGATTGACCCCCATTACGATGCGGCGCGCTATTCGGTGGCCAAGGTACTAGTACAGCTTGGCAAGTTCTCGGACGCCGTATCATACCTGAGCGAGTACACCCACCGTCAGCCCAACGACGCGGAGGGCTTTCATCTGCTGGGGTCTGCCTACACAGGACTGACCCAACTCCCGAAGGCTGTCGAGACATTGGAGCGCGCAAGAGAGCTGAAACCTGACGATTACGAAATACGTTACGACCTCGGGTCGGCTTTGGCGAAGACAGGGAAAACGAATGAGGCCATCGAACAACTCGTCGCGGCCGGGAAAATAAACCCCCATTTCGCCGATGCCCATTACCAACTTGCTCTTCAACTGCGGAAGCAGGGGGACGTAACACGCTCGAAGCAAGAGATGCAGACATTCCAGGGACTGAAAAACCAGGCGAACGAGGAGAGTTCCGCCGGCGACCTCAATAACGAAGGTAACCGGCTCCTGCAAGAGGGTAAGGTGCGCGAAGCTGCTGAGGCCTATCGAAAGGCTGTCCAACTCGACCCAAACAATGCCCAGTGGCAATACAATCTCTCGCTGGCGCTCACCAAGCTAGGGGACAAAGAAGGTGAGAAAGGGGCTTTGGAGAAGGCCCTTCAACTTGACCCCAACCTGGCAACCGCGCACAACGACCTCGGCCTCGTGTATTCGTCAGAAGGCAAGATGAACGAAGCCGAGAGGGAATTTCGTGCGGCGCTCGAGATTGACCCGAAATTTGCAGAGGCCCAGAACAACCTTGGTGTCGTGTACAGTCAGCAAGGGAAGGACTCTGAAGCAAGTGCGCTCTTCCGCCAAGTGACGGAGAGCGGTCCCACCTATGCCAGAGCTTTCGTTAACCTGGGCCTGCTCATGGCCCGGCAGGGAGATTTCCCTGCCGCGAAGGAACAGATCCAACGGGCGTTGAAAATCTCCCCGAATGACGTCGGTGCTTTAACCGCCCTCGGGACGGTCGAGGGCAAGACGAACCATCACCAAGAGAGTATCCAGGCTTTTCGACAAGTGGTATCGCTGCGTCCCGAGTCTTCCGATGCTCACTTGAATCTGGGCATTGCCTTGGCGGACCAGTATGACTTACAAGGAGCGCTGAGGGAGTTTTCGGAGGCCATCCGTGTGGCGCCAAATTATGCCCCAGCCTATTACAACAAGGGCCGAGTGCTGTACGACCTCGACCACAAACAAGAGGCGCTTCCTTTCCTCGATACGGCATGCCGGTTGCAGCCTAACTACCCTCGCGCGCTCTACCTCCTTGCCCTGGCTCTGGGCGCGTCGCCGCGTGCCACGGAGGCGCTGGACAGACTCGTCACGATCGATCCCCAAAACGCTGACGCCCATTATTTGCTAGGCCAAAACCTGATGCGCGCGGGTAAGACCCAGGAGGCGATTGAACATTGGGAAAAGGCGGTCAGCTTGGATCCTCAGAATCTGTCTTGCCTATACAACCTAGCTCGCACCCTTGCCAAGGCGAATGATCCGCAAGCCAGGGCCTACATGGAGCGCTTCCAGGCGCTTCAAAAGACCCAGCAATTGACGGACAGAGTGCAGACGCTTAACAATTTTGCCTTGGAGGCGGCCAACGCTCATAATTGGCCCCAGGCGGTCGAGCAGCTACAAGAATCCATTAAGACTTGTGGACAATGCAAACAGCTCCCCGTCCTGCATCGAAACCTGGGGCTTATCTTTGCTCGTCAGGGCGATATCCAAGCAAGCCAACACGAGCTCGAGACAGCGTTGCAGATCGATCCCAATGACTCCGATGCACAAAAAGCCCTCGAGGTATTGCGCGCTGTCCCACCACCAAGTAACTCCTCCCCGAAGTAACCTCAAGATCGCCAGGAACCCAGTTTAGTCACGGTCATCGGTTCACCGCAACACTCCCCCTGAATCTTGCCGCCCATCCAGGCGCGTTTGAAAAGCTCGACGCCAGGCTCCACCGACGCATTTCTGTTCTTGAGAAATATACCACCGCATTAATATCTCATTGGCGGAGGTATTGTCGAAGCAAAGAGTCCATTCCGGAGGAATTCGATTGAAAGCAGGGATTTTCGGCAGTAAAAGTGAAACCCGTCCAATACGTCCGCCTGCCGGCCTTGCGGCGGATCACCCCGCAGGGCGAGGTAAGGCTTCCACAAGTCGCTGCAGATAAAAGCGATCTGTGCCGACCGTGCGGGACCGAAAAACGGGAAAACCGCAGCAGCGTCTTCACAGTGCGTTCTTTTCCTACCCACAGCCCGCCGTGGCGGGTCGGCGGTGGGCGTCGATTTGGCAGGCCACCGTCAGTCAGCGATGCCCCTTGAGTCACAGCACTCCGTCGATCCGCAAGCTGCCAATCCTCCATGGCAGCCGGGTAGCATACCAACACTTCATAGTCGCTTGGCCCTGGGGTATCCAATTGCCACGTGATCGTACCATACCCTTCGCTCCAGACCACTACAGCGCCTATTTCCGCGTAACGCACCTTTTCCAGGCTCGCGGCTTGTGGTGCATACAGTCTAACGACTCGCGAGCAGTCCATTGGTAGCCGCAACCGATTCGGGATCGCCTGGTTGCTGGCAGTGGCGGTCTCACCGCAGGATACCGAACCAAGGGCGATGGGCCAACCGTCCCTGCCAACCCTGCAGCCCCAAACTTCCAGAATTCCTGTCGGTCCATGAGGTTCCTCCCGAAAGAGTTCCGCGTGCGCCAGCACGTACCGGCGTTCTTCGCTATTGATAGGGCTCTACATCTCGCAGGGTTTTCATCAAACCCTTAAACAAGGGCGAGGGTCAGCGCGACACCCAATGTGCTCGAAACACATACGCACCGGCGCCCACTTCGTACACCGCCGCGTCGCGTACTAATCGCAGAAATTGAACTCCGGCTGAACGCGTAGCAGGCCCGCCAGATTCGGTTCCCGTCTCCGCTCTTTCGGCCGGAACATAAATGGTTGCACTGGTGTTGGCAGGAACGACGGCGCAAAGCGTGAATTAGCCGTCAGAATATGTCCACTCACTCTCGATCGTTCCGTGGACCGGCTGATAGCTGCCCCGCGCCGACATCAGCCCAGTCGGCACATCCGGCTGCGGCGCCAGAATGAACTTCCGAAAACCGGGACCCGCCGGGTCGGGCCGGGTGCCCGGCACCGACTGATACAACCACATGCTCACCGGCCCGCCGCAGGACGGCATCTGAGTCCCACCTTCGTGCCAATCCTCGGACAGCACGCCATCGTGCATGAGAGTCGCCCAACTCGGATAGTCGTGCCGATTCACCATCCGATTGGCGAGATCTGCGCGACGCACCTCGGTGGGCGTTCCCAGCAAGAACGGCGGACCGGCGAATCCCACCCCGACATGATCGTTGCGTGCGTGGATGGGATCGATCAATCGTGCCAGAACCAACCCGCCCCGATCCTCGGGCGCAATGCCCAGTGCGAACGGCAGCACCATTGCCGTCTGCTGGTCTGCCCGGTCTCCATAGGTGCCCGTATCGGCTTGGAAGAAAGCCGCGTTGTAGCGATCGGCTACGTCCCTGGCGACCGCCGCGTACGCCGCCTTAGCCACCGTCAACGGCTCCATCATCGCTGGCACATTCCCATCCCGAAATTGATCCGCTAACACCACGTCCATCTCTGCCCACACCGCCAGCATCGGCTGATAGCCCCGTTCCCCTTCGTAGGCCGGCAGCGCCTCCTGTTTCCGGCTCTCGATGATTGTGGCATCCTGATCGACTGTGGCGATCCGCTGCCCCGCACACCGTGATCCCAACTCCTGCACCAAGCTATGGTTCACCCGCCCGGGACCCTGCAACTCGACGCTCTCCTCGGGAATATAGGCGTTATCATCCGGCGCACACATCCGCTTCGCCTCCTCAATCTTTGGCTCGTCGTGAAACTGATAGAGAAATTCCAGCGCCGCCCGCGGCGAGGGAAAATCATGCCCCGGCAACTTGCTCAGCGCCGCGTCTTCCCGCAACCGCTCCAGGTCCTCCACACACTCCCCTCCCACCGCGTTCAACACCACCAAACCTTCCACGTAGGTGGCTTCGCTATAGCCCCGCTCTCGCTGCTTGATATGCACATGTTCCTGAATCGCAGCCGGCAGGCCCAGCGACCAAAAGGCCCGCATCACCAGCGGCACTCCTCCCAACGCCGTCAACTCTTCCCCTAACGGCTTGGGGGCAATTTGAAAAAACATCGGCAATTCCGTGGGTGAGTGTTTTCTGGGTTTCTCCATGTGGCGAGTGTAACGGCGTTCCACACCTGAAGGTGAAATTCTCTTACTCCCTGCAAAATCTGCCGAACTTCTAACCCCGCCTCTGCCAACGCATTCAGCGCCTCTGACACTACCTTCCCCGCCGGACCCGGTCTGTTATCGGCGGATTATGATGTTTGCGGGTCGTGGAACGTTACAGAGGATCATGAAGCTTAGCTATAGTATTGACATAAGAGCACTTATTCACAATGTATACGTAAATGCTGTAACGGTAAATTTTTTTTCTTGACAAAGCTCTTTTCGCGTGGTAAACAGGCGCCGATAGCAAGTTGTGACTCTTGAAGTAAGGAAGTATTGCAAATAGGATCTGTTGCAAACGTCTGAAACCGCTGGATCGCAGCGCTAGATCCTGCGGTCGGCGGCTTATTTCACTACCAGCAATCGTATGTACAACGGCCAGAATCTGAATTTTGCAACACATCTGATTTGGGAGGAAGTAACTCAAATGGCAAAAGCAGAGGATCGAACCTCAGCAGCTCCAAAAGGCGCGCGTTATCGTGAGAGAACCAACCCTGACGACTTGAAGGCTCACGCTGGTAACAGAAACCTGAATGCTCCAGCGACGCTCCTGAGTTCTCTGCAATCCTTCGTACTTTTCGCCCTGGTGGTCGTTTGGTGCATGCACACATCGAGCCTTCTTGCTCAAGAGCTCCCCTTTTCTGCCAGCCAGGCATACCGTGACATGCTGACAAATTTGGGTGAGAAAGTGGTCCACCCAAGCCGCATGAGCGCCGGTGGATTGTTGAAGGGGCCCCTCCCGGCGGTGCCGGTGGAGCAAGTGGAAACGAACGAAGGGGTCGCCGTGGAAAGCAATCTCTGGCGCCTGGAGGTGAGCAAGAATCCCTGGAAGCTTTCGTTGCTGAACAAAGCAACCCAGGCGGTCTGGAAAATTGCTTCTGATGCATCCGGACCTTCCGGTATATGGTGGAGTAATGACCCGGCAGGTTCAGGCCCCCCTTTACAGCTTAGCCGTGTTGAGAAGGTTCAGAGAACTGGCAACCATTGGGCGATAGACTGCCGGGTCGAAGGAACCGATAAGGGGGTGACTTTGGGTCTCGACATAATCTCCCCGAACGTTATCCGCCTGTCGATTGAGGCGCCAAGTTGGGGGGGTAATGCGCGCCTGGGGATTAGCATTGCTGGGCAAGGGCCATTCTTCGGATTGGGAGAAAGGTACGAAAAAGCCAAGCTTGACGGTCTGAAAGTTAAGCTTCATATAGAAGATAACTATGACTCGAGTATAACTCCGGGGCATAACTGGACGTATGTCCCAGTTCCGTTTCTGCTCAATCCTCGCGGCCTCGGCTTGTATGTCGACACGGCACGAATCAGCACATTCGATCTGACCTCAGCGGCATCGCAAAGATTTTCAGTCCAGATCAACGGCCCCTCCACGGATTGCTACTTCTTGGTTGCCGAGGGGCCCAAAGGAGTCATAACTGCTTACACAAGCCTTACAGGGCGAACACCATTGTCTCCGCCTTGGGCACTCGGAGTTTGGGTTTGCGCTCTTAAGGGTCGAGACGTGGTGGTCGATGTGGCCCGCCGACTCCGCCAACAGGGGATTCCAGCCAGTGCAATTTATCCCATGGACTTGTACGATATGCCTGGAAACATGGTAGCTCCCCAGGGGCTTGCCCCGTACTACGGTCCGCCGCGTGAGTTTGTTGAAGCACTGCACGAGTTGGGCTTCAAGGTCCTGTGGTACAAAACACCTTATGTGCTTCCGATTTTGACGCCCTACTTTTCTCCCAATCCGGACTTTGAAGAGGGGGTAAGAAAGCACTTTTTTGTGCTGACACCTGATGGGGAGCCTATCGGTCCAGACTACCCTTCGATGACCTTCGTCGCAGGCTCGCGGCAAGGGGTCGCCGCGGATCTGGACTTCACGGCTCCCGCCGCGGTGGACCGGTGGCAGAAGTGGATTCAAGTGAGCCTTAAAGACTATGACTTCGATGGCTTTATGGAAGATTACGGCGAGTACGTCAATGAAGATTACCAGTTCGCATTCGGCAAAAATGCCGGGCGGGACATGGCTAATCTCTATTCTCTTTTCTACCACAAGATTACCTTCTTGATGGTTGACCAGCTCAAGCCGGGCGCGGTGACCTTTGCGCGCTCGGGCTACGCTGGCTCTCAAGGTTACACTCGGGCTCTCTCGGCAGGTGACCAAGTGGCGAACTGGACAGTGGAGCGTGGCTTGCCCTCGGCCGTTCCAGCCGGAATCACGGCTGGCCTTTCGGGGTTTGCCGTGTGGGGGCCGGATATAGACTGTACGGGCTCCTCGAAGGAACTCTATGCGCGCTGGACTGAGTTTGGCGCCCTTACCCCCATCATGCGAACGCTCATCTGGTCCGGACGCGGCCTGGAGGACTTGGCAAAATATCCAATCGACATATGGTTTGATTCACAAACGATCGATCTTTTCAGGAAGTACGCCAAGCTCCACACATCACTCTTTCCGTACTTCTACACATACGCGACGGAGGCAGCGAAGGACGGATTGCCTATCATCCGCCACCCGATGCTCGAGTGGCCCGATGACCCACAAACTTACGACGCCGAATACCAGTACCTATTGGGTGACAGAATCCTGGTTGCACCCGTCTTGAAAGAGGGTGCCCGCACGCGTAGCCTATATCTGCCGAAGGGTTCATGGGTGGACTACTGGACGGGGAACATATTGGAAGGTGGACATCAGGTGGAGGTTCAGGCCCCATTGGAACGCATTCCAATCTTTGTAAAGGCGGGGAGCATCATTCCAATGATTAATCCCGAGACGGAGACCCTGGCGCAAGATCTGGCTGATAGCAAGTACCGCACGATTGGGAACAGCTTGATATGGCGGGTATTTGGTTCCGAGAGTCTGGGGGGCGAAAAGTTTGTACTTTACGACGGTACACAAGTTACGGTTGATCGCCAAGCGGGCCAGCTTCGTATAAACGAGGCTCAGTCGCCAGTGATCAGAGGGTACGAGGTAATTCTTCCCGCTGCGAAGGCTCCGACGTCGGTGGAACTCTCGGGCAGAAGACTCTCTACGTTAGACGATGGTGGTTACCGAGCAGGCAAAGAGGGCTGGTGGCTGAGTGCCAATGATGGAATGTTGCATGTGCTCTTCACCTCCGATAACTTCAGTTTAACCATTAGGGAGCACTGACCCACCGACCTTCAGTGGCAGATTCCGAACTTCGAGGGACGGATCCCGGCAGGAACGCAGGCCTTCATCTTGAAGGGTGGCTTGAAAGTGTCGGCGCGCATGTGAAAACGTAGAAATTTGAACGCAGGACGGTTTTCCGGGGTGGGGTTGAAAGTCAGCCTGTGGTGGCGGCTGTTTTGCCGGTTGCGGGGCGGAGGGGGACTGTGCTGCGCAAGTAAGCAAGGTGGGAGTGCGGAACCGGGTTAGCGAGCAACTCTTCGATCAAGGGGAGAAAGTAGTGCAACGAGCGGATGGGCCCGAGGGGCATGGCATCGGGGCGACGAGCGGCGTCCGCTTCGGGTGACTCACTCGGATCAGAACACAGTGCACATGAACCCGATGATAGGTCGGCATGAAAGTCAGGAGGACAAATCACATTTTTCGATCTTCGCGAAAGGACACACCGGTAAGAGGCCGGAATTTTCTAGCAGCGAAAGGATATATGACATGGACATTACTCGACGAACTGCGATGAAGGTACTGGCAGGCGTAGTCCCTGCCCTGGCGCTCGGCCGACGTCTTCGCGGCGAGACTGGGCTCGAAATTCACAAGGGCCCCTTTGAAGGGACGAAGGAATCGCTTCAGCAGTACCAGATTCCCGAGTGGTTTCGAGACGCCAAGTTTGGCATCTGGGCGCATTGGGGACCACAATCCTCAGTGGAGCAAGGCGACTGGTATGCCCGCAATATGTACATTCAGGGCAGCCGCCAGTACGACTACCACGTGGGGCACTACGGGCATCCGTCCAAGTTTGGCTACAAGGATCTCTGTCCGTTGTGGAAAGCCGCCGAGTTCGAGCCGGAGCACTTGATGGGGCTCTACAAACAGGCAGGTGCCAAATACTTCGTGAGCATGGGTGTGCATCACGACAACTTCGATCTGTGGAACTCCCGGCACACCCGCTGGAACGCGGTCAAGGTGGGACCGCATAAGGATGTCGTGGGCCTGTGGCGGGCGGCAGCCTTGAAGCACGGGCTCCGGTTCGGCGTCAGCGAACACCTGTGGAGCAGCTACAAATGGTTTGCCACAAGTCACGCGGGCGACAAGACGGGACCGCTCGCGGGCGTGCCTTACGACGGTGTGAATCCAGCCTATGCGGATCTGTACCACGACGCAAGTGTCGCAAAGTGGGCCTATGACACTCCGGAACAGTTTGGTTGGAACGATGACGGCATCCCGGACTCCTGGAAGCGCCACTGGTTTCTGCGCATTCAAGATCTAGTGGACCATTACCAGCCGGATTTGTTGTACACCGACGGAGCGTTGCCCTTTGAGCAGTACGGCTACAGCACGGCGGCCAACCTCTACAACCTGAGCGCAAAATTGCATGGTGGGCAGACGCAGGCGGTTTACACCAGCAAGCGGCCGGAAGACTGCGCGGTCGGCACCTGTGTGCTGGACTACGAACGCGGGCTGGCAAACCAGATCCGGCCCGTTCCCTGGCAAACCGACACCTGCATCGGCGATTGGCATTACAACCGCGAAGTGTACGAGCAGCATCGCTACAAATCAGCCGAGACGGTGGTGGACCTGCTCGTGGATATCGTGAGCCAGAACGGAAATTTGCTCTTGAATTTCCCCCTGCCCAACAGTGGCCGACTTGATCCTGATGAATTGAAGGTTCTCGCGGGGATCACCGACTGGATGAGAGTGAACAGCGAAGGGATCTACGGCACGCGCCCGTGGAAGATCTTTGGCGAGGGTCCCAGCACGCGTACCGGGAAGCCGGGCGGTGGGTTCAATGAAAACAAACGCCAGCCGCTCACCGTAGAGGACGTTCGTTTCACGACGAAGAGGGATACGCTGTATGCATTTGTCATGGGTTGGCCGGAGAAGGAGGTTGTGGTGCAGGCGCTGGGTACGGCAAGCCCGCAGGCACCGGGAAAGATCGTGAATGTGGAACTGCTGGGCCATCAAGGCCACCTGACCTGGACCCAAGAGGCGACGGGCCTAAGGGTGCAGTTGCCGGCGGAAAAGCCGTCGGATCATGCGGTCACGTTTAAAGTCACCTTCATATGATTAGAACACCATCCGGGGGGCTGCTCCCGCGAGTGGGGTTCATGGTGACGAATCTGGCTCTCCTGAGTCGGGCGGTCGTGCGCTTCTACGACCAGCGAGGAAATGCGGAGTCAGGAAACATACGAGACGAATCACCGGGACTGCCAGCACGAGCCGCGAGGCATCCCTGAGAGTCGCATGCCCACGGGACGCTGCTAACGGACTCCAAGTGGAGTTTCGAAATGGACAAACAACTGCTAACAAGGAGCAACGCGTCAATGAAAAAGGATGATCTGATTGTGATCACAGGAGCAGGCGGGTTCATTGCCGGAGCTCTGGTCAGATATTTCCACGATAAAGGATTCACCCGCATCCGCGCCATTGACAAGAAGCCACTTCCCGAATGGTACCAGCAGGTGCCCGGCGTTGAGACCCTCTGTCTGGACCTGAGCGAAAGGGACACTTGTGTCAGGGCCTGTGAGGGCGCCCGGGAGGTGTACAACCTTGCGGCCGACATGGGGGGCATGGGTTTTATCGAAAAATACCGAATAGACTGCCTTCGCAGCATTCTCATCAATACGAATATGATCGAGGCTGCCTACCGAGCCGGGGCGAAAAGATATTTCTTCTCCTCATCTGCCTGCGCATACAACACCGAACTGCAGAGGGACCCCCACGTGAAGGCGTTAAAGGAGTCGGATGCGTACCCCGCCATGGCTGAACGAGGCTACGGCTGGGAGAAACTCATGTCCGAGATGTTTTGCCAAGAGTACTGGGCGGAGCGAAGGTTGAGAACAGCGATTGCCCGCTTCCACAATGTGTACGGCTCTTATGGCACTTGGGACGGTGGCCGCGAAAAAGCTCCAGCGGCCATCTGCCGCAAAGTCATCGAAGCGAAGGACAGCGGTAAGCACGAGATCGTGATCTGGGGCGATGGCACTGCCACGCGCAGTTTCATGTACATCGATGACTGCGTCCGGGGCATAGACATGATCATGCACTGCGACGACTTGATTGCTACTCCCATCAACCTTGGCTCGAGTGAGCTTCTTTCCATCAACAGTTTGGTCAGCCTCGTCGAAGAGATCGCAGGGGTCAGGCTCCTACGCAAGTATGACCTTGAGGCTCCGAGGGGTGTCGCCGGCCGCAACAGCGATAACACCATGATCAAGAGGATCCTCAATTGGGAGCCTCATACGCCGGTGCAGCAAGGACTGAAGGCAACCTATGCGTGGATCGAGCAGCAATATGCTGACCGGAAGGCCGGGAGACGTACGCCCTATTGAGCAAGCATTCCCAAGTGGCAAAGGCTCATGGACCTGCAAAAAGACGCTGACCTCACCGCGCTGATCGGCAAGATTCCCTACCGAATGGCTTTGGCCGGCGGTTGGATTGACCAGCCATTCGTGTCGAAGCTCGACCCTTCTCCCCCCGGCTCCATTGTCGTGGTAGGCGTGGAACCGACCTTCCGCTTCATGGATCGATCCGGGATAGCCACCAGCACCCGCGAGGTCGCCAGGAAACTGTGGAACGGGACGTTGCCGGACAGAGATCCTCAGGACCTGGTCAGGGAATTGTACGCCTCAGAAAACGACGGCAAGCCGGAACCATCGGGATCCCAGGACATGGTCGGTCTGATTTATCCAGGTGTCAGCAGACTGGACTATGACTTTAGGTGGGAAGGCGGATTGTTCCCTGCGCATATTGAATCGAACAACGACCCTGGTGTCGCCCACTGGTTGGAAGGAGTGATCCACATCCTGCCTGTCACTCAGCGTCCCGAGGCATATAGCCCCCTAGGCGAGAAGAATCTCCATCCCGAGTGGATACAGAGGCTGGGCCAGTCAGGCAAGCAGTGCTTTGATGCGATTCTGGCCAAGGACGTCGAAAGTCTGGGCGCTTGCCTGAATGAGTGTATGAAGTGCTGGGAGGCACTTCTGCCTCACACCGTCAGGCACCCGGCCATCACCGTCGATCTGCTCCGAATTCTAAGGTACTACCAAGCCAGATATGCGGGAGCAATGTACTCCGGGTGTGGCGGGGGCTATCTGTACGTCGCCACTGAGGACATGGTACCGGGCTCTTTCCACGTTAAGGTCCGGCTTGCGAAATGACGGGGCTGGCATGAGAAACGTCGTCGTAACGGGAAGTTTTGACAACCTCGGGTCGAGGCACGTGCGCTTCCTGGAGGGAGCATCCAAGTTGGGGCGCATGCAGGTCATGATGTGGTCCGATGAGGTGGTACGCGCCCTGGAAGGAAAAACTCCTGAATTCCCTGCGCAAGAACGTCTATACCTGCTGCAAGCCATCCGCTATGTTGGCGACGTAAGGGTGGTGACGGGGCGAGTGGAGCGTGATGCCTTACCGCAGATCGATGAGCAACCGCCCGAAATTTGGGCAGTAGACGAAGCAAGTGACACTCCGCAAAAGAGGGCCTACTGCAAGTCGCGCGGCGTGCAATATCGTGTTTTGCGGGAAGAGAGCCTTGGGGGCTTCCCGCTGCCACGGTTCAGAGCCCAGAAAGAACGATCGTTGCGAAAGAAGGTAATTGTGACTGGCTGTTTTGACTGGTTTCACTCTGGGCACGTCAGTTTTTTTGAGGAGGTTTCCCAACTAGGTGACCTGTACGTCGTCGTGGGACATGATGCGAATGTTAGGTTACTCAAGGGAGAAGGCCACCCTTTGTTTCCGCAGGGCGAGCGACGTTACATGGTGCAATCGATTCGCTATGTCAAACAAGCCCTGATATCCACGGGGTGCGGCTGGATGGACGCCGAACCGGAAATCGCACTCATCAAACCGGATATCTACGCAGTGAACGAGGACGGAGACAAACCTGAGAAACGAGCGTTCTGCGAGGGGCATGGCATCCAGTATGTCGTCCTGAAAAGAATCCCCAAGGCGGGTCTCCCCCAGAGGCAGAGTACCGACTTCCGGGGATTCTGAGAAATGATGCATCCGCGGGGCAGAGCTCTTTATCCATATTGTAGGCGAGACGGTGTGATCGAGAAGCAGTCACCGAGATCGCTAACAACCATTTGGCTTCAGGAGACTAAGACTCACATATAGAGAAAATGAAATTAAGGGATGTCGCTGTCAGAGCCAAGGTATCCGTCGCCACGGTCTCGAGAGTTCTCAACGACAGTGAACTGGTGAAAAGTTCCACGCGCACTCGAGTTCTCAGACTTGTGCGCGAACTCAATTACCACCAAAACCTCCTCGCCCGGAGCCTGGCGAAAGGCGAGAACCGCTGCCTGGGGATGGTTGCATCCAATTTGGAAAACCCTTTTTTCCTGGACATCTTGGTGTCGCTCGAGTCAATCGCTAGGATGCGAGGGTACGATGTCGCGGTTGCAAACACGAACTACCAGCCAAGTAAACTGGTTTCTTCCGCACGTTTGATGATTGGACGACGTATTGCGGGATTGGCGCTAATTGGGACTGAAACAAATGCCGAATTATTCCACGAGCTCGAGCAAAGTGGCCTCCCCGCGGTCGTTTATGGAGCGGGCACGGCGGCGGGTAACGTTTCAACTATCAACACGAATTACCTGAACGGCATGCACAAGGTCGTGAAGTATCTTCGTTCCCTGGGCCACCGTCGCCTAGCCTTCGTGTGTCAGCGCCTGGCCGTTGGGTCTGCCCTGGAACAGAAGAAGGCTTTCCTGGACGTGATAAGGCATTTTCCCGAGGTGGAATACACTGTCGTGGCCGACGGTGATGGTCCCCAGGGAGGCCAGCAAGCCACCAGCCAGTTGTTGGCTTCAGGGTTCGGACCGACCGCAATCATCTCCGCAAATGATTACATTGCCCTGGGCGTCTTAAGGGCCCTGCGCGAGCACAGCCTCCGGGTTCCAGAGGAGGTGTCGGTCACCGGTCATGACAATATCACTTTCTCAGAGTTTGCCTATCCTGCCTTGACGACCTTAGACGTTTCAAGGAAACAGATCGGGCATATGGTCTTTGAGGCTCTGGTTGCTGATGATGGGGAGTGCCCGCGAGGGGGTAGGACGTTCCTGATTGATCCCGAATTGGTGGCGCGGGAGTCCACGGGACCTGTTCGGTCGCAATAGGAGTGTTAGACAGCGACGCCCGCTGTTGAGAAGCAGCGTTCATGCTACTGGCCTCTTGGCCATGTCAGTGCTCTTTGGTAACGCGCGAACAGGTATGCCGAGAAGCCCGCAACTGCACCACGTCACGATCGATTCTCAGTGGTTACAGACACGGCCGACTGGACTCTCCCCAGTGGCGCGCAGGGCACATAGCGAAAGGCCTCTGCGCTGTGGGCCTGCGCACCTGTTTATTTCGGCACGGCGCTGAGTACCTGGCCGAGACTCGGTTGATTATCAGGAGGTCGACGGCGCCGGTACCGAAAAACAACAGCGCGCTCGCTGGTCTGGACTAGCATGATCCAACATTGAAAGTCACGGAGCCTCCCACATGCCACAGGTGGAAGAAAATCTAACCCCGGTTCGGCCGGCCCGATTGTTCTCACCCGGTAATACCTTCCCCTTTGTTCTGGTAACGGCGCTGTTTCTGCTTTGGGGCATTCCCAACAATTTGAATGACATTCTTATCAAGCAGTTTATGAAATCCTTCGAAATCACCCGCTTCAAGGCGGGATTGATTCAATCAGCCTTCTATATGGGGTACTTTCTTCTTTCCATGCCTGCCGGGTTCCTGATGCGGAAGTATGGCTACAAAGCAGGTTTGGTGACGGGACTCTTCTTATACAGCACAGGTACGTTTCTGTTTTGGCCGGCCGCGCACGTTCGGCAGTACGGATTCTTCCTGTTGGCCTTGTTCGTAATTGCCAGCGGGTTGGCCTTTCTGGAAACCGGGGCGAACCCTTTCATCGCTACGCTGGGTGATCCACGAACCTCGGAACGGCGGCTCAACTTCTCCCAGGCGTTCAATCCCGTGGGAGCAGTCATCGGCGTGTTGGTCGGTACGGTCTTCGTCTTTTCCGGCGTCGAACTGAGTCCTCAGCAGATTGACTCCCTGAAGGCGGCGGGTAGGTTTGACCCGTACCTGCAGGCGGAGACCATGAGAGTCGTCACCCCGTATCTCGTGCTGGGGGCGATTGTCTTTGCCTGGGCGCTGCTGCTACTCGGGACCAGATTCCCCAGAATCGCTGAAGAGGTGGAATCCGAAGGCAGCCGTCAGCGCAGCCACTTGCGAAACTTGTTTCGCTACCCGCACTTTGTTCAGGGCGTGGTGGCTCAGTTCTTCTATGTCGGAGCCCAAGTGGGCACATGGAGCTACTACATTGCGTACATTCAGGATTACACCCGGGAACCGGAAAAGATTGCAGGCTACTTCCTGACCGGGACGCTTGTGGCATTTGGGGTCGGGAGGTTCACGGCTACCTATCTCATGAAGTTTGTCCAGCCAAGCAGGCTCATGGGGATTTATGGCTGCATCAACATGGGACTGGCGGGCGTGGGGATTCTGTTCCCCGGCTGGCCCGGTGTCTTTGCGGTATTCCTCACCAGTTTCTTCATGTCCCTCATGTTCCCGACCATCTTTGCGTTGGGAATCAAGGAATTGGGGCCCAACACCAAGCTGGGTGGATCCATCATCATCATGGCAATTATCGGCGGGGCGGTCTTCACCCCCATCATGGGATTCGTGTTCCAGATAAGCCATAGCATGGCCATGGCCCTGCTCGTTCCGCTGTTCTGCTACGCATTCGTCACTTATTACAGCTTCATTGGCTCGAAGGTGCGTCTTCCGGAGGTGCCGGACCTTGTCGCGCGATAGGAACCCAGAGCAAGATGCGGTCATTTGAGCGGCGCCGGTCTTGTCGGATTTATGACTGTCTTGAAACCAAGTGAAACTCGCGCCGAGATGTTCGGATACGCCGAAGGGCAGACCTTGTTTCTTGGCGTTTCTTTGCCAGTCACCCACCACGTCGCGGTGCGGCTCGTAGTTCACGGCGTTCCATTTGTACAGTTGAGAATTCCACAGGAAGGAATCATCGTGATGCGTGCCCATGCTCACGAAGTATCTCGCACCGGCTTTCTTACAGAGGCCATCAATTCTTCCGGATCCCACTTCTCGGCTTTCGAGAGCGGGATGACGTCTTTCCAGCCGTTCGTGGAGGGATGACCGAAGCGCGCGAGGTGGTCGTGGTAATCCGGCGAGCCTTGCTCATACATTTTGCGTGCATACCGGTCGCCCTCCATCGGCACAGCCTGCGGCCCCCAATGCGCCCGGATGCCGACCTTCGCATCGCGAAACTATTCCGGGCACGAATAATTCGTCAGTGAATCCATTGATCCCGAAGATTTGCCGGGCGCGCGTGCTCGGCCGCGCGTACCTGCGCTTCAGCAGCTTGGATGTCCTGACGGTTTTCAAACGCCTGCTCTCATCTCGTTCCAGGAATTGGTGGCGGAATCCGGCGTTTCCGAGGCATTCGCATCCAATGCGCTCGACGCCGACCTGATTCGCCACATCTTGGGGAGAATTGGCGCTGCGTGGGAAGGGGAACACCTTGTGAGAGCCCCGAACGATTTCGGCCTTGCTCCACTATGAAATGGCAAGGCGGCACGCCCCTGACATGACGCTCTGGAGGGACCATGACGAACGAGCCTCCCACTCCGCCACGCAAAATCCCCGCTTACATGTGGATGGTGTTGGTCCTAATAGCCGGACTAAACTTCTGATATGACTACTACCACCCACTGGGATGGTTTTTTGACGTCATTATTGTGGTCGCTCTGGTAATCAAGCGGGCACGTTCATGAGGGGGAGGAATCGAGCATGTCCTCATAACCTGCTATCCGACTGTAGACAGACTGGCGCAACAGGTCCGCCAGCGGAAGCTGCGTGTTCTTCCCGCGCCGTGAGTCGGTGAGGTGTTGGGCGATGAGATCTCCTAAGCCCAGGCGCTCATCCAGTTCGCGGACCACAATCAGGCCACCGTCCGACGTGACTCGCGATCCTTGGAAATCGACTTTCAAGGAACTGTTGAAAGAAAGCTGAAATGGCTGGTTTTGTTTCTCACCCATAGGGTGCTGACCTCCTGAACATATTCAGCACGTTGAGACCCATATGAATAGAGGCGTCGGAGATCAGGAGGGACCTAATAGGCGAGGCTCAAATCGGAAATGTGGGGTAGGACTATCCGGGACAGTTCATGTAGCGGAACAGTTCCCAGGAGCGCTGTCTGCAGCAACACCTCGCCGTGCTGGATTAACTGCGAAGTGGTCCCGGCTGCAGACCAGAACTTCCCTAAAGGTCGCAGTGAAACTTATGGGCGCTGGGCACACAGAATGGATTGGGAATGAAAAGTCGGCTTCCCGTCTAGTAAGTGCCGTTCGCTCTGCAATATGGTGCCCTGTTCATTGAAATGCAATCCATTACTCCCCGGAAGTCCCCTTCGGGCAAGTTGCCGTGTCTGCTTGCGGTCACTTGGCTGTATCGTCGAACCGTTGTTGTGGCTGGAGTTTGGCAAAACCGCGAAATGGCAGAGCGGCAATGATTCAGGACATTCGACAAAGACGCTCATCGGGCTGTGCGTGCCGGGGGAAACATGCAGCACTTCTGCCGGTGTGTTAAGCAGCAGGCGGCGTGATTATTGAGGAGCGGGCGCAGTAGGACGGAAGCAGCGAATCGAGCGCGCCATTTCGCGATCCCTTCACCCCCTGATCTACTGCGGCGTCTCGCTTGTCGCCGTAGGTACAGCGGCCTGTTGATACATCGCGCTGAGTTCCTGCCTGAGTTGCATCAACTGCCGGAGTTCCTCAAGGCTCGGGCTTGTTGCGACTTTCGAAGATGGCGGAGCGGTGGCGGCCGCTTGTCTATTCCCAGTGTCACGGCCTGTGGAGCCAGTCCCCAGCACAATGTAAAACCTGGTATTGCCAGGGACCGTCACCACAATGTTCTGATTGAACGCCAGCTCATTCAACTCCTCATCGCCTGCGACCCCGACGTTGTTGGCGACCCTTTCCCGGAGTAGTGCGCTCTCAGAAAGCGGGCCGTAGAATCCGCCACTGCCCCCATTTCCGACAAGGTAAGCGGCGACTGTCCCGAGACCTGTAAATGTCCGTACCAGGAATTTGGTCCCTGTTTTCTTTCCGGATACGGATCCCTTAAGCGGTCGAAACGCCAGGTCCATGGCTACCCCGTCCATCCTCTGCGTGGTTCCATCCGGCATTTCCAGCCTGTCGAACCTGATATCGACGATCCCCGAGCGATCGGCTTGACGCAACTGGCCGATCGCCTTTGCTCCCGCCGGCACCACGATTTCGCCTTCATGCTCGAAGTTGTACTCGATCACCGCGACAACCGGTTCTTTCACCCCCGTACTGACCGCCGATTCGAGCCGCGCTACGAGGCGCGTGCCGGGCGGCAGCAATGTGAGGAAATCGCTCTCTTCAAGGAGAGCTGTCCTCATCACGGCGCCTCCGGCAGCACCAGTCTCTGCCCCCCGCACAAACACCAGCGATGGCTTACGGAGAGCGGCCTCAGGGGATTCTTCAGGCGAGGGAGGCTGCTGTGGGCGTTGATAGCCTGGCTCCTGCGGCGGGGTGGAATCGAAATCAATCTTATTCAGCGCATACTGCGGAGTTGCTTGTTGTGGGGCGGGGGCCTTTGGCCGACCCGGTCGCGCCGTTCGCCCGATCTCCTCGGGTGTCACGTCGCTCCTATTCACTGCCTCGTCGCCGCTTACCTCGGCGTTCAACATCGGCGTTACAGATCCGCTTTGGCCACTCTCCTGGCCCGGCGTTGTCCTGCGCCCCAGGTCCGGCGCGCCTGCCCGTCCCTCTGTTCTCTTCGCCTTCTGAGGCGAAGAGAATATGCCCAGAAACAGCAGGAACATGGCGACAGCCGCACCACCCAGCACCACGAGCGACTTGCTTTTGTCCTTGCTGAGCTCGCGGCGGGTGGTCCTGGGCTGCTGGGTCTGCCGCGCCTTGTCAAATGCTTGGCGGATGATCTCGCGCCATTGAATCCCGCGCTTCCCATCCGCCGCTTCCGGTTCCGCGGCTTCCCCCAGATCGGCTCGTGACTCCGCCGGCGTCGTGTGCAGCGTTTTATTTTCCTTTGATGGGCTCTCCATGGGTAGAATCCTCCTTCAAGGTGTTGATGCCAAAACCGATGGGCGCCAAGGCAGGGTGATCCACGGCCCCCGCTTCGGCAATCTGCAAGAAAAGCGTCTCGTTGGACTGTTTGTACGGGGGACGGTCGAAGACCACCACTCCGTCCGCGCGCTCTCCCGGTGCTAAACGGCGCTTGCTCAAGCGGAAACTCAGCACAGGAAGCTGTTCGGCTATCGTCCAGCGAGACCGCCGAATGATCTTGCCTGATTTGACCTTGCCTCCTAGCTGGACTTGTGGCGGCATGATCAGAATGCTGTGGCCGGTTGGATTGACAGCAGAGAAGAGCACGATGACGCGCTCCCCACCGTCTACTACCTCGCTTACACCGGCGCGCACTCGGTCTCCGTTGGCCGTTTCTGCCGACACACGTTCGCCGTAGAGCGCCGGCAGCGGAGATCGTTCCTGCCGGGCAAGAAGCTCATCCAACCCCGTCGGTGCGGGGGCGTCCGGTGGGTCCGATGGGGCATAGGATGCCTGTCTGGCAACCGTTGCCGGTCCACCTGCGCTTGCTGTCTCAAGAGCTGCGGGCATGGCAGTCGCTACTGGCGCCCCTATTTCCACAGTTTTCGCTACCAGCGCAGAGGGGTAATCTGGCTCGATTAGAAAGCCTTTGGCAGGCTTGTAATTGAGTAGAAGGTCCACGTTTTCAGGGTCGTTTGATTTTTGTTCCCCTCGGCTCACCAGCAGCAAGCTTGCCTCGCGCCCGTGAGTCGTTGAAATCAGCAGATTGGTCTCCGCTGGCTTCTCTGTGAGGGCTTTTACAAACACCAGTTGTGGCTCCCGGTCCGAGTGCTCGACTTTGAATAGTGTCGGGTCACCCACGACTACGGAATTCACAGTCTCCGGCATACGGATCGCCGTCACAAAGTGGGCGGCGACCTCGACTACCGCGACCTTCCCGTCCATTTCCAGCTTGGTAAGCACTCGCGGTTTGACCTCGGGAACCTGCCCCATCGCCGCGTGAAATGCGAACAATATGCAGATTACTAATGCCTTACTACCCTTGCCCATTATTCACCTCGTTTCCTTTCGCCGACCCCCGCTGCGGTCACCTCTCGCATCCTCTCAAGCCGTTTCGCGCGGTAAAGACGAGCCACGCGGCTGACGTAGCTATAGACATCCGGCGAAGAGTAATCGAGTCCCCTCGCGAGGATCGGACACTCTCCGGCGTAATAAGCTGCTGTCACCAGTCTTAGGTCGCCTCCGAAGAGGCGCATTAACCGAGCCAGATATTCCACGCCGGCACGAACGTTTTCCTCGATCTGAAATGGATTGCGAACCCCAAGCCTCACGGCCGTCGCCGGCATCAACTGCATCAAGCCTGCGGCGCCTTTCGGCGAAACCGCATAAGGCTGCCAGTTCGACTCCACTTCGATCACCGCGTCCACCAACTCAACCGGAACTTGGTAGACATTCGCGTAATACTCGGCACAACGAGCCGAATAATCGCGCAACGGTGGGGGCTCGGCTCCTAACGCCACACCCAGGAACCAAAATAAAACGATCAACACCCTGCCGCCCGTCTTCATACGGCCAACCTCGTTAACTCGTCACGATATCTCTTCGAGTCCGCGACCAAGCCATCGAATCCGGCGCGCAGCAACAGACGCTTCCGGTCGGCCTCAGTCTTGGCCAGGAGAGCGAGTAGTACATCCCGCTGGTCGGGTTCTATCTCGCTTACGCCCATGATTTCGAGAGCCCTTGCCAGGTCGAGCATTTCCGCAATGGACGGAGGTTTTTCGAGACTCCACCCGCGCAATGCTCGCGCCAAACCGGCCAGTTGTCCCCGTAAGGCTGGGTCCATGCCCGTGCTGTGCACGGCGAGGATCTCCGCCTCCCGTTCCACGGTCGGGTATTCCACCCGTAGGTAAAAGCAACGTCTTCGCAGGGGATCTCCCAGCCGGCGCTCTTCATTCGAGCTCAGAACCACAAAAGGAACCGTTTCCGCCTTGATGGTCCCTAGCTTCGGGACCGTCACCTGCCAAGCGCTCAAGATCTCCAGCAGCAATGCTTCAAATTCGTGGTCCACCTTGTCGAGTTCGTCTACCAGCAGCACGCAGGGTCGGTCCCGGCAAAGCAAAGCCCTCAGCAAGGGACCTTCAGCGAAGAAATCGAGTGAATGCAGGCGTTTGCGAATAGAGTCCCAGTCGCTGCTGAATTGGTCTCCCTGGGTTTCGAGGAAGAGCTTCTGCAAAGCTTCGTCGAACTTACCGATGGCCTTGTCATCGGTAATGCCTTCATAGCACTGAAGGCGCTCGACGAACGTTCCGGCGGCCTCAGCCACCGCGTATGCCAGTTGTGTCTTGCCGCAGCCGGGTGGTCCCTCGACGAGCAGTGGCTTCTGCATGCGGGAGGCGAGATAAACCACCTCCAGGGTCACGTCGTCGATAACGTATTTGGCCTCGTGCAGCTTGCCGGAGAGCTCCTCCCTTGATCGAAACACGTCTAGCGCCTCCCGAGGCACACAATACACTGCAATTTTTTCGAGACGGGGCATTCGATGTCGGCACGCAGTGCCCACCTCAACCGCGACCAAGAGGGAAAGGTAAGCAGCACACGCTTTTAGGCGAGGGAAGCCGACTTCAAGAATTATTTTTGCGGGTCGACAAATGTGAGAACCACGTTTCCGGTCGTCCTTGCATGCATTGGCACACGGGCAATTCGTAGTATTCAAAGCTTGACCAGGCCGCTCGCCCAGTGCCCAAAGCACCTTCTAGCCTGAAGCAGGAGGCTCGTTTGACTGCCTGTACATCTTCCCTTACAACAAAGCCATGATTGATATGGCGCTGCGGACGGAGTTGAAGAGTGCCCTCATCAAACAGGAGCTTTCCGGGGGAGGGTGGAGTTATGGCTCAACGGTGGGGCAGGCTGCCCTCGAGCCGACGTGTCTCGCTCTCCTGGCTCTGAGATGGGATTCCAGTCCTGCCCGTGCCCGCGGCCTTGAGTTTTTGCTCGGAATGCAGAATCCAAACGGAAGCTGGCCAGCGTTCAGTGGCGACGACTCCGAGGGTTCAGGTGTAACGGCTTTGGCCGTGATCGCGCTCATCAACAACGGCGAGATGGCGCTTCAAACAGAGCGCGGAGTCGAATGGCTGCTGAGATCGAAAGGAAGAGAATCACACTGGCTTTGGAGATGGAAGTTTGAGACCACGGATACTCACGTCCGCTTTGACCCCAACAAGTTTGGCTGGCCGTGGCAGCCTGGAACTTGCAGTTGGGTCATTCCCACAGCCCTGTCAATGATTGCCCTGAAGCAGGCGTTCGTTTGCTGTAAGCCAGACCGGGTCAACTTCCGAATCCGGCGCGGCAAGGAGATGCTGCTAGATCGCGTCTGCCCCGGCGGAGGCTGGAATGCCGGAAACGGTGTGGTTTACGGAGTTCCTCTGGCACCACATCTGGATGCCACGGCCGTCGCCTTGCTCGCCCTGGGCGGAGAACAGAGCAATGGCGCCATAGCCTCCGGTCTTGATTGGCTCGAGCGCAGGGCGGGGACTTGCTCCGCGCCTTGGAGCTTGGCCTGGTCCATCCTGGCTCTTGACGCCTACGGCCGGCCCGTTGAGGGTTTGCTCGCTCGCCTCTGCACTCTCAGCGATAAAGGCTTCCTCGCGGATTCTGCCACCCTGGCCGCTTCGGTCCTGGCCATTGATTGCCTGGTCCAGGGTAACGTTTTCAAGGTGATCGCATGACAAGAAGAAGCTTGCTAGCCGGTTCTGTCGGACTTGCAGCGGGAGCCGCGACTGCCGCTCCTTTTCTCTTGCCCAAATACGACCGAGTCCGGCGACCTGCCCGTTCACGCGTCGCCGTCGTGCGAGCGGACGAGTATTCGGAACGGCTTGAAGGGGCCTTGATGAGCGCCCTCCGGTTATTTGATCTCGACATCGGTGGAAAATCAGTTTTGCTAAAGCCGAACCTCGTCGACTTCGTGCCGGGTGTCGATATCGATACCGATCCCGTTCTAGTCACTGCGGCTGCGGAGTGCTTCAGGCGGCTTGGCGCTCGCTCTGTCGCCGTGGCTGAAGGCCCCGGACACCAACGCGATACACAACTGGTGCTTTATGAAAGTGGGTTCCATGACAAACTTGCCCAACGGCACATTCCCTTCGTTGATCTGAACCGAGATGAGCTGGTTAAGATCAAGCTCTGCGCAAACTACACTGGCCTGGGCCATCTTTGGCTCCCACGCACTGTGCTCACCCATGACTTCGTCGTTTCCATGCCCAAGGTGAAAACCCACCATTGGTCCGGCGTCACGCTAAGCATGAAGAACATGTTTGGCGTGGTCCCAGGCGCAAAGTACGGTTGGCCCAAGAATATCCTGCACTGGAGTGGAATCCAGCAGAGTATCCTCGACGTTTGTGCGACAGTGCCGATTCACTTCGTCATCGCTGATGGCATCGTGGCGATGGAAGGAAACGGTCCTCTTGCCGGGACCCCGCAGCCCCTGCATCGCATTGTGCTTTCAGATGATCCGGTAGCGGCGGATGCAACGTGCGCGAGGCTCATGGGATTCAAGCCTGACATGATTCCCCACATCAGTGAAGCCGCGAAATTTCTGGGCAACGCGTCAACGGAATTGATCAACCAGCTTGCAGGCCGGGTCGCGGCGCCAGACATACCCTTCAAGACCGTGCCGTAATTTGAGCACCTGCGCGCCAGCTAGCCTCCACTTTGTCTGCTTCGCGACGAGCGGCATTGTCTGCGGTCGGATAACGAAGCACGGGAGCCTCGCGGGTGATCGCCGTAAAGGCCACGCCGTCGCCAATACAAGGATCGATCGCTGCACACGGATTCCCCGAATAAGGAAGTGGTCGCGGTCCTTCCACTGCACCTTGCGCTGGTGGAGCAGCCACATGTACAACTCGTTCGCTGGCTTGGAGAGTATTAACGCTGCGTTCGCGCCGCGTCAAGCCCAGCGCAATTCGGTGAAGTTGATCGTACACGAGCGGGACGAGCTGGTTGAACGCCTCCGCGCCCCCTTCGCCCCAGCTTTGCAGAAGCCGGGTGAATTCGCCTGGCTCCTCCCCACTCATACCACGCCCGCTCCTGTCGGGAGTTGTGTGCAGATTATGCCAGCAATGAGAGAGTTTGACTATAGGTTATGCAATGTTTGTCGTGCAATATTGGTCGTTCAGGCCAAGGGATGGCTTGGTAGGACACAAGGTCTATGGGAGTAAAAGGTGTAGCCGGGATTGCGAAGTTGAATGCGCAAGTCGCTCGAACAACCATCACCACAGAAGATTCTCGTACTGGCACACTCACTACTTTTCACACACCGTAGACAAATTGCAATTAGCGGCAACACAGGTGGTCAGTTTAGCATGAACCGATACCTGTCGAGGTAGCGTTCAGTTGGTCGTAAATCATTGGAACGGTAGGCCCCAGCGGACTCGAACCGTTGGCAAGCCGGGACGCGCTCACCAGACTGGGCCGCCCGGATGAGCTCCTCTATCGCTCGGTGCGACTTCCGTACTTTGATTTGCTGTTCCCGACGACGAGCTCCGCTCAAGTCAGCGAATTCTTCGCGGTAAACGAGTTCCCAGGGTCCGCGGCTTCGGGTATAGGGGCTATGACGACGTTGACTGTCAGCAAGACGACGGGGGAGGTCGGAACTAGATCCGACGTAAAATGCCCCTCTCGGAACACTCAGGAGGATATAGACGTGAGCAGGCATAGGAAGTTATCGTAAGCCCGTGGGGATTCGAACCCCAAACCTCTACCGTGTCAAGGTAGCGATGGTCAATAACTTACAGGCATTCCGAATATAAACAAAGGACTTAAGCAATCCACCTTTGCGGGAAACATGCGGGAATTTCGCGGGAACAAATCCCAGCGCGGCAGGGTTGGCTCTTCCGCACATCCCAATAGTGAATCCGCCGGTTCCCATTGTGCGATTCTTCGTAACGTGACAAACCCAACTTGCCCATTAATGCAAAACCTGTTTGGTAAGTCAATCTCGTTGATTTTGCGGCACGGTTGGCAACACTAACTCACTGGGGCTCTGAGCCTACACACAACTACAACAGTGACGTGAAGAGTTGTTGTTAGGTGGCGCATTCCACCTCACAGAATCCGCGCCCACCTGGAACGTCGGTTCATCGTCGCGAACGGTACCGGTCGCGCATTTGCCGGACTTACGCACCGCCGAACCTTTCCGCGGGCTGCTCCGGATGTCATCGAGGGCTTCCGACTGTACGCCCGACAACAGAGGCAAAGGAGCCACCAGTGCTGTACGCGGTCAGCGTACGCGAAAGTTCGTTCGCCAGGTTGAATGTCCGCAGCAGCCACCAACTTGGAACGACCGCGCTGAAATCCAGTTTTCCGCATGCGGCAGCTTGAAGTCCCCATCGAGCGGTATTGCAATGGGAGCGTGTGTCAGGGACAATAACTGTTGGCCTCGTCGTACATTGCCAAGGCGTTTTCCGCCGGGACATCGTCCAATAGGTAGTGGACCGTACAAAAAATGAAGCGACCACCCTTGCCCAAGATGTCGATAAGTCGTCTCACCTCGCGACGTACGTCCTGGGGAGAGCCTTGGGGTAAGATCTCCTGAGTATCTATACCCCCGTAAAACGTCAGATGCTTTCCGAATTCCCGCTTGAGTTCGGCAGGGTCCATGCCCACGGCCTTCACTTGGACGTTCTCCAGAATGTCCAGGCCAACATCGACGAGGTCACCTAAGATGGCGCGAACCGAGCCGCAAGAATGCAGCGCCGCCTTCAGGCCGTTCCGGTGGGCGATGGCGAACAGGCGCTTCCAAACTGGCAGAAACCATTTGCGCCACAGGGTCGGCCGCAATAGAAGACCTTGTTGGCCGGCAAAGTCGTCCCCCCAAGCAAGAATCTCAAAGTGCCCGCGAGCGGCGCGCGCGAGGCGGCCATAGTATTCTTCGTAAAAGTCAGCGATGTGCGCGACCGTTGCTTCGATCAGTTCCGGGCGGTCCGCGACGTGGGCAAGTCCCGTTTCGATGCCGAACAAGTCCATTATTCTGCTGAATATCGGGCTCCAACCTCCGGCAAGCCGCGCGTAATCGCTGTTGAGCCTCGCCCATTGCGCGAGCGGCAAGTAGGCTCTGGGAAGGTCCCGAATCCATCCCACCATCTCATAATCAAACCAGTTTGGGTCCGGCCAGCGGTGAGCTTCCACATCGGCAACGGTCTCTGCCGAGCGCAGCGGACGAGGGAGTCCGTCATAGTAAGTTCCCGGGCATTCTCCCCACGATCCCCAAATGTCCTTCACGACCCTCCAGGCAGGATAGGTCGGAACGAGGACACCTGAAGTATCCTCTTCGAGCGGAGGGCCGACATAGAGTGGTCGACCCCACCGGATGCATGCACCCAAGGCCCTCAATAAACCCTCCTTGTCTCCATCTGCCAGCCCAAAGTGCCGGAGCACCTTTGAACACAGTTCCGGATGAACCCCGTTTTCAAACACGTCAACGGGTACATGGAATATCTCCTGTCCGTCTATTACTGCGAGCACGCGTTCTTTCGGCGTCATTTTTCCTCCTCGCCTATTTCCGCACCTCGGAAAGCGATAAGAAGTTGCGCAATACAGTGTTGCGATTAGATCTCTGCTAGCTTTTCGGTGATGTACTGCAAACGATCCCACTCGGCATCCGCTGTCACCATGTCGCTGACACCCAGAATAAGGTGGCTTTGTCGCCGGTTGCGTTGGATCAGTTCATCAATTGAGCGGTGAAACTCCTCATCGGGAGTGTTGCTAGCACAGAGTAAGATCGAGGGAATCCCACCCCAAATAGTAATGCTGTCCGCAAAGGCCGCGCGGATATCTTCGAGCCGCGACCGGGTCATAGGATATGGACACACCGAATCGGCAATGTCGAATCCGGCCTGCACGTACAAAGCCAACAGGCGCTGGTTCTCCCCATCTGTGTGGGTCATCAAGTATTTGCCTTTGCGATGCAGCATTTCTGCATAGTCGTGTAAAGGCGGGAGAATGTATTTTGCGAAGAACGCCGGATGCGTTATCGAGTCATCATAATTGCCCCCGAGCATGATGACCTCGGCCGGGGAATCGGCCCCGATTTCCTTGATACGCTGGTAAAATGGTTCCATTTGCTCGGCGAGCCGCTGGACTTTCTCTGGATAGTCGTGGAGAGCATAAAAAAACTGTTCAAGAGGCATCAGTCCCATGATGTGTTGGATGGGGCAGGCTGACCCTAGTAGATAAGCGACCGCGACCCCCTGTTCGCCCACCTCAGCACGGCGTGCAAGATAGCCCTCCAACTGTGGCTCGATTTTGAACTGCGAAAAGACGTGGCTGACAACCTCGAAATCGCGTGGCTCGCGGATGGCATGCTCGACAACCCATGGCAGGGATGCGCCTGCGTCCAGCATTTCGTCGGTGAATACTGTGACAGTGCGGATCGAGCCAAAGGGCGTATGATATTCGACAATGGTTTCGTGGCCATGCCGGACGACACGGCGATCTACATCCTGAAGAGTGAGGCGATAAGGAAGGACCGGAAGATGAAGGATTCCAATCGCCCGGTCGATCATGGTGGCGCCGTTCGGAGGGTCGGTATAATCGGGTACCGAGGAGTAGCAACCTACGCCCAGACGCTCGGTGATCTCCGTGAGGGTAAGGGAACGTAACTCAGAAGGCAGCGTGCCACGCCGCAGGCGCGCGCGATGCCAGAATTCCAGGCGTGGAACCCAGGGCAATCTGTCAGGAACGTCGCCACGGATTGCCGCAAAAATACGTTCACGATGCGTCATGCTAATGCTCAATTATAGAACCTCTCTTAAATAGAATAATTAGGGGACCGGTACCGCAATTTAAGCGCGCGTCTCTAGTCCGGAGCTTCATGCCCGCATTGCCTCAACTCAAGTTCTTGATGCGATGTGCTCGCGAAATCCCAACATGGTCGTTCAAGCACGCCTCTGCCTCCTAAGGGCCTGCCAGCGGGCCCGGTTGGCTTCAAGTTTGGCGCGCATCCCCGGTCTTTCGAGAACCCGCCGATTTACGACAAATGTTGGTGCTTCACCGCTTAGACCCGACAGAACGGATTCAATTGCCGACGTCCCCATCCCCAGGATGCATTGATCGGTATGGCACAAGTTGTGGGGACTCAAGATCAGGTTATCCAGTCCGAGCAAAGGGTCATCCTCTGAGATCGGCTCCTTCTCGAATACATCGAGTCCCGCGCCACGAATCTTGTGGTCCCTTAGCGCTCGGTAAAGCGCGCCCTGGTCCACCACCGGTCCACGAGAAGCATTGATAATGTACGCTGATGGTTTCATCCAGGAAATTTCCCGTTCACCAATCAGACCTCGGGTCTCGGGCGTCAGTGGGCAATGGAGACTCACAAAGTCGCTCCGGCGCAGCAGTGTTTCTAGGCTAACGAGTTCAACTCCCAGTTCCACAACGTCCCCAGGCTTCACGAAAGGGTCCGCCGCCAGATGAACCATCTCAAAAGGCTTGATCAGTCGAAAAACCTCGCACCCAATATTGCCCAACCCCACTGATCCAAAGATCCTTCCCGTCAGGCCGGTTGTCCTGACGTTTGATCGTTCCTGCCATCTTCCGTGACGAACCAGTCGATCCTTAACCAAAAGCTCATGGGCTAGAGCCAGCAAGAGCGTGACGATGGCACCCGCCATTGGCCGACGGACCCCATCTGGAGTGATTGTCAGGATTACGTCATGCTCCGTCAACGCTCCCACGTCGACCATTTCGTAGCCAACTCCCAACCGCGCCACGACGCTTAATCTGGGGTTCGCCCCCTCAAATGTCCGCCGGGTGTATCGCGGACCGCCTGAGATAATTGCATCATACTGGCCAGCCTGCTCGGCAGAAATCTCAGGGAGGTCAGCTAAGAACTCTACAGAAACACCCGGTGTATCGATTAGCGTCTGAAGCCCTATATCCCCCATGGCTACTTGGCCGGAAGCGTTTAGAAAATCATGCGTGAATCCCACTCGAAATGTCTCCACGGTCATTTCTCCTTGCTAGATCATGTCTTAATCTGGCGCAATTCTGGAACGCCTCTTATTGGCTCAGTTTGCAGTAGCGCGGCGCTCTCTCGGCACCGGAACTCCTTGAGAATTCAAGATGCGTTTTCGGCCATTCCTCTCCTCAAGCTGACGAGGAGGGAATCATCAAAAGCGTGCGGCGGCGTTCCCGGACGTTTTCGACCAACGTATCCCACCCTTTGACGAACATGCCGCGGAAGTACTGAAGGGGTCCGAAATCTTTGAATTCCTCGAGGGCGAGGCCACCCTCCAGATAGGCTTTACGAAAATCGGGGAGGTTGGCCAACAGTTCCTCGATCACTTGCGGCGACTCTGGAGTGTCCATGCGCGGAATGACGGCCGGATTCGCGGTGATCAGCTCCTTCGCGGTGCTCCAGTTAATGGTAATGTGAGCCTCACCGCCGACCATCTCGGTGAAGTGGTGGGTGCCGCGCGCCCCGCCTCCAAGCATGAGCACCGGATATCGGCGCTCCCTCAGGATGCGGTATTGCTTGCGCGCCACCGCACAACCCGCCTGGAAAAGCGCTTCAGGTGAGATATTAACGCCCGTGCGCTTGACGTAGTTGACCAAGTACTCGTCAAAGATGCCCGTAATGTGCGTGACATAGAAAGGCGGATGGTAACCCGTTTTTTCACAAACTCGGCAGTAAAGCTCACAGACTTGAATAGCCTGTTCGACCGCGAAGACTTCCGTTGCAATGATCGGCATATTCTCGGCGATCAGGACTTCGATGGCCCGCAGGCCTGCTTCATTCACGGGAATCTTGGTAATAAAGTTCTTCTCGAGCTTCCGAAATCGCAACGCTTCGTCCACGATAAAGTCAGTGTTCTCGTCACCATGTGGGTCGCCTTGAATGGAGACGAGGCCTTCGAGTCCTGGCTTACGCTCGTACAGGGGCAGAAATCTTTCCATGACCCGCTTGACCAAGTGTTGCATTACGAGCTCGGACGCCGTCTTATTTTCCCGAGTCTGCTGGACGACACGGTCAATCAAGTTCAAAACATAGCTTGACTCTAACTTGGTTTTGAGCAGATTGGCACAGTACGTCGGATTCGTTGTGCAACTGATGGCGCCCGCCACAATGGCACGGTCGGCGTCCTCCAGGATCGGGTTGTTTATCCACAATCGGGTTGGCGTTTCACTCGCGACTCGATGAAAATACCCTTCGCCCATACGGGTCTCACTCCTGTGAAACTGGCTTCTTCGAATTTGGGTCTTTCTTGGGGCGGCATGGCCCTTTGCGCGTAGGCGCCTCCCACTACCTGAGCTATTTCGTTGTAGCGGGTGAACTCACAAGCTGTTCCAACCCGAGCAGCGATTCAAATCCTTTGCGCGCCACTTCCGCCGGGTCGGTTTCATTCAACCGTTGATTCCAAATCTCCAGAGAGAAGGCACCCTGATAACCTATATCCTGAAGCGCCCTCAAAAGCGGCCCGTATTCAAGGGTACCTTCTCCCGGGAACGTCCGGAAATCATGGGGCCTCCGCAGCTTTTCCAGCGGAACATCCATCGCATCAGACAGATGAACCAAGAAGATCTTTTCACCGGGAATTCCGGCTAGGTCGTCTATTCTTGAGCCGCCCAGGAAAAAATGAAATGAATCCAGCACCAAACCGGCATTTTCGCACCCAGCCAGCGAGACGACCTGCCACGCCGTGGCGAGATCCTTTACTTCTGCAGCAGTTCCCGGGAACTCCAAGGCGATTTGAACACTAAACTCAGCGGCAGCGCGACATACCTCGCGTAAGCAGGCTGGAGCGCCAGCCAGCGATCCTGGATTAAGGGGAGGGACGGCGACAACGATATCGCAGTCGAGGGCGCGTGAAACCCGGCAGAGGTGCCGGGTCCGCTGGAGAACAAGTGGAAACTGTCCTTCCTCGACGCTTTGCCAGCCGCCGAGGAAGCACAACTCCTCAACCTTTAACTTGGCTCGTTTAACCCAGCCTGCAATTTCGTCCAAAGAGACCCCACGGCTCGTTGCAGCCTCAATATCGTCGAACCACAATCCAACTCGAGGAAAGCCCGCTTCAGAGGCCAGCCAAATCTGCTCCTCAAGTGGCGTCTTCCTTATCGTCGCTGAATTAAGGCAGAATCTCTTCCGCATTACACAAGGCTCCTCGCCTGGTCTTGACCTGCGCGAGGTTTTGCCCCGCCGCGAGTGAAAGAGTTTGTGCATGCGGCATTTCGAATGGTGGCGGAGCGCGGACACCGGCCGCTTTTCCGTCCCGGCCGCTGGGTTTTGGGTCTCCAAAGGTTCTGCCATCCTTCTCTCTTTCGTTTATTGCGGTGCAACTTCTTCCGATGCCATGTAGGGAACGGTGGCGATTCCCGGCCAAGGCACGAATATCTTCCCAAAATCTACAGGCGCGACATAATCCCGCCCGTGATGAAAATTATCAATATTCTCAATTAACTTCTCGGTCAATTCTGTACCGTCAATCACGTACATATTGATCGTATACAGCACTCCCAAGTCCGATGGGTGATCCACCATCTCCGACCACTTCTCCGCCATCGTAACTGCCTTTGACCGGGCATTCTGGAATTCTTTCAGGCTCTTGTCCAGTTGGGTCAAAAACTCATTGCGGTCGGCTCCTGATCTGTAGGCTACAAACGCATTGTCCAGGTCAATATATGCTTGATCCCAGACGATCAGCGTTTGCAAGTACAGAATGTAGGCTTCTGTCCGGTTAAGCAGGAAAGCCAAATACGCCTGCGAGTGCGGTTCGACCTCGGAGCGAGCGCGCTCGAGGCCGTCAAGCGCTTCCTGAAGTATCTTTATGCTTCCCGTAAAGGCGGGGATGCGGTCGTGAAGACTGCTGATGGAAGATCGCCATCCATTGGATCGCGGACCATCGAAGGGGTTCGGCTGCTTGTAATATTCGTAAGCGACGGACAACTCGGCAGGCGCTCCCCCAGGAAGGTTCCCCCGGCCATTCCAACCCAAGTATTCCTCGTTTTTCTCCAGCGTATCCAAGGCTTTCAACATGCGTGGCAACGCGCGCTCGCCGAAGATCCGCTGGGGATAATTGCGATAGAACTCCTGTGGCGTCAGGTGCGGGTTCCACTCTCCTTCCGCCATGAACTTGGTATTCGTCTCCGTCCCTCGCGCCCGATTCACCTGCGAGGCGAAGCCCGCCAAGCCATATTTCAAGCCTCCCTCCAGCACCTGATCCTTGTAATAGAGGTTCACGTTAAACTGCATCCCGAGCATGGCGCCATCGTCGTCGATCCGGTTCTGAAGCGTGTTCTCCCTCTCCCCCATTCCCCCTAACATCTCCATCGGCACGCCTGTCGGTGTCCAGATGGCGCGTGATTCCATGTCGGTAAAGGGCACGCTGGTGGGAAACATCTTATGCAAATAAGGGAGCAGATAGAGGTGCCCGAACCCTCCTATCCCCAGCTTTGCCTGGGGCGCGATCCGATCCCGCGCTGTCATGAGCTTTTGTATTAGGTATACAGAGCCACTATTTGAATCGATTAGTGTGTTGTTGTCTTGAGGAATATCCCCTGCAAACCCGGCTCGCTCCTCCGCCTCACCTGGATACTGGGACCGCAAGTTTCGATAGAACTGTCGGTCCCGCTCAGTCTGATTGCAGACCGGATAATACTCCGGTAGAGCCAAGAAATACCCCTCCGCCTCGGAGTAAGTCTGCACCAAGCTCTTCAGCCGGTTCTCGTTCAGTTCCAACGACACCGGATTATCCGGGCAAATGAAGGTGCCCCATCCAGGATAGAAGGGCAAGGCCACGGTTCGCGTCGTGTATCGACCCAGATTCGGCACCACATATGCTGCATCGATAGTGAGCCATACCTTGATCTTCCGGCTTGCCGCATAAGCGATCGTTCCGTGCAAGTATTTCTCCGCTGCTTCGAAGCCCTGTTCGTTGTTCTCAATGTGCTGGTAATCCGGCGCTGCAAACCGGGGATAGATACCAAATCTCCTGAACCATTCCTGGCCTACCTTCATGCCGCTCGAATTGTATAAACCACCCAGGTTCCTGCCCATGCTGTTCTCGATGAGCTGATAGCCGGTTTCTTTCCAAGAAAGATCCCCCATCAATTTCGTCTCCCCGTGGTATTCATATCTTAGAAAAGGAGCGTAGTCCGCCCACCAGATTTGCAGATAGTTCATCTTCATTTTTGCCATCTGGTCCAACAACCTGCGCTCGTCGTCCATCGACATGATCGTCATATTGGGGTAGTTGAAGGTTTCCAGGAGGCCTCGGCGGCGGAAGGCCGGATCGCTGCGTTCGTCGAAATCCCGCAACTCTAAGTCCGCTTTCTTCTCCGGCAGGATTTCCCCGGTGAGCAGAAACACCGCTCCGTAACACTCCAGCAAGTCATACGCCGCGTACATGGTTGCCGCTTCCTCATTCCCCCCCGCCACCAGCACCCGACGCCCCTCCAGCCGTAGCGCGCGCAGAATGAACCCGTCACCCTTCAACCCCGTGAAGCTCACCAGTTTCCTCGACGCGGCCTCGCGCACCAGTTCGTTGCCCTCAGGTCCACCCACCAGAATCCACCCCCAATCCTTCGGTCTCTTGCGCGCTTCCTCCGGGGTGAGAACCTCCAGCTTCACGCCGCTGAAAGCTTCAAAATACCGCTTCAGTTCCTGCCCCACAAAATGGTAAAACTCACCTTGCCCGACCACAATGGCGGCCCGCGCCTGGCCTTGCGAAACCAGAAACTGCATCCGCGCGTCAGCGGCGGTGGCGGGAAGGGCATGGGATGAGACAAAAAACGCCACCAAAGCTAAAATCCTCACCATGCTCTCACCAGTCATTGAGCTTCCGAAACGATTTTTTCTCCTCGGTCTGCGTTGTACTTCCATGATCGCGCCTCTTTCCGACCGTACCGTGAGGGTATTGAAATGGGCAGACCACCGGTATGTCCAGCTCAGGAATCATGTCTCAGGATTAATCCATTCGTAGACCACCATTTACTTCAATAGTTTCGCCCATCAGATAAGATGAATCAGGAGAAGCCAAGAAGGCTATGACAGATGCAATTTCCTCGGCAGTGCCCGCGCGCTTAAGAGGAATACTATCGACATACGTCGCGAAGACATCTTTAGGAGTGTGAACTTCATGCTGGGCAGTCAGAATTACTCCTGGCGCCACTCCGTTGACTCGTATGCCGAATGGAGCCAAGGCCTTCGCGAGTCCCTTCGTGAAGGTCAAGACGGCACCCTTCGCTGAAGCATAGGCCAAGGCGCCCACCGCTCCGCCGGCGCGGGCGGCCAGAGAGGACACGTTGATAATGACACCACTTCTTCGGCTAATCATGCTCCGAGCCACAGCCTGAGCACAGTAGAAGACACCGTTGACATTTACGGCGAAGACATCATTCCAGTGCTCTTCAGTCATTTCAAGAAACGGAACGTTTGCGATCAGGTCCCCGGCATTGTTAACTAAGACATCGATCTTCCCGAACTCACTAAGAACTTTGTCTACCATGCCTTCAACGTCGACCTTGCTTCTGACGTCAGCCTTGACCGTGAAAGCATCTCCGTGAAAACGACGAATCTTTTCCAAAGCTTCCTGGGCTCCTCGCTCATTCCGGAAATAATGAACTGCAACCGCATAGTCTCGTCGGGCTAGCTCCACTGCCGTTGCATGACCTATGCCGCTGCTTGCTCCAGTAACTAAAGCTATCTGCCGCTCTGACTTCGTAGCGTCCTCCTCAATGGATTAAACTAGCCAAGAGTATTCCCCCACGCTACAACGACCATGCCGACGCAGAGGACTACGATTGAGCTCAACATTACTAAGAGAGGCTTTGTCCCAGAATTAGCCCACTCCCCGGACACACCACCCCAAAAGTTGGCGCAGATGATGCTCAGGGATGTAACTAAGACCCAGCCAACCACGGCTGCAAGTTCGCCAAAGTTAGCACTCCCAAAACCATAAAAAATGGGACCCGCGCACCAAAGGACTCCCATGAGAATAGCCAGCCCATAGTGAAAGTATTGGTCTGAAAAAACTCCCCAAGAGTTTCCTCTTGTAATGAGATATGCACAATACCCGGCATTGACCAAAAATCCAGCGGTCAGAGCGATTGTCCAGATCGCATTCGCTTCGAAAATGACCCTTGCCCCGTGGGCCCTGGCAATTTGTGCTAACGGAGCACCATAAGCAAAGCTTAGATTGAGCATTGAGGAAAACAGTCCTGAGAGAATGGCATAGATAATTCCCCTGATATAGCTTTCACTCGCAACTTGAGAGCTCGCGATTGTAGCTTTTTTCTCCAGCCGGTTCTCTTTCAATTGACCGGACCATGCAGAAAGACCTACTCCAATGACAATCAGCAAGACCCCACCGATGATAACTTTCCCTCTCGCTGTGAGAACGTACTCAGGATGAAGCAGAACCAACGGCGCCAGCGACCCCACAGCGGCCGTGAGTCCCACAACGATAGCTTGACTCAGTGCTACACCAACTCTTTTGAGTGCGAGACCGTAAAGTACGGCACCAAGCCCCCAACCCATCCCGTAAAGGATGACAGGCACTACATCCTTTCCGTGGGCAGAGCGAAGAACGGTCAACAGTTGTGGTACCGTAAGGAATCCCATCGCCCAAGGGACAGCAAGCATGCCGACGAAGGAATAGACCAGCCACAAGTGCTCCCATCTCCAGGCGCGAATCTTCTTGAGTATCACTCCAAAAGAGGAGGCCAGGAAAGCCCCAACAAAAATCAAGCATGCTCCCTTAATGAAAGCGGGCTCACTGTACATATGACCTCGTGGGATTTCAGCTATCCATTACCATTCGACAAAAACCTGGCTTCAATCCTGGGTATCAGGCACTAACCGCAAAGTCAGGATTTGGTATGGCTTCATCATAAAACCCAGTTCATGCGGCGCGATCTGCAGCGGATGTTGGTTTTCTTCAAGCAAATTGCACTGATAAGCACTTCCCAAACGGAAGCCGGTGGTGAGTTTAACCTCACCCCGAGAACGTTCATTTTCGTAAAGTCTGACGATTAGCCCGCGACCATCCTCGGCCTCTTTTACAGTCTCGATGATGACATTCGCTTTGTCAACTCTGACGAGGGATCGGGAAAGCCCATTGTCAACGCCGCTGGAGTTGACACGCTTCAGGATCAACGGATCATTCAAAGCGTAACCGACCGCCGCCGTAACCCCACGCCAGTCACCAGTGTGGGGCAACAAGCTATAGGTAAAGCAGTGTTCCCCTTGTTCGGCATTGGGGTCGGGGAACGAAGCACACTTCAGCAAGGTCAGTCTTAGCACGTTGCCATGCACATCGTGGCCGTATTTACAGTCGTTCAGTAAACTGACGCCATAGCTTCCCTCGCTTAGATCGATCCATTTGTGAGCGCAAGTCTCAAAGCGAGCATAGTCCCAGGAAGTATTACGATGCGTGGGTCGCTCCACATTTCCCCACTGAATGTCATACGTCGCGACGGGCGATAGGACGTCCACTGGGAATGCGACTTTGAGTAACACATGTCGATCCTGCCAATATAGTTTCGTCTCAAAATCGATACGCCTAGATCCGCGGTAGAGGTAGACACGCTGTACCATCTCGCTATTAAGCAGACGACGGTGGATTTCCAGCCCGGCCCGCAACGGACCATGCTCGATGGGCGTCAGGCTGGCGGCTTGAGCAAGATCCCACTGCTTTTCCTCGTAGTAGATTTCAATGTTCCAGGCATCGCGGTTCAAAGGCCGATCTTGAAAGGCTTGGAGGAGGTTACCCCGTTGCCCCGCTGGTATCACCTCACGACTGACGCCCTTGTCGAACAGGCGAGTCATGGCTCCAAAGTCGTCGAATTCAATACGAAGCAAGTCGTTCTCCAAGACAGCAACGTCCTGGCTTAGCAGCGACACGTTCAATCCGTCCGACGAGAGCTGCGCCGCCCCTTTATTTAGGGCCAACGCCACCAGCCCATAAGGTTCCATGCAAGGCACTGCGACGATCGTTCCATTCTCGACTGTTTGAACGACCAGAGGCTCACCAGAGCTCAAATGGGTGAGCGTTTGGCCCTCGCCAAGTCGCTCCTGCAACATGCCAATATGCTGTCCTCCAAACGAGGTGGGGTTGACAGCCACAAAAGAGGCTGCTTTGGGAACTCGACGAGACAGTGCCTCCAGTGCGGTATCTCGCACTCGTTCTCCGACGCTGCGAATAACATCATAATCGAGCAGACTGTCTGCGTTGACCTGAGCAATACAGGCACCGGCAATGATGTCGTGAAACTGATTCAAACAGAGCAGTTTCCAAGCACACGTCAATTCAGCTTGTGGATAGGGGCATCCGATTGCTAAGGAGGCCCATGCCGCGAGGAACTCCGCATCATGCAATAGAAACTCGCACTTGCGATTGGCACGCTTGAGTTGAGCCTGGCTGGTGTAAACACCACGGTGATACTCCAGGTAGAGTTCACCATTCCAGACAGGGAAGCGCTCAGCATGGGTTTCAAGACGCTCAAAAAATTCGCTGGCCTTTCCTAACCTCACCCTTGGAACTCCCGGATGTTGCGCCAATCGGCGGCTGTTCTCCAATAGTTCACGAGTCGGTCCGCCGCCTCCATCACCCCATCCATAGTAAACGAGCAGTTCTGAATGCAGTTCCTTTTCTTGATAGTTTCTCCAAGCCCCCAAAATGGCTCGAGCGCTCTGGTCACTGATGGTGTTGCACGCTCTCCCGTCCGCCCCGGGAATAGTGTTGAGATGCGTTAAGATTTGAGTGCCATCCAGTCCTTGCCACCAGAATGTGTCGTAAGGAAGCCGGTTGTACTGACTGCATCCGATCTTCGAGGTGGTAAAAAACTTCAGTCCGGCCTGAAGGGTTAACTGAGGCAATGACGCGGGCAAGCCGAAGGCGTCGAGCAGGTAAAGTACAAGAGAATCGGCGCCGGGTCCGAACTGTTGCCGGAAGTAGGCACGGCCCAGAAGAAACTGCCGGGCAAGAGCTTCCGCACCGCTTAGATTACAATCAGGCTCGATCCACATGCCACTGATGGGTTCCGAACGTCCTTCGGCAACTCTCCGCTTGATAGCGTCGAAAATCTCCGGTTGATCCTGCTGCATATACTCATAAAGTGCTGGCTGGGACTGCGAGAAATGGAATTCGGGGAACTGTTCCATCAACCTCAAAACATTGATGAAAGTTCGACCAGCTTTTTCGCCGGTCTTGATGGCTCGCCAAAGCCAAGCAATGTCGATATGCGCCTGCCCCATTGCGATGACGTCCACGTCGAGTGGTGGGCCCGCCGCAGCTAACCCCTGATTCAGAAACTGTTGAGCATCCTTTACGCTCTTGTGAAAGTCTTCACCGAATGGCTCGCGCAGGTCCAACAAATGGAACGCCTCATCCAAGATATTAAGTAGGCGAACCCGAATAGGATCACTTTTTTCCAGTTCCCGGGCCACATCCAACGCCACACGGGCAGATGTCACAAAATCGTGCGTGGGTTGGGATTTCTGCACAATTTCTGGCTGCCCCATCAATGCAGGTCCTTGCTCGAGGTGACCTTGCAACGCCAGACTGTGTTGGTGCCCATCGCACCGACATTCTGGTAAGAAAATCTCTCGATGATAAGCATCCATGGCCTGGTAAGCGTGGCCGTCGACATATGCCATCACCTCCACATGATTGGGAACCAGTGGAGGCAGAGCCAAGAGATCATCCTCCGCCATCCCAAAGACACAATTCTGATCAGATTTGAACGCTTTCACGCCACGACGATCGTTTCCAATGGGTAATAAGAGAACGACAGGCGCCGTCCAATCTTTAGGCACGGTAAAGTACGTTCTCAGCGTGAAATCCTGCCGAAACTCCCCCCATGGACTATCGGGCGTGATCACGGGCCAGCGACGATCGTCTACGTCTGTAGCGACAAAGGAGTCGTTTCCTGCCTGAAACCGAAAGGGCGGCAGCGGCTGCCGCACTCGGTAGACTATCAGGTTGAGCAATTCCAGATAGCGGCCGATTTTTCGCTCAGTCAAGTAAATATGGTGCATGATCCTCGTAGGCACTGAGTTTCAACGTATCTCGGGTATTTAGGATTCCACATGTTTGCCTTCCGGACATAACGCTTGTCCTCTGTCGACTGGACCAATCTATCATGAGTTTGCTATCAAGTTCGTGTCCACGCCGGAGGGTTTCGCAACACCCTTTTTGGCTACGCCGCATTTCTGGCAACAAACCCGGGGAGCTTAAGTTTGCGAAAGGCTTGACCTGTCGGCCGGTAGCGCAGGTCAAGGCTGATTCCGACCTGATCTTTGCTAACATTATTCAGAGAATTATCAGGCTCGCGCTTCATCACGAGCAAACCAGATCCCAGACACATTGGTAAACGCGCGAGGCGTATTGGGGAGGTGGAATGACTTGGGGGCAGCCATTTTAAATGGTTGCTTCTGTGACGGCGAACCAAATTTCTACTATATTCGTCCACTTCAGGGTCGAGCACACCGTTATTCGGATGCCGCGGACTTTTTCTCACTTTCAGCATCCACATAGACTTTGCACCATAGTCCAGTCCATCCTGCCGCTCTGTTAGCACAAACTTCAGTTGCCGGTCTGGTTCAGCGGTCAGTTCGCCTGTTTCTTCAAGCGCAAAAATTCTTGGGATGCGGAGGTAATCGTATTCGTGATAAGTGTTGACTTGCTTTTCAGTCGTTACGCTGCTTTCCTTCGCCAAGCCCCTCCGGTAACCGACTCATCGATATGATTGTTATTTGTCGGTCCAGGCCGCCCGCTAGCGTGACTTGTCGGTTCCACGCTGACCGAGGCTCCGCCATTGGCCGCTGACTTGTAAACTGCATCCAAGAAGTTCACAGTCTCTTGTCCCAGCTCGCCTGGAGAGAGATTCTCACTAATGCCGAGAATCAATCCCACAAAATGGTCTGCTGGAGCAAAACGCGGATAGCGCTCTTCCGCCTTTAGAGGCGGTGGACATTCGACTGTACCATCGTGTTTCCGTATCATCAGGGTTCCGGCGCCCATATCCAGGATCAGATAACCGCGGCTGCAATACACCGACAAAGTGTGTTGGTCCGGATCGCCAGGGTGAAGATTTCCGGTGCTGGCTAACACTCCCACTGCACCGTTGTCCAACCGCAAGTTGACAGAATCCGCCACGTCGACTTTAACATCGAAATAATTCATGTGGGCGCTCACCTCCTGAGCACTCAAACCAGTGACCCAGAAGGCGAGTGTAGCCGAATGGCTCACTTGGCAGTAGCCTTGCCCTCCTCCTCGATCTGGATCGGAGTTCTCGTCTGCTCCTGGTCGGAATAGAGGGGCTTCCATCACTCCTGAGTAAGCATCCAAATTGCCTCGATACGTCTCGTATGCGCTTGAAGCAAACAGACTCGATACCAACTGAACTTCTCCCAACTCCCCAGATAGAATCACCTCGCGTCCCCGACGGACGTGAGAAGTGTAATTCCAGGGCGTACTCATCACGATCTGCAGCCCGTTACGATTCGCCAACTCAACCAGTTCGCTTGCTTCGCTTGTCTTAAGCACCATGGGCTTTTCCAATAAGACGTGCCACTTATTCTCTAAAGCGGCTTTGGCGACCTCGTAATGGGCAGCATGCGATGTGGCGACCACTACCCCATCCATGGCCTCACTCTCGAACATTTTTCGCCAGTCCGTATAAAATCTGGGTACCCTATAAACTTCAGCAGCTCTGCGAACCTTTTCTAATGATCGATCGCAGAGGGCCACGAGTTCAACTTCCGATCTCGCCAACAGGGCGGGAATGTGCGCATAAGTCGCCCACCAACCCGTCCCAACCACGCCTATTTTAACTCTTCGCTTTATAACTGACATGTTGTGCCTCCCTACGCAATGATACCGTTCGGGAAACGAACGAGAAGCTCATTATCGTGTGTTGGAATCACTATGTCTGCCTCTTTGCGAATGCGATCGAGAGCATCATAGAACTCAAAGAGGTTCTCCAACACCCCGATCGGAATGCTCTTCTCGAAGTTGTCGTATCGAAAGATAGGATCCGCAATGACGACCTTCCCCTTTGCCGTTTGAATGGAAACTGCCATGGAGCCTCGATGGTGACATCCTACCCAGAACATCTTGATTCCCTCAAAAAGCTCCTCTTCGTCCCCTACCAGGTGAAGTCGTTCCCAAGCTTCAGTGATCACATAGGTCAGCGTGGAGTCGGTAAAAACACCACCGCGGGCCACAAGCAAGGGTCGTTTGGGAGCCAAGAAATCAATCCAACCAGTGCGGGAGAGGTAAATCTGTGCGTTCCGAAACAACTCAAGACTGCCAGTCGCGTAGGCGCCCATCGAAATGATCAGAACCGCATCCACGTCCTCTGGTTTGACACCTACTTCTGACAAAACTTTTTGCGGCGGCCAAATCCGATCCGGAAGGAATTCATTCTTGGGATGAAAAGCCAAACACGCGGCATTGAGATTCTTGAGGTCCTCGGGCTTTTGCGGTAGCCCTGTGTTGATCAAAATGGTTCGCCCTCCCCCTTGCACGAGCCAGGTGAAATGTGGACCCTCATCCAAAAGGTCCCAGTGGCTCATGTATATAGTTAAGAGGCCCTGGGGCCAAACACTCAGCAACCTTGAATGTACGCAGCCGATAATTCATTAGGACCTCTTTTCAGAAGGGAGTTCAGATATCATTTCGGTCGGACGAGTGAAAGCGGCGACAGGTTGGCTTCGCGTCGCTGCGCGAAGCTCCGCCAAAAGTTTCTTAACGGCAGCCACAAAATGATCGGCGTCGGATTGCAGAGTTAGGCATTGAAATCCCTGATTTGCCTTTTCTTTGGCTTCATCGACGGAATAACAGTTGCAACAGCTCAATTTGTTGAAGCAAGCGCACGCATCTAGCGTACGTTGAATGGCCAAACGGTGCTTGAGATCACTTTCGAAACCGCTTCGAGGCAAGCCCATGGACAACGCCAGATCGGTGGGACCGATAAAGCACCCATCTACGCCTTCGACGGCCACTAATTCTTCCACAACCTCGATGGAGCGGATGTGTTCCACTTGAACCAGCAATTTAGTCGCGGCGTTGGCTTCCTCTGGGTAGCGGTCACCATACGTATATCGGAAGTCTCCGCCTAGGGAGCGGCTTCCTAACGGAGGGTATTTAGCCGCCGACGCCAGTTCTTGAGCTTCCTTCACCGAGTTCACCATGGGAACAATAATCCCCAGAGCACCCAAGTCCAGCATTTTCTGAACTTCGTTAGGGCTACTAATCGAAACGCGAACCCATGGCTGGACACCAGCGGCACGAATAACATGAATGCAATCGTACGCAGTCTCGAGATTCAAACACCCATGCTGCATATCCAGGATCACACAATCCCACCGCATCTGCGCCAGATAATATGAAACCATCGGAATCGGAAATTGCTGCCATAATCCCAGGATAGTACTCCGCGGAAAAGAATCATTCCTCGCGTCTTGAATAAGTGTTCCCATATAGTCACATCTCCGAACCGCTCGGTCGCAGAATGCAATGCAAGCGCGGTCAAAAGTACGATTGAACGTTCTTCTTCTGTTTAAATCGCCACGCCGGATTCCAGGCAAAAACCGCCCCTCCTCGTTTGGGGCTCCAGCAAAAACTGCGAAGTAAGCGCCGAACTTTTTCCCGCTTGGCTGCCCAGATGTCTAGCAGTTAGCTCTGTCTCGACGCCAAAACTGAGTTAATGATAACCCCCGAGGGTGAAAATTGTCAAGCCACCCATTCTTTATTGTTCGAATAAAGGTCTAATTAAGTCCGGAGAGAAGGTCAAGAAGTCGGCACTAACTTATCTCGCTTTGGGAGCGGACGATTCGGTCGCAGGCTTGTCCAATCGGGCTCAATCCGGTCGCGATGACCTGCGGCTCCGCCGTCTGCTGTGATCTTTCCATTTCGCGCTACAAAACGGACCACAAAATTCTTGAAGCGCGACGCACGCTCATATATGATGTGGTCTGGTCGGGTCGGCGTAATCTCGAAGTCGAAGGGGTTCTGATTGCCTCCTGGGGTGACACTATTTCGACATCTCTTCCCTTGAGAGACACCCAGACGAGGAGTTTTTTAGTCAACCTCAAGAGACACATCCTATGAAATGGGTTATTGCAGCCCTAGTCTTAGGTGTTTCAGGCTGGTTCGCTCTGAGAACTGGCCCTCCCTTGCGCTCAGAAAACGTTTCGAAGTCGAAGGTGCAGTTCGTGGAAGTGAGTCGGATGGCGGGTATTGACAGTTTCCATGACGTCTCAGGTGGGCCGCAAAAAGACTATATTCTGGAAGCAAAGGGAGGGGGAGCAGCTATTTTTGATTATAACGGTGACGGTTGGCCGGACATCTTCTTAGTCAGTGGTGCTACCTTCGAGGAGTTGGAAAATCCTCGGGCGCCTCGTCCCCATAGAAACAAGCTCTTTCGAAACAACCGAGATGGCACCTTCACAGATGTGACCGAGGCCGCAGGATTGGGTTCCTGGGGCTGGGGTATGGGGGTCGCCGCCGCTGACTATGATAACGACGGCTGTGTCGACCTCTACGTGACCTACTACGGCCAGAACAAACTGTACCACAACAACTGCGATGGGACCTTCACGGACGTCACCGCGAAGGCGGGAGTCGCGGCAGGAGGTTGGAGCACCGGAGCTGCCTGGGGAGACTACGATCGTGATGGCTACTTGGACCTTTATGTGGCACGGTACATTGATTTTCGGCGGGACGAAGTTCCTGAAAAGGGCAGTACCTCCTTCTGCCAGTACCGGGGCGCTCCGGTTATGTGCGGGCCGCGTGGGCTCAAACCATTGGCCGGCATCCTTTACCACAACAACGGAGACGGAACCTTCACGGATGTGACTCGAAAGGCCCTGGGCACCCAGGTGCCCGGCTGTTACGGCTTCACGCCGCTTTGGATGGATGCCGAAAACGATGGATGGCCGGACCTGTTCGTGGCATGTGACAGCACTCCGAACTTGTTTTTTCACAACCGCGGGAACGGCACCTTTGAGGAGATCGGGGCCACGGCGGGCTGTGCTTACAGCGGCGACGGAATGGAACAGGCAGGCATGGGTGCCGATTCTGGCGATTACAATCACGATGGTTGGCTCGACCTTATTGTCGGGCATTTCGCGGATGACTATGACACTCTCTACCAGAACATGGGCCATGGGATTTTCAGGGATGTGACTGAGGAGGCTCAAATCGTATCGGTGAAATCGCCGATGGTAAGCTGGGCCACCAAATTCATCGATTACGACCTAGACGGCTGGCCCGACCTCTTCATCGTCAACGGTCATGTGTACCCGGAAGTCGACCAGTGGCACATGGACGCCGGGTACAAGCAACACCCCCAGGTACTTCAAAACCAGCGGAACGGAACGTTTAAAGACGTGACGGCCTCGCTTGGAAGCGACCTTTTGCGCACGGAACTGGGGAGAGGAGCAGCCTTCGGGGAATTGTACAACGACGGAGATATCGATGTGGTGGTGGAAAATTTGGATGCCGGACCTTGGTTGCTCCGGTGTGATTCGCTGCCAGACGCTCAATGGATTCTGGTGCGCTTAATAGGAACACGCAGCAATCGTGATGGTCTCGGCGCCAGGGTGATAGTGCGCGCAGGAGGACTTGAACAGATGCAAGAGGTCCATCAGAGTGGCAGTTTCTGCTCGAGCAGCGATCCGCGTGCCCTGTTCGGGTTAGGAACCAGCACAATGATCGACAAGCTGGAAGTCCACTGGCCTTCGGGACTAGTGCAAAGGTTCAGCGACGTCAAGTCTCGGCAGATCGTGACGATCAGGGAAGGAGAAGACAACTTGCATAGCTCGCCCGTGCATGGCGTGGGATTAAAGGCAGCAACCAGCCAGCTTAGACCCTAATGAAGTCGACCGTATTGGAACCCAATTCCACGAACCTTATTTCTCCGTGCCGTGCGACACCCAAAGCGGACGGCATTCGACGCGAAGACTTCGAGAATGATTGCTTATGGAAGTTAGCTTCTCAGTTGGGCGGAAGATCAGTGCGGTCGCTCCTGTGGTTGCTGTTCTGTTCCTCAGCTTGGCTGATGTCAGTGGCGCGGCCGCCCCGCCGCCTAAAGGTCAGGGGTTTTTCGACCCGCGTGTAGCTGAGCTCGTGGAAAAGGGGCGAAGGCTTTTGGCCTCCCAGCAGTTCGATCAAGCCATTGCGGAATTCCAGGCGGCTCTCTCAATCGATCCCTCGCTGGCAGATGTTCATAACAGCCTGGGCGATGCTTACCTTCAAAAGGGTGATTCGATTCGAGCGGAGGGCGAATTTCAGGAAGCCGTACGTCTTGACCCGCAAAATGCGGAAGCGCGATCCAACCTAGGACTGATCCTGTTGCAAACCGGAAAGCCTCAAGAAGCGCTTGGAGCACTGCGTTCTGCTGCACAAATCGCGCCATCTTCGGCTCAGATTCATTATCGGCTGGGGCTCGCCCTTTCGGCCAATAGGCGAGCGGAGGAGGCGGCGCAGGAATTCTCAAAGGCGCTGAAGCTGAAACCCGGCTTTCCGGAGGCTGAGAGTAATCTCGGTGTCGCCCTGATCGCGCTCGGCAAGATAGATGATGCCATCGTTCATTTCCGGCAGTCGCTGGCCCTACGCCCCGAGTATCCCGGGGCTCACTATAACCTCGGGTTGGCATATCTGAATAAGGGAGACTCGATGGCAGCCGCCGTGGAGTTTCGGCAGGCGCTGCGGCTGCGGCCAAACTACATCGAGGCCGGGCTTCAGTTGGGTAAAGCGCTTTTTCAGTTGAATAGCGTGACGGAAGCGGCCGAGCAATTCAAAGTGGTGCTGGCGGTCGCGCCTAATTCGGCCGAAGCGCACTATAACTTGGGGCGGTGCGATCTACGTCTGAACAACCAAAAGGAGGCCTTGGCGGAGTTTCGGACGGTGATTCAGCTCGACCGCGGTTTCGTCGAGGCTTACAACAACCTTGGGGTCGCCTTGGCGAACCTCGGTTCTCTGGACGAGGCCTCGACCAATTTTCGGATGGCTGCACAACTGAAGCCAGACTATGCCGACCCCTGGTTCAATCTGGGGTTCTTGGATATGGCGGGATCGCATCCCGCTTTGGCTGTGCTCGATTTCCAGAAGGCCGTGGCGCTTGCGCCGGGAAACGCAATTTTTCATTATCGGTTGGGCTCCGCACTGTCGCGGATAGGCGAGACGGGAAAGGCAATTGAGGAGATGCGGATCGCATTGCGACTGGATCCCGAAGATCGCAGCGCTCACTACAACCTTGCCCTTCTGCTAACCAGTGTTGGAGATCGGGAAGCTGCCGCACAAGAGTTCGCCGAAGTGGCCAGAATCCGCCGGTTTCTAGAGGAGAAGGATGCCCATGGTGCAGAAGGCGCTTTGGAAATCAACCGCGGACTGAAGGCGATGTCTGTGGGAAATATGCAGGAGGCTGTTCAGGAATTCACCAAAGCCACCCAAGTGAACCCCAGTGCACGCGAGGCCCACAACTGCCTGGGAATTGCCTTAGCCAAGATCGGCAAGACAGATGCAGCGATGGCAGAGTTTCACAAGGCCCTTGAGCTGCAGCCTCAGAATGCCCCGGCGCGCAACCATGTAGCCGTTCCGCTAGGCCAGCAGGATGACATCGCGGGCGCCATCGAGCAGTTGCAGAAACTGATCGCGCTTCAGCCCGACTTGGCCGAGGCCCATTACGACCTCGGCATTCTGCTTCTTCAACTGGGAGACCAGAAAGTGGGTCAGACAGAATTGGAGAAGGCCCGAGAGCTGGGTTACACAGCACCCTCCGGAGAGCGGAAGTGAGGGACAGGGGCGATTGTATTTCTTGCCTCACTTGCTTCTAATGATGTTTACGGTACGTTCCTTACGCTCGATGGCGGGTGAATGGCCAGGTAAAAATACGAAGCTGTCGTCGAACTCACTTGGGTGTGGCAATGTGAAGGTCCGGCGAGAAGAGCCTCTCGAAAGGAACGTGGTCCAGGTACGACTTCCCTTGGTGAAATTTCACCACGTTGCGCATCCAGTGACGCACGAGATCGAAACCCAGAGCCGCGCGGGCGTTCAAGTCATACAGAACCCCAAGGTCCGAAGGATAGTCTATGATGTCCGCATAGTGTCTAGTTGCGGCCTGCACTTGCTCGTTGGCCAGGTCAAATCCCCCCAGACTCTTCTCCAGATTGGCCACGAACTGCTCATACGGCACCTGCGCTCGGTTCTCGAATGCCTGGTCGAAATCGAGGTAGGCCCGGCGAATCGTAATCAAAGATTGAATATAGTCCCGGTAGGACTCTGTCCGGTTGATCATGTAGCCCAATTCGTATTTCCCTTGTGGCGCAACGTTGGGCATGGCAGCGCGCATGCTTCCGAGAGCTTTATTCAGCAGCCGGATCGAGCTCTCAAAGCGGTAGATAACATCGGGCGATTTGGAGATGAAAGCCTGCCAGGCCGAACCCGTCGGGCCGTCATAGGGATTACCCTGTCTGGAGTATTCGTAAGCACGACGGACCTCATCCAGCGCGCCGCAGCAGTTCATGGTGCTGTAGCCATAATTGTAATAACCGAGCCATGCCTCATTCTCCTCCAGCGTCATGTAGGCGTTATACATATCCGCTCCCGCGCGCTCACCAAACAGGCGCGTGGAATAGTTCTTGTAGAACTCCTCGGCAGTCATCTCGGGCGCCCAGGCGGCTTCCGTTAAGAAGCGGCTATTGCTCTCTGTTCCCCGGGCGCGGTTGAGCTGGCCGGCAAAACCCGACAGGCCGTATTTCACCCCATCGACGAATATCCGGTCCTTTGCGCTGAACTGCTTGATGTTGAACTGCATGCCCATCATGTTGACGTCGTCGTCCACACGTATTTGGAGTGTCCTTTCCCGGTCCCCCATTCCCCCGAAATCCTCCATGGGGATACCGGCGGGAGTCCAAACTCCGCTCGATTCCATATCTGTAAAGGGAACATTCTTGGGCAACATCTTATCAAGCACCGGCAAGGCGTAGCCCCGGCCGACACCCAATACCCCCATCTTGACTTTGGGAGCCATTTCATCTCGTTTCGTCATCAGAAACTTGAAAAGATCCGTATACCCGATGTTCGAGTCGACCACACGATCGGAACTTTCCGCAATATCAATGACCCACGGCCACCGCAGGCGGCGCAACTCATGGAAGGCCGGCCGCTGCCCGACAAAGAAGGCGTGATGTTTGTCGTTATTGAGCTCCGGATAGTCCTCTGCGAAAACGAAGAAATAACCCTCGGCCTCCGGGTAGGTTTCAATGAGCGCCTTGAAGCGGTTCACTTGTATCTCGCGATTGACAGGATCGAGGGGATGAACAAAGGTCCCGGCGCCAGGAGTAAACGGCAGATCCCCCACACGCTCGCAGTAACGCGCGAGGTTGGTGGGGAGAGACGCCAATTCGACCGCCGGCCAGAATTCGATGCCTCGGCTCTTGGCATAGCGAATGATCCTGCGCAACAGGTCTTGCGCCACTTCGAAAGCCTGATCGGGCGTTTCCACTTGCTGCATTTCAGGCCCTACGATTCTTCGGCCTGGGAAGCGCTCTTTGCCGATCGTGACATCATCCGTGGTCCGCGAGCCATACCCGTCGGTGGTCCAGCTAAAATAACCGCTCTCCTTCGTCGAGGAATCACCCATCCACATCGGCTCGCCTCTGTAGGAATACTTGATCCAGGGCGTAAAGGAGCACCACCAAAACTGGATATAGTTGCATTTCACTTTGGCCATCTGATCGATCAACTTGGCGTAATCCTGAAAGGAAAACAAAGTCTGGTTATGGAAACCGTCGGACAGCAAGAATCCTCGCCGAGCGAAGGCGGGCTCCTTGCGCACCTCGAGCGCAGGAAGTGACAGGTCGGAACGCGCGGTGCCGGAATAATATCTCCCGTCAACAGAAAGGTGACTCCCAGATGCTCGATCAAGTCGTAGACACCATACATCGCGGAGGCATCATCTTTGCCGCCTGCCACGATGGCGCAAGGCTCCAGAGAATTTTGCACCCCTCACAGTTCCACAACCCATGAGCGAGCAGAAAAGTAAGGCCACCGCGCAGAGCGCTTTCGTGGCAACTTTCGGGAAGGTTGAACAGGCCATATTGTCCCCTCTCTAAATCCAATCTTCTTCCATTTATCCCGAATTCCGAACTGGGACTTCGATTTTGCCCTCCTGATTGAGGTCTGAGAGCCGCGATTCACCCTCCTGCCACAGATGGGTAGAACTCACCCTGCCCGACCACAATCGCCGCCCGCACTTGGCCGTGCCAAAGCAGAAACCCCATCGGTGCGCCAGCGGCGATTGCGGGAGAAGCAGGGGGTAAGACACACAACGCTAGCAGAGCCAAAATCCTCACCATGCCCTCCCCCATCACAGCGCTTTCGGAGCGATGGTTTACGTTGCGTCTGCATTGTGTTTCCATGGCTGCACCTCTCCTGTCCGCGCAACACGCGGATTCGGAAGCGCAGCGTGAAACGCCTTTGCCTCGACCCTTACTTCTCTTTTTCGTTATTGCGGAGCCACCTCTTCCGCTGCCTGCCAGGGCACGGTGGCGAGTGGCGGCCAGGGCACGAATATCTTCCCAAAATCTGGGAGCTCGGTATAGTCCCGCCCGTGGTGAAAATTATCGATACTCTCAACTAACTTCGCTGTTTGTTCTGTCCCATCAATCATAAAGACGTTGATCCAGTACAACACTCCCAGATCCGATGGGTGATCCACCATCTCCGACCATTTCTCCCCCGTCGTAACTGCCTTAGACCGGGCCTCCTCGAACTCCTTCAGGCTCTTGTCCAGTCGGCTCACAAACTCATTCCGCTCCGCTCCAGACCTGTAGGCCGCAAACGCGCTGTCCAGGTCAACAAATGCCTGGTCCCAGGTGATTACCGTTTGCATGTGCAGGATGTAGGCCTCGGTGCGGTTAATCAGGAAAGCTAAATACGCCTGCGAGCGCGGCTCGGCCTTGGAGCGAGCGCTCTCGAGGCTGTCAAGCGCCTCCTGAAGCATCTTGACGCTTCCCATATAAGCGGGGATCAGGTCGTGAAGCCGGCTGATGAAAGGTCGCCATTCCTTCGATCTCGGACCATCGAAGGGATTCGGCTGCTTTGAATACTCGTAAGCAACGTTCAACTCGTCACGCCCACAACAAGGGAAGTTCCCCCGACCAGTCCAACCTAAGTATTCCTCGTTTTTCTCCAGCGTGTCGAAGGCTTTCAACATGCTCGGCAAGGCCCGCTCGCCGAAGATCCGCCGGGCATAATCGCGGTAGAACTCCTGCGGCGTCAGGTGCGGGCTCCACTCTCCTTCCGCCATGAACTTGGTATTCGTCTCCGTCCCTCGCGGTCGGTTCACCTGCGAGGCGAATCCCGCCAAGCCATATTTCAAGCCCCCCTCCAGCACTTGATCCTTGTAATAGAGGTTCACGTTAAACTGCATCCCCAGCATGGAGCTGTCGTCGTCGATGCGATTCTGAAGCAGGCGTTCTCGATCCCCCATCCCCCCGTACATCTCCATCGGAACACCCATCGGTGTCCAGATGGCGCGTGATTCCATGTCGGTAAAGGGCACGCTGGTGGGAAACATCTTATGCAAATAAGGGAGCAGATAGAGGTGCCCGAACCCGCCTATACCCAGCTTTGCCTTTGGCGCCAGCCGATCGCGCTCTTCCATGAGCTTTTGAATCAAGTAGACAGTTCCACTATTGGAATCAATTACGGTGTCGTTGTCTATAGCGATATCCCCTGTCCACGGAGCCCGCGCATCAGCCTCGCCCGGATACTGAGACCGCAGGCTCAAATTGAATTCTCGATCTTGCTCAGTCTGATTGCAGACCGGATAAGCCTCCGGCAGGTGCAAGAAATACCCCTCCGCCTCCGGGTAAGTCTGCGCCAGCTTGCTCAGCCGATTCTCGTTCAGTTCCAGCGACACTGGATTCTCCGGGCAAATGAAAGTTCCAAATTCAATGAAAAAGGGCAAATGCAGCGTTCGCGTGGTGTAGCGGGCCAGATTCGGCGCCACTATCCCTACATCGACTTCCATCCACACCTTGATTCTCCGGCTGCCTGCATAAGCGATCAATTCGTGCATGAACTTCTCTGCTGCCGCGAAGCCCTGTTCGTTATTCTCAACATGCTGGTACTCCGGCGCCGCAGCCCGGGGATAGACACCCGCTTTCTTGAACTGTTCCTGGCCTACCTTCAGATCGCTCGCACTGGAGGAGCCGAAGCCGTGCGCCCAGAGTAGATAGCCGCTATCTTTCCTCGACACGTCCCCCATCCGAATCGGCTCTCCGTGGTATTCGTATTTTATCCAGGGCTCGTAGGGGTTCAAGAAGAGGTGCAGATAGTTCATCTTCATTTTCGCCATCTGGTCGAGGAACTTCCGCCAGTCCTCCATCGACATGAACGCGTCGTGGGGGTAGTTGAACGAGAGGAGGAGACCTCGGCGGCGGAAGGCCGGATCGCTGCGCACGTCGAAATCCCGCAACTCGAGGTCCGCTTTCTTCTCCGGCAGGATCTCCCCCGTGAGCAGAAACGCTGCTCCGTAACGTTCCAGCAAGTCATACACCGCGTACATGGTGGCCGCTTCATCATTCCCTCCCGCCACCAACACCCGATGACCCTCCAGCCGTAGCGTGCGCAGAATGAACCCGTCCGCCTTCAACCCCTCGAAGTTCACCAGCTTCTTCGACGCCGCCTCGCGCACCAGTTCGTTGGCTTGAGGCCCACCCACCAGAATCCACCCCCAATCCTTCGGCCTCTTGCGCGCTTCCTCCGGGGTGACAATTTCCAGCTTCACGCCGCTGAATGCCTCCAAATAGCGCTGTAGTTCCTGCCCCACAAATCCGTAAAACTCACCCTGCCCGGCCACGATTGCGGCCCGCGCTTGGCCTTGCGAAACGAGAGAACCCATCGATGCATCAGCGGTTCTAGAGAGGCCAAACGTTAAGACGAAAAACGCTACAAGAGCCAAAATCCTCACCCTGCTTTCCCCAGTCATTGTGCTTTTAGAGCGATCCTTTCCCTTCGGTCTGCATTGTCCTTCCATGGCTGCACCTCTTTCCGCCCTAGGGCGTACTGTCAAAAATTCTTGCCTTCTGAGCTGCCAACTCATTGAGGCGGCGGGAAAAACATGCATTTCGCGTTCCCCCCCTCTGAGACCAAATCCTGGCACCAAAGCGATAAATTAAATCCCGGGGCTCGGGGGCGAAGCCCCCGATTGCTCCTAATCCCCTCCGAACACAGGCAATTTCTTCCTTCGTATGCGCGGGTCGGTCGATCAGAAAGCGCTCCAACAACTGTCCCGACTCACCCAGGGGTTTCATAAAACTCTTGACAGTCCCCTCGGTGGTCACCGTTCAACGCAGGTTTACTGCGACCATCGGGTGGGTTTCCGGTCCCAGCGGTGAGGCCGCAACTTCGCGAAAAGTTCACCCGGAAGTGGCCCGGCGTTGCAGGCGGCGACATTTGCCTCCACATGCTTGACCTTGCGCATTCCGGGAATGATGGTGCTGATCGTGGGATTGTTAAGGATAAAGCGCAAAGCCATCTCGGCCATCGTCAGGCCGCCGGGCATAAGAGGCCTGAGCGCCTCGGCGCGCGCCACGCTGGCCTTGAGGTTCTCCGCCACGAAGTAGCTGTTGCGCCAATCGCCTTCCGGCCATTTGCTGTCCGGCGTGAGGGTCCCCGTCAGCGTTCCTTCATCAAATGGGACACGGGTAATCACCGCAACGTCGTTCGCGGCACAGGTTGGGAAAAGCTGGTCCTCGGGGTTCTGGTCGAAAATGTTGTAGATCACTTGCACGGAATCAATCAGGCCGGATTGAACCGCCCGCACGCCGTTCCAGGGTTCCCAGCGGTTGATGCTGATGCCTATGGCGTGAATCAGCCCTTGGCGCGGCAGATCATCCACCTTTCTCGCCCAACGGTCGTCATCCACCCAGGAATCCTGCCACACGTGAAACTGCACAAGGTCGAAGCTTTCCAGGCCGGCGTTCTTGAGGCTTCGCTGGATGTATTCCTCGATGTGCTGGGGCGGAAAGCAATCGTCCAAAGTGTATTCATGCCGGCTGGGCCACTTGAAATTCTTGGGGGGAACTTTTGTGGCGGTATAGAGCTTCTTGCCCGGGTTGTTGCGGACCAGCCATCCCAACAACGCCTCGCTGCGACCCTCCCCATAGGCCCAAGCCGTATCGAAGAAGTTACAGCCCAGCTCAACGGAGCGTTGCAGAGCTTGCTTGGATTCATCATCGTTGGAGCCTGACCAGGCCCCCATTCCCCACATGCCATAGCCGAGTTCGCTGACCATCCACCCGGCTCGCCCGAACTTTCTGTAGTTCATAGCAATCCCCCCTGCAGGTTGGAAGCGTACTGTCAAAAACTTTCGTTCTTTAAGCCAATAATCTGTTAAATTGCTGTGGGAAACCGGGCCTTCCGGTTTCTCCTCTCTGGATGTGCAGTGCGCCAGGGTTGATTAGGCACACTCACTCTGGCCGTGGCGCCGATCCGTCACCGGCGATGCTCGCGCCTCACGGAGCAGCGCTACAGAAACTGAACGTCACCCTGTAACTGCTCCCACTGACGCGTTCAAGCGGGAAAGCCAGTTCAATCGGTCGGGTGTTTGTCCCCGCTGCCCCGACAACTTTTCCCCTGCGCTCAGCTGACCATTTCGCTCTTTCTTCAATCTTTGCAATACATCGGCTCCCTGCAAATGCGCAGGACTATCCTTGCCGCGAAAACTCTTGCAGTTCGTAAAGCGAGCGCGTCTTCTGGGCGTATATGGGGATCGGAAAGGAACTCATTGAAAAGCGCGCCGTGTGAAGTTGCTCACCCCGCACATGGCGCACGTAGGCTTCCATACCCGCAGACATCTCTCCTATGTAGATCGGGAACGCGTCCGCAGCGCGATAGCTGAGAATAAGGGTCCGACGGGGGATGGATGAAGTGTTCGGCGCCGAAGCGTGCGGAGTCATGCAATGCATGAAAATGACGGCTCCAGCCTCGCCTTCTATTGCAACGGCCTTCGATTCATCAACCGCTTCAGTAACTCGCCCCTGGAAGAATCCGCCCCGAGTGTGATCCATCAGTGGGCCGGCGTGGCAGCCTGGGACCACCCGCAGGCAACCGTTCCTAGAATTTGCGTTGTCGAGATAAAAGAGGACGGTGACGGAATCACGATTGGTCAGCGGGTAATAAGCTAAGTCCTGATGCCACTCCACTACCGCTCCAATTTTTGGAGACTTCATGTTGATCTTGCTGTAGTGATAAGTCAGGTGGGAGCCAATGAGCTGTTCGACGGCGTCCAGCAACTTCGTCGATTCAGATAGAGTGCGGAACTTAGGATAGTATGTGCACGGCTCGTAGACTCGGCGAACCTGTTTACCATCTGGCGACTGACCCGATTCCATCTCTAGACGTTTGCTATCGTGAGTCTCTACAGTAACGTCTTCACATATTGCTTCGAGGTCCGCCAGTAAAGCGGCGAGCACGTCGCTTTCGAGGAAACTGTTAGAAACACAGTATCCCTCCTTCCGGTATTGATTGACTTGTTCTGAAGTGAGCGGTCCCATTCCCTCCTCCTGTTCTGCTTAGCGTGGCGTGATCTTCCCGTAATAAGCGCTCTGCTGTTGAGTCATAATTCTCTTTCCATTCCCTTTCGGTACCGACATTGGTAAATTCAACCCCCTGTTCGAGCGTCAAATCTCGCAGTGGCGTCCCGACACGCGCGCTCAGCTCGATGCAGGTGGGCCAAAGAATAACGGCGACGGAATAGATTCGTAATTAAGGAATTTCTATCACCGTCCAATATCGTTAAGAGTCGCTTGCGCACGCTACGGAGTGCCCACGCGCGTAGCGCACCATGGCCCGGAGGTTGGCCGGTGGTGTATCCCGCGTAACCTCGCAACCCGCCCCCACAATGAAACGCTCGCCCGCCTGACGATGACATTCGCCTACTGCTTGGTAAACCGACTCGGGCGTCCCGTCCCTCAGGGCTCTCACGGGGTCGATGTTACCGATGAGGACCTGTTCCGGTCCCATTTTTTCACGTCCCTCGGACATCGGCGAAAGCCAATCCAGTTCAACGATGGAACAGTGCAGTCTGCCCATCCCCTCCAGAATGCGCCGCGTATTCCCGCAGATGTGCAAACGCGTTTTTATCCCCTCCGCATGCAACGCGTCAACCAGCTTCTTTTCATATGGCCAAACAAACTCGTCGTAAAGCTTCGGCCCCACCAGCGAGGCTGCTGCGTCTCCCACACCGATTAGGTCCGCTCCCATCTCGACTTGAAATCTCGCGAAGCGCAACTCCATCTCGATGACAAATTGAAACATGTCTCGGATAAAAGCCGGATCATCGTAGAAATCCAGCATCAAATTGTTGATGCCTCGCAAGTCCGCCGCCTCGGCGCAGGGTCCCTCGATCCAGCCCTCCACTACCTTGTCATTCCCGACGCGCTCCTTCATCAGCCTTACGCCCTGTGCCCGGTTGCACATCCTTCTAGCACTAGCGGGGTCGGGAACCTTGAGACTGGTAAGCGTGGACTTTTCTTTCAGCAGGGCGTTTTCTTCATCGATAGCGGGCGGCTGGTCGGGAAAGAGTTTGAGGGTGGCGCCCGCAGCCGACGCCTCACAACCGGGGTCTGAGATCACACTGACGTGGTCAATATCAAATCGCTCCGCAACACAGATCTGACCTTCGGCCAGGAGGCGATAGTTCGTGGCGTAGTCGAGGTATTTCACCCCGATCTGGTCGGCAGCAAACATCATGGTGATGGGCATGGCAGGAAGAGAATCCACTGGAAGGCCTTCCAGCATTGCAAAGACACGTTCGCGACTATTCATATACTTCCTCCTCGCGCTGCTTGAGACTGAGCGGTTTCCCCTGCGAACTATACTTTCATTTCATCTCACTCGCTATGTCAGCGGCACCAAAACAATTCTTGTTGTGACATCATAACAGTTTCTGCCGTGGCAGGCAGGCCTGACTGGTGAGAGCGACCGGGTTTTAACGTTGTTGCGCAATGAAGTTTCATCCAATACACATTCGACCCGACGTAACTGAAGTAATCCTCTAGGACGCGCGGCTGACTTCAACCAGTGTCACGGAGAGAGGTTCCAAGCGAAAGCGCTGTTTCGAGGGAAGCTTGATACGCTCTCCTAGCATCGCCCGCTTACCATCCGTCACGCTTTCCACATCATAGGCACGGTCCTCTTGGGAGTAAGAAGATAACTCCACCTCAAATTCTACCGCCTCCTGAGAGATGTTCGCGAAGAAATACCCGATCTTCCCCTCCCGCGACCGCCACGCCGAGTGCTGCACTGCGTAGTCTTTAACGACATGCCGATTAGCGGGGTCCACCACCTGGGGAGCTAGCTGTACTTTCCGTCAAACCTTTCCCTGACGAGGCCATGAAGCTTCTTGATCTCCTCGGCTCGATCCTTGGGGCAAACAAGCGTGGCCGAAGGGGTGTGAATCACTATTAAATCCTGGCAGCCAATGGTTGTAATGAGGTGATCGGGATCGCTGGATGCCACGAGGGTGCCTGTCGAGTCAAAAAGCAAGGTCTTCTCTGCCCCCACGACATTGCCTTTGGCGTCTTTCGGGAAGATGTCCGCGCAAGCTGGCCAGAAGCCGATGTCTAACCACTGGACGTCCATCATTAGAGCGGCCACTGCGACCGCTGGGTCGACGGATGCCCGTTCCATCACTGCCAAATCCACGCTGACCTTTCTGAGCCTTGGGTAAACCACTTCAAGGGTCCTCTCAAAAGCAGGAGTCCTCCACGACTGAGCGATTTCTGCGAGGCCAGCAAAGACCTCAGGCTCATACTGTCGCAGAACCTCCAAGAACGTCATTACCTTCCAAACAAACATGCCACTGTTCCACAGATGCCTCTCGGGGCCCTCGCGCAGGTATTGTTCTGCAGTGGTCAGATCAGGCTTTTCCTTGAAGCACTTGACCAACCGCGCATCACCTTGGAATCTATCCCCGAGTTCCAGGTATCCAAAGCTAGTAGCCGGTCGCGTGGGCTTGATGCCAAAGGTGACCAGCGTTTTCGGGTGCGCCTCCACAATACTCAGTCCCTCGCGAACGACTCGCCGAAAGCTCTCTTGGGGCTCGATAAGCTGATCAGCGGTGACCACGGCGACCGCCGCCTCAGGGTCCATTTTCGCGATGACGGCGCAAGCGAAACCGATGGCGTTCAAAGTGTCTCGGCCCTGGGGCTCGCCCAAAAACTGGCTTCCGGCAAGGCCTTTGAGCTGATGGAGGATGAGATCATGATGCCGCTTGCCAGCACAGATGAGGCGCCTGTGCGGTTCGACCAAACCTTCAAGACGCTTAAAGGCCAGCGTGAGTGGGCTTTTCCCTTGGATAAACGTTATGAGCTGCTTGGGGAGTTCTTCACGGCTCATGGGCCATAGCCGGGTGCCTGAGCCACCGGCGAGGATAACCGCGTATCTCAAATCATCGTCTCCTTCCGAGAGATCCGGCAGTAATTCAACCTTCCGTTCTTAGAAGCCGCGCAGGCCGGTGCTGGACCTCGCAGGGAGGCCCTCCTTCGGCGCACGCTTCAGGACCACGTAGCGGATGCCACGCGCCTCGCAGAACTGCTTCTTCTCCGGTTTGTCTCCGTCTTCATTCACGACGTAAATGTCGGGCTTAAGATGGCGATTTCAGGTTCAGCATCCAGCCAGCCCTGGCCCGTCGAGACGAGAGCTTCTGTGACAAACCGCACCGACCGGACCATGTAGCGACGCTTCTCTTGCGGGAACATCGGATGGCCCTTTCCTTTGAGCAGACGGATATTAGCATCGTGGCCCACAACCACTTATAAGTCGCCCAGAGCAGACACCTCTTCGAAGGACCTGACATGCCCCGAGTGAAACCAGTCGAAGCACCCCGTGACGACCACTTTTCCTCGGGCGGGAAGAACAGAGTTGAATCCTGGGCTCTCTGAAGGGAAGCCTCGAAGTTGGTCTCGGGCTAAGACGCGGTACTCCAGACCGTGCATTTCACAGAACAGTTTCTTCTGCATGGTTGCCGCTGCTTCATCGACCACCCACAACTGGGGTCGGGGGCTCAGACTCTCAAACTCAGGGATGGCATCCGGGATATCCAGGTTGCAGGGGACCGTGACCTTTTGGACGTATCGGACCGACTGCAGTAGGTACAAACGCTCCCCCTGCGAGAGCTTGGGAGGCTTCCCGGTGACGGCCTGAATTTCTCGATCAGGCCAAAGGACCACGTGTACTTCCCCCAGCTTCGACGCTTCACGGAGGAAGCGGAACTCGCGTGACCTCAGGTCATCAAATGCACCGGATACGACAACATTCATCATCTGGCAACCCGTTGCGCGACGCGCACCTTCACGCTCATCGAACCCGGGACAGGCTCATCCGCGGTGGCGTAAAGGTATCCCCCTCCACAACCGGAATACATGGCGCCCGCGTACCGGCGCTGATAATAGTGAAGGATGCCGGGGAGGTCCACGATCAGTATCGGATGCCGCAGGGTGTGGGGCAGAATCGTCTCCCAGCACTTCATGCACTCATTCATTGAGGCGCCCAGCGCCTCGCAGTTTTTCGTCACAATGGCATCAAAGCACTGCTTACCTGTCTCGCCCAGCCTCTGGATCCACTTCGGGTCGAGGTTCTTTTGCCCCAGGGGATTGTAGCCGTCGGGACGCTGCGCCACCGGCACCATGTGAATCACGTCCTCCAACCAATGGGCGACGTCCGGGTCATTGTTGGACTCGACGTGGACGGGAAAGTAGCCGCCCTCGTAGCTGTAGTCATAGTCCAGCCTGTTCACTCCCGGATATATCAGGCCCGCCATGTCCTGCGAACCGGAGGGCTCCGGCTTGCCCTGGTTTTCTGCCTCATACAGTTCGCGGGCCAATTGCCTCGGATCTCCATTCGGCAGTTTGCCGTTCCACAGCTTGCGCGTCACCTCGCGCGTACTGGTGGCCATGCCGCAGCGATCCATATATCGGAAGGTGGGCTCCAGACCGACCACGACCATGGAGCCCGGTGGAGTGGGATTGAGTTTCGAAATGAACGGTTGATCGATCCACCCGCCGGCAAATGCCATCCGATAGGGAATTCCGCTGATAATCGAAGTGATTTCAGTGACCTGTTGTGTGTGCATGGGCCCCCGCTGGTTGGTAGTTTTCTCGCACTGTGACTTTGCCGGCCTTCCGATCCTGATACTGCTGTTCGATCCAGGCATAGGTCCTCGCCAGTCCCTCGCGGAAGGGAGTACGGGGCTCCCAGTTCAGAATCCGCTTAATCATGGTGTTGTCACTGTTCCGGCCGGCAACTCCCCTGGGCGCAGTCAAATCATACTTGCGCTGGAGCTTTACCCCGCCAATTTCTTCCGCAATGTCCACGAGCTCGTTGACCGAAATGAGCTCACTGGAACCGAGGTTGATGGGTGTTGCGATCAGATCCTCGCAGTGTGCGATCATGTCAATGCCCTGGGTGCAGTCATCGATGTACATGAAGCTGCGGGTCTGCTTGCCATCGCCCCAGACCACAATTTCCTTGTTGCCCGTATCCTTGGCTTCGATGACCTTCCGGCAAATGGCCGCCGGCGCCTTTTCTCGCCCACCGTCCCATGTGCCGTTGGGACCGTAGACATTGTGGAAGCGGGCTATGAAGGTCTTCAAGCCGCGCTCCGCCCAGTATTCCTGGCAGAACATCTCGGACATGAGTTTCTCCCAGCCGTAGCCCCTCTCCGCCATGGCGGGGTACGCGTCCGACTCTTTCAGTGCCCGGCAGTGCGGATCTTTCTGCAACTCGGTGTTGTAGGCACAGGCGGACGAGGAGAAGAAATACCTTTGCACGCCCGCCCGATAGGCCGCTTCGATCAGGTTGGTGTTGATCAGGATGCTGCGCAGGCATTCGATTCTGAACTTCTCGATGAAGCCCATGCCCCCCATGTCAGCAGCCAGATTGTAAACCTCGACTGCGTCCTCGCACGCCCTTACACAATTCTCCCTCTCACTCAAGTCCATGCAGAGGCTTTCAACACCAGGCACTCTCTGGTACCAGTCCGGTAAGGGTTTTTTATCAATGGCGCGGATTCTGGTAAACCCGCGGTCGTGAAAGTAGCGGGTCAGGGACCCTGCGATAAAGCCGCCCGCTCCGCCGATAACGATCAGATCATCTTTCTTCGCAGTCTGTGTCGTATTCATTTCCATTCCCCCTTCGGGCGTCGGATACACACTGGCCGCGGCCGACAAGACCCAACGGTATTCCTTACGCCAGGTACATTGTGAGCTGGACAGAACTCTGCGAGGCGCCGGATGTTGTTTTGCATAGGTAGTTCTTGTGGGACGAATGAACCGTCAGCATTATACGAGTGCGACCGGTGGACATTCGCCTTAGCGCACATTTCAGGGCGGGCGAAAGGCCTTCTGAAATGGCGCTACGCCGCGAATAGCATCGAACCGGGCTGCCCGCTGGGCCTACCCATGGAAGGCAGCGGGAGGCAGGTCACTCGAGGATTCTTTCGCGTAGTCCCTCGAAGGCAAAACCAGAACCCCGTACAAACTCCATCAGCGCGCGCTCTCCGGTGCGGACGGACTCAACCGCAGCCGGCAGTTTCTCGAGTCCCTCTTTCGGAATTACGATCAAGCCATTTTCATCCCCGTGCAGCAAATCGTGAGGGTGAATCACAAGGCCGTTCACCTGAATCGGCACTCCCACGCGCACAATGCGGAAGTATGCGTGACTGGCGACCGTCCCGCGGGCAAAGCACTGAAACCGCAGGGCCCTGACTTCGGGGATATCGCGCACGGCACAATCGCTTACCAGCCCCACGGCGCCCAGACGCTGGAAAATCGTTGCCATGACCTCGCCACAGTGAGCAGCATAGTCCGGCTGTGGGCCGACTTCCTGAAACGCCACTACTGCAGGCTTTGGGCATTCCATCACCGCCTCGTAAAGGGACAGGAAAATCTTCCGGTCCGCGGCGACTGCGGTCATCGTCTCGACCTGCGCCGTCACCGCGTAGCCCACCATGCGGCCGAACTCCGGGAAAAGGCAGGAAGTCTGCAACGGCGCGAACCCCGCGCTCTGCGGCCGCAAGCGCAGCGTTTCAATCGCGTTGGAAAGAGTAGGCGTGTCAACAGTCTTGAGATAGTCCATCCAGTGGGTCTCGGGATGAGTATCAGATGGCATAACTTTTCTCCTTTCATTCATGTCGCAATACGTCCGTCTCATGGCCCATTGCCGATTTCGGACGAGCTTCAATGTTTGGAGCTTCCTGGTTACCGCTCTTTTTGTTATGGCAGAGCCGCCTCTTCCGCTGCCTGTCAGAACACGGTGGTGAGTGGCGGCAACTGCTGGAATATCTTCCCGAAATCTACGGGCTCGGTATAGTCCTCATCGATATTCTCAATTAGCTTCGCCGTTTGTTCCGTCCCATCAATCATAAAGACGTTGATCCAATACAACGCCCTTAGGTCCGAATGGTAGATTGTCTCCGTTCCATTAGTAAAAGTTCCAGCGCCCTTGCCCTTCACCTTGCCGAATGAGAGTAACGGAACCAGAGTCAATATTGCTGCCGACGTAACAGAGCAAACTTAGGTCGCGCGGCTGATTTCAACCAGTGTCACGGAGAGAGGTTCCAAGCGAAAGCGCTGTTTCGAGGGAAGCTTGATACGCTCTCCTAGCATCGCCCGCTTACCATCCGTCACGCTTTCCACATCATAGGCATGCTCCTCTTGGGAATAAGATGAGAGCTCCACCTCAAATTCCACCGCCTCCTGAGAAACGTTCGCGAAGAAATACCCAATCTTCCCCTCCCGCGACCGCCAGGCCGAGTGTTGTACCGCGTAGTCCTTAACCACATGCCGATTAGCGGGATCCAGGTGGCCAATGGTCCATGGGAAGTAGGAGGCGGTAATCACGGGCACATCGATCTTTGGAGGCCGGAGCATCTCTCCAAACATCAGGTACTTCCAGCTCTGCGCGGCGGCACGCACCACCTTCTTATAGAAATCGATGGTGACCGGATTCAGCTCCTTGGGTTCCGAAAAACCCCAACCGCCCGCCGGCACTACGCCTTGGGTAAGACACTTTCCCAATCCGTGGCCGCGATCTGCTGAGTAACGAACGAGGAAGACTCGACCCTATGGACGCAGAGAAGATGCTTCCGCATTCCCAATCGACCGTCCGCCCTCGCGTAGCCTAGGATCACCAGTCCACCCTTCTTCTTGCAGCGAACTACGACTGAGCATTGTGTTCGTGGACCCAGTCGCCGGGCTCAATACTGGCCCTGGCGAAGGCAATGGGCACACCGTATTTGAGGATCGCCTCCCCAGGCAAAATGGGCTGGATGGCCATCTTATGAGCAAAGGGAACCCGCTCGAGGGCCTCGAGCGCAGCCCCCTGAATGAGCACTTGCGTTCCTGCGGCGATCTCGTCGAGAGCCACCGCAACGTTGTCACGAGGATCGATTGGCAATGCTTTCGATTTCTGTGACGAAGAAGACATGAGAATTCTCCGGCTACCATCCAGCGCCTGCTTCCTCGATTCGCCTTGTATGTGAGCCCACTCAGCGGGCGAACTCTTCTGCCACTTCGATCGCCATCTTCGCCCACTCCCATAGCTTTTTCGGCTGGTGGCGCACCGTCGAGATATCCTTCATGATCAGCTCCACGTGGCATCGGCCGCCCGTCTTGGTGAGAAAGGTTCGGAGTTCTCGCCGCGCCTCGTCCGGGTCCCAGTGATCGCGCGCAAAGATCGCCGGAGTCGGTTTGTGGCTAAGCACATAGTCGCTCCCGACCTCGTCCACCAAGCGCTCGGCATCGTTCCAGTAACTCGCTGAAATCTTGCGCAGATTCGGAATCCGACGCAGCACTTCGATCTTACGGTCCAGCGGCTCGCAGCAGCCGTAGTACACCATTCCCCAACGCTCCAGCCAGCGCAGATCGTGCTTGACGGCGAACTCCCAATGCATCTCGGGTGAGACGCTGGAAAAGATCTGCGAGTTCGAGCGACTCCACATGTTGCGTGGCCGCACGTGGCTTCGATCGAAGTCCGGTCCAGGCAGTGACTTGGTGCGCCCGTAGCCGCCCGACAAGGTCCGCTTGTTATTCCAATCCAGCGAGAGCAAATTCATCTCCACCAACTGATCCAGTTCGGTGATCCACGCATCCACCATGCGCTCCACAGCGGCATGCACCAGGTCGGGCCGTTCCACCAGGTCGAGCATCGCCTCCTGCACGCCCCACCATCGGATCAGGTAATCCCACGGTGTGTACGAAATATACGTCTGCCCCATCTTCTTCACCGGCATTATGCCACCATAGACGTCGCACATGGCCTGGTAGTAAAGCTCCGTCGCCAGCTCGTTGTGAGTGACAACCGGCATCCTGATCTTTTCGAGATCCGGGAAATCCCGGATCTGAGTATGGAAATGGCGCGACACCACATCGGCAGCCGGATCGGTGGTGGCGATATCGACATCTTCGACGATTCCGAAGCCGGTGGAGTGAATCGCCAGCGGGCAGGCGAGGAAGTCGCTCACGATCATGTCGCCCGGAAGGTGCCGCCACTGATAGAGGGTGCGCCGCAATTCCCCTTCCTGCTCCTGCGCCCAGGGGTGCTCGGTCCGGAGCCTCAACTCGTCGTCCACGTCCATCTCATGCCAGCAGATTTCGTTGATCCAGACCATCGGACGCTCGGACTCGCGGTCGTTCAGCTTCCGCCAGAGTCGCGCCTTCTCCTTGTGAACCGGCAGCGCGGCGATCCCAGCCAATTCTCCGGCCAAGCGTCGAAGGATCTCTTTATCTTTTGGCAAGAGTTTGATTTCTTCTGCCACCAGTAGGGGTGGCTGATCACTTGGGTCGTGCTTCATGAGTCTGTACCTTGCCTTCTTGCTTAAGCGTGCCAGCTACCTACCCGGGGAACCGCCAACGCCTCTGTCGCCCGGCTCGAGCTTGCTTCGCAATTCGCCGGGTTCACCATGAATACCCAAGCCCAATTCCATTTCGTCCTCCCCGAGCTGAAAAACCGGCTTACCGGAGGCTAGAATCGTGCATGAAGTCAGGGCCACGCCCATCGTCCTCGTATTGTCATTCGCCTTGCGCGCTGCCGCGACGACCTCGTCCAGCGTCCTTCGCCCTGCGGAAATCGTTCCGAAATGATCCCGGTCAAGGTTCCGACAAGCGGCCCAAAGTGACCGGCTTGAAACCGGAATCGGTGCCCGGATTCATCCCGGAATCGTGACCGCCTTGCCCCGGAACCCGCATGAGGGGGCCGACGGCACCACCCGCGGTAGCGAAGAGAGCCTATCCTACGCACTTGAACACCTGATCCAGACTGACTGGGTCCCCTAGCTTCTCCCGTGCAAACCCCGATCGTAGAACTTGGGAGCCTCAACTCGAATGAGGACAGGTCATTCGCCGGGAACTGAACTATTTCGACGTATCAAGGACTCAATCGATTCGGCCATAGAATCCAGAATCAGAAAGAGCGAAACGGCGCCTGCATCCAGGACACCTCTGGATCGTTCTCCTAGGCGGCTTGACCGGCCAACTTTCGCCACCAAATCCTTCGTGGAATCTCTGCCCGCGATTGCGGCTTTTCTCATAGCCTCCAAACTCTCGATAAAACTCTTGCCCGAACCAACCGCCGCCGAATAAGCGGTAATGGCGGGGATGAGCGTATCCATCATCGTTTTGTCTCCCACCTTCGCCTCACTGACGCTCCTGATTCCCGCCTCGCCGGACTTGAGCATTTCTTCAAACACCACTGAATCAATAGTGTCCTTGCCTTCACAGGCTTTCGCCATACCTTGAAAAAACATGCCATACAGGGGACCCATGGCCCCGCCGACATTTCCCATTAACGTCTTCGAGAGCGCTGCCAGACAATGGGCCAGATTCCCTGGTCTTTCTTCCAAGGCCGCCGCGCAGAGCGTTGCCCCCTTGTTCATATTGATACCATGGTCCCCATCCCCCACCATCCCATCCAGGTCACTTAAGTATTGCTTGTTGTCCTGAATCGTCTTGATGATATTCGAGCAAATTATGCTCCCTTGTTGAAGGCAGAACCCCCCCATGATTTACCTCCCGAACTGCCTCAACCCCATGCAATCACACTCGTAATCGATACACTCTTTCAATTCTTCATCCAGTTTCAAAACCGTCAAGGTAACACCTGCCATCTCCAAGCTTGTGAAATAATTCCCGAGATATGACCGATAGGGCCTCAGTTCTTTTTTCGCAAGGATTTTGCGGATATCGTTGTAGAGAATGAATTGTTCCATCAAAGGAGTGGAGCCCAGGCCTGATATCAAGACCACGACTTCCTCTCCCGCTTTAAATGGGAGGTCCGGGAGGATGATATCGAGCATGCGTTGCGCCATTTCTCCTGACGAGACCAGCGCGGCGACTTCCAAGCCGGGTTCACCATGATGCCCTATGCCCACCTCCATTTTCCCCGGCTCTATCGTGAAGTTGGGGTGCCCCACCTCAGGAATCGTACAGGGGCTCAAGCCGATTCCCATGCTCCGGGTATTATCGATTGCCTTTTGGGCAACGCGGATGACTTCGCTGAGACTTACACCCATCGCGGCTTTTGCCCCGCCTATTTTCCACATCAAGACTTCACCGGCAACACCCCGCCTCTTCTCCCTTTGGTCGCGTGGCGCGGAGGGTACGTCATCGTTCGCCACAACCGTCTTGCCTTCGATTCCGTCATCGGCAGCCATTTTGATGGCCATCTTCACATTCATGATGTCGCCGGCATAGTTACCGAATAAACATGCGACCCCCTTCCCCGAGTTGGCTACCCGAAAGGCGTCGTAGAACATCTGCGCCGGCGGGGAGGAGAAGATTTCCCCCACGGCAACCGCGTCCACCATATTGCGTCCGAGGTAGCCGAGGAAAGCCGGTTTGTGCCCGGAACCCCCACCGGTCACGATCCCGACCTTGTTGGGGATTGGTGCGAGTTTGGACTTCAAGACCCTAGGGTTACCTGTGGCCTCTACCGTCTCTGAATATGCCGCGAGGTAGCCTTCGACCATTTCATCAACCACACATCGAGGATCATTGATGATCTTTTGCATCGTGCATTCCCCCTTCCGTTCTGGCGGACTCAAGGTTCAAGGTCTATGGCGCTTCCTCCGTTCTCATTCCAATTGCTTACACGCTTTTTTCAACCTCCGAGGCGATAGCCTTCAAGTTTCTTAAGCCCTCGATCGCCAAGGCCTCCCCGGATTCAGCGAACTTTCTCCAGATTGCACATAACCGGTTCAATTCTTCAAAGCCTGGGTCGAATGATTCGATAACCAGCGGACCAGAGTACCCAATGCTCTTCAATGCGGTGAAGAATTCTTTCCACGGAACAAGCCCTGTGCCCGGTATGCCCCGGTTGTTCTCGCACAGGTGGACGTAGCCGAGGTATTCTCTCCCACACGTATTCACCGCTCCCGTAAAGCTGGTCTCCTCTCGTATCATGTGGAAGCTGTCCAGGTGCACCTTAATGTTCCCGGTGCCCACCTCCTTGCAGTATCTCACCGCATCCTCGGCGATGTTGAGAAAGTGCGTCTCGAATCGGTTGACAGGTTCCAGGGCTATGATCAAGTCGGATTTGCTCTGGGCATATTGGGCCACTTCGCGCATTGCCTGCACTGACCATTCCCATTCCCGATCCGTCCTGGGCTTCCCGGTAAGGCAACCCCAACCCGCATAGTTGACTCCCCCAAGGATCTTTGATCCTAATTCGATGTTGAGGTTCACGAGCTTCTTTAACGATTCGACTCCTGCCGCCCTGACGTTTGGCTCTGGGGAGATGAGATTTGTGTCTTTGTTGAGGGTAGTGGTGGTGACTACCTCGATCCCCACATCGGAAACCTTCGCCTTGACCTCGGGGGTCGGGAATATTTCCGGATAAGCAATGGCGATGTCAAGCGTCTCAAAACCCAACTCCTTGGCCTTCGGTATGATCCAGAGATCCTTTACGGCAAAGTTCTCGGACCAAATAAACGAATCAACTCCAAACTTAAACACGACAATCCTCTCCACTTTTGGATTCTCAACAGGATGTACAAACAGTCATTAAACAGCCTCCCATAAGGACTGGCAAGTAGCCCCTCGATCCAGCCACCCTCCTTCATCGTCACCTGATCGCGTCAGAGTTACTGAGCACCTAGCCATTTTGGGTCAAGCGCCATGCTCAGCTGGATACGATAGCTGGGCTAACCAGCGTTAAATGATGCATCTCCTTATCGATACCTCTTTTCAATCTGACTGATTTTCTCCACTTTACGCGCCGACTCGCCCCCTTGGAATTCGGAGTTCAGCCAAATCGAGACCAACATCTGTGCGACCTTGGGGCCAACGATGAGCGATCCCATCGCCATAACCTGTGCGTTGTTACTCTTGCGAGAGCGCTCTGCCGAGTACGGGTCGTGAACTACAGCAGCGCGGATTCCGGGGACTTTGTTTGCAGCAATCGCCATTCCAATGCCGGTCCCACAGACGAGGATCCCCCGATCAAACTCACCCTGCTGAACCGCGCAAGCGACTTTTTCCGCGACGTCAGGATAGTCTATCTTGTCCTTCGAACCGACACCGTAGTCCTGGAAATCAATGTTTCGCTCCCGCAATAGGGCGATGATCTCCTCCTGTAGAGGTAACCCCAAGTGGTCACAGCCGATGGCTATTTTCATGTGGCGTCATCCTCTTTTCTGGAGTCGGCGGGGAGCATATTTCAGGAATTCCGGGCGCGCATTGACCCGTCCCGGCAGGATCCAACTTCGACAGCAGGACTCAACATGCCGTGCTCACGCTAACAATTCCACGTCAACCTCAAGCATTTTGCAGACCATCTTCAGTTCTTCGACGTGATCACCATAGACAGCGTGGCAATGGTTAGCGTCGAACTTGTCAAGAAAGATGCTATGGTCAAACGGCAGTTTGGCAAACACGTGCGGCCATTCCTCTGTCGTCTCCTTCATCTTTTCGCGAGGGAGCTCCACAAACTCGGCCGGGATGATTGTCATGCGATACCGGCGCTCGGTGCGATTAAGTCTAGCAATCGTAGCTATTCCCGCTTTGGTCATGCAGTTGACGTGAGCTCCGCCGCCGGAATAGATCTCAAGACAAGGATACATGGTGACGTTCTTCAGATTCTCCTTGGGATCATTCGACCTTCCAGCGTACCAGGTTGATTGTGACCCGCAGTTGCAGAAAACCATCACGTCGTAGTCAGGATCGTAATGTCGGACGTCCATGAAAATGACCGGGTCGCCGGTAAGCAGTTTCAGGATTTGCATGGTTAGCCCGGCGTCGCCATCCGCTTCGCAAGAAAAAACCGTGGTTTCCTTAGGGCCGTTCCAGTCGTACGGATCGTTAAAGAATGCTGCACCGAGACATTGGGTGCAATAGTGGCGGCTCATTTCGTAGTGGCACTTGACCCCCACAAAATCGAACTTGTTCTTTTCAATGATCTGCCTAGTGGCTTCGTAATGGCGGATCTGGGTCTTCAGTTTCTCGGGTGTAAGGTGGTGATCGTCGTATTTGATCTGACCTATGTTTTCATTCAACCACTTGAAGGCCCTCTCTACCTGTTCCTCTGGAATGGTTTCAGCGATCCTGACAATTTCCGATTCGTCAAGGTGATCAACATCGACGCCGAATTTCTCCTGCCAGTCCTGCATACTCACGACGGCACTGTACATGCCAAGGCTCCGGCCCCCGATCATCCCGTACTTCTGCCCGTTCAGGCTGCTCACCACCCTGGCGCATCGGGCAAACGTTAAGTACTTTTCCAAGACCTCTTTCCTATTGATATCGCCAGCAACGCGAAAGTGTTCTATTCCCAGATGATGCAAGGCGCCGCCAGAGGCCAGCATCGCCACCATCCCGGGCCAGTCAGGAAGAAGGTTGGCGGCCAAGAGGAATGGGCCTTTCCCGTTCTTGGCGGCGATGGCGGAGAAATTTGGAAAACTGAAAACTCCATAAGAGAAAATGGTGCCGTCCAAATTCTTGGCGACCATCTTCAAAGCTTCTTCTTTGGCCAACTCAACTGAGTTCACGAGTCGATCGCCTTTAACAACTTCAACCTCGCCACTCTTCTCTAATGCATCAGCGATGCCGTCCAGGGTAGTCTGGACAAACCCTTTGAGCTGCTCGTGGACTTCCGGCTCACCGTCTGAAAAACCCAGGATTCCAAGTCGCGGTTTCCTAATCATGCCTACCCCCTTTTAAGTTACTGCGTACTGTCAAAAATCTCTGCCTCTTACACGCATAAGTCGTTGATTCGCCAGAGAGAGCCGGCATTTCGCCTTTCTCCCCCCTCCGAGACCAATCCCGGCACCAAAGCGATAAACCCTGGGACCTTGGGGGCGAAGCCCCCAGAACGTTCTAATCAATTCGAAATGCAGGGCCTTCTTTCGTCGCCGCTACCTCCCGGCGTGTTCCTAACCGTCCCGGCAGAGTGCCCCAATTCACATCGTTCTTTCATAGAACTTTTCACAGAACCGGATTGAACTAGCCAAGAGTGTTCCCCCACGCCACAACGACCATGCCGATGCAGAGGACTACGATTGAGCTCAACATTGCTAAGAAAGGCTTTGTCCCAGAATTAGCCCACTCCTCCGAAACACCACCCCAAAAGTTGGCGCAGATGATGTTCAGGGATGTAACTAAGACCCAGCCAACCACGGCTGCAAGTTCGCCAAAGTTAGCACTCCCAAAACCATAAAAAATGGGACCCGCGCACCAAAGGACTCCCATGAGAATAGCCAGCCCATAGTGAAAGTATTGGTCTGAAAAAACTCCCCAAGAGTTTCCTCTTGTAATGAGATATGCACAATACCCGGCATTGACCAAAAATCCAGCGGTCAGAGCGATTGTCCAGATCGCATTCGCTTCGAAAATGACCCTTGCCCCGTGGGCCCTGGCAATTTGTGCTAACGGAGCACCATAAGCAAAGCTTAGATTGAGCATTGAGGAAAACAGTCCTGAGAGAATGGCATAGATAATTCCCCTGATATAGCTTTCACTCGCAACTTGAGAGCTCGCGATTGTAGCTTTTTTCTCCAGCCGGTTCTCTTTCAATTGACCGGACCATGCAGAAAGACCTACTCCAATGACAATCAGCAAGACCCCACCGATGATAACTTTCCCTCTCGCTGTGAGAACGTACTCAGGATGAAGCAGAACCAACGGCGCCAGCGACCCCACAGCGGCCGTGAGTCCCACAACGATAGCTTGACTCAGTGCTACACCAACTCTTTTGAGTGCGAGACCGTAAAGTACGGCACCAAGCCCCCAACCCATCCCGTAAAGGATGACAGGCACTACATCCTTTCCGTGGGCAGAGCGAAGAACGGTCAACAGTTGTGGTACCGTAAGGAATCCCATCGCCCAAGGGACAGCAAGCATGCCGACGAAGGAATAGACCAGCCACAAGTGCTCCCATCTCCAGGCGCGAATCTTCTTGAGTATCACTCCAAAAGAGGAGGCCAGGAAAGCCCCAACAAAAATCAAGCATGCTCCCTTAATGAAAGCGGGCTCACTGTACATATGACCTCGTGGGATTTCAGCTATCCATTACCATTCGACAAAAACCTGGCTTCAATCCTGGGTATCAGGCACTAACCGCAAAGTCAGGATTTGGTATGGCTTCATCATAAAACCCAGTTCATGCGGCGCGATCTGCAGCGGATGTTGGTTTTCTTCAAGCAAATTGCACTGATAAGCACTTCCCAAACGGAAGCCGGTGGTGAGTTTAACCTCACCCCGAGAACGTTCATTTTCGTAAAGTCTGACGATTAGCCCGCGACCATCCTCGGCCTCTTTTACAGTCTCGATGATGACATTCGCTTTGTCAACTCTGACGAGGGATCGGGAAAGCCCATTGTCAACGCCGCTGGAGTTGACACGCTTCAGGATCAACGGATCATTCAAAGCGTAACCGACCGCCGCCGTAACCCCACGCCAGTCACCAGTGTGGGGCAACAAGCTATAGGTAAAGCAGTGTTCCCCTTGTTCGGCATTGGGGTCGGGGAACGAAGCACACTTCAGCAAGGTCAGTCTTAGCACGTTGCCATGCACATCGTGGCCGTATTTACAGTCGTTCAGTAAACTGACGCCATAGCTTCCCTCGCTTAGATCGATCCATTTGTGAGCGCAAGTCTCAAAGCGAGCATAGTCCCAGGAAGTATTACGATGCGTGGGTCGCTCCACATTTCCCCACTGAATGTCATACGTCGCGACGGGTGACAGGATGTCCACTGGAAATGCGACTTTGAGCAACACATGTCGATCCGCCCAATGTAGTTTCGTCTCAAAATCGATATGCCTAGATCCGCGGTAGAGGTAGACGCGCTGGACCATTTCGCTATTGAGCAGACGACGGCGGATTTCCAACCCGGCACGCAAAGGACCATGCTCGATGGGCGTCAGGCTGGCGGCTTGAGCAAGATTCCACTGCTTTTCCTCGTAGTAGATTTCAATGTTCATGGCATCCCGGTTTATAGGACGATCTTGAAAAGCTTGGAGCAGGTTGGCCCGCTGCCCTGCTGGTATCACTTCACGACTGACGCCCTTGTCAAACAGCCGAGTCATGGCTCCAAAGTCGTCGAATTCAATACGAAGCAAGTCGTTCTCCAAAACGGCAACACCTCGGTTTAGCAGCGATGATTTCAACGCTTCTGGCAAGAGTTGTGCCCTTCCTTGCTTCAGGGCCAACGCGACCAGCCCATAGGGTTCCATGTCCGGCACTGCGACGAGTGTTCCATTCTCGACTGTTTGAACCACCAAAGGCTCGTCGGAGCTCAGAGGGGCGAGCGTTTGGCCCTCGCCAAGTCGCTCCCGCAACAAGCCAATATGCTGTCCTCCAAATGAGGTGGGGTTGACAGCCACAAAAGAGGCTGCTTTGGGAATTCGGCGAGACAGTGCCTCCAGTGCGGTATCTCGCACTCGTTCTCCGATGCTGCGAATGACCGCATAATCGAGGAGAGTGTCTGCGTTCACCTGAGCAGTACAGCCGCCGGCAATGATGTCGTGAAACTGGTTCAAGCAGAGCAGTTTCCAAGCACGAGTCAATTCAGCTTGAGGATAAGGGTATCCGATTGCCAGGAAGGCCCATGTAGCCAGGAACTCCGCATCGTGCAATAGAAACTCGCACTTGCGATTGGCCCTCTTGAGTTGAGCTTGGCTGGTGTAAACACCACGGTGATACTCCAGGTAGAGTTCACCATTCCAAACAGGGAAACGCTCAGCATGGGCTTCAAGACGCTCGAAGAATTCGATGGCCTTGCCTAACCTCACCCTTGGAACTCCAGGATGTCGTGCCAGTCGGCGGCTGTTCTCCAATAGTTCACGAGTCGGTCCGCCGCCTCCATCACCCCATCCATAGTAGACGAGCAGTTCTGAATGCAGTTCCTTTTCTTGATAGTTTCTCCAAGCCCCCAGGATGGCTCGAGCGCTCTGGTCGCTGATGGTGTTACAAGCTCTCCCGTCCGCATCTGGAATGGTGTTGAGATGCGTTAAGATTTGAGTACCATCCAATCCTTGCCACCGGAATGTGTCGTAAGGAAGCCGGTTGTACTGACTGCATCCGATCTTCGAGGTCGTAAAAAACTTTAGTCCGGCCTGAAGGGCTAACTGAGGCAGTGAGGCGGGCAAGCCGAATGCGTCGAGCAGGTAAATTACAGGGGAATCGGCACCGGGTCCGAACTTCTCCCGGAAGTACGCACGGCCCAGAAGAAACTGCCGCGCAAGAGCTTCGGCCCCGCTTAGATTGCAATCAGGTTCTATCCACATACCGCTGATGGGTTCCCAACGTCCCTCGGCAACTTTCTGCTTGATAGCGTCAAAAATCTCCGGGTAGTCTTGCTCCATATATTCATAAAGCAGAGGTTGAGTCTGCGAGAAATGGTATTCGGGGAATTGTTCCATCAATCTCAAAACGTTGATGAAGGTTCGAGCAGCCTTTACCCTGGTCCGGTGGGCTCGCCAAAGCCAAGCAACGTCGATGTGCGCCTGCCCCATTGCGACAACGTCCACGTCGAGCGGCGGACCAGCCGCAGCTAACCCCTGATCTAGAAATTGTTGAGCACCCTTTATGCTGTTGTAAAAGTCTTCACCCATAGGCTCGTGAAGATCCAATAAACGGAACGCTTCATCCAAGGTATTCGATAGACCAACCCGGATGGGATCGTGTTCTTCCAGTTCCTGGATCACGTCCAAAACCACCCGGGCAGATGTGGCAAAATCGCGAGTGGACTGGCTTATCTGCACAATTTCTGGCTGCCCCATCAAAGCAGGTCCTTGCTCGAGGTGACCTTGCAACGCCAGACTGTGTTGGTGCCCATCGCACCAGCATCCTGGTAAGAGAATCTCTCGATGATAAGCATCCATGGCCTGGTAAGCGTGGCCGTCGATATAAGCCATCACCTCCACATGATTGGGAACCAGTGGAAGAAAAGCCAAGAGATCATCCTCTGCCATGCCAAGGACACAATTGCAATCCGACTTGAACGCTTTCACGTCACGACGATCATTTCCGATGGGTAATAACAGAACGACAGGTGCCCTCCAATCTTTGGGCACGGTGAAGTGGGTTCTCAGCGTAAACTCCTGTCGAGCCCCCCCCCATGAACTATCGGGCGTGATCACCGGCCAGTGACTATCGTCCACGTCTGAAGCGACAAAAGCGTCGTTTCCTGCCTGAAACCGAAAGGGCGGCAGTGGCTGGCGCACTTGGTAGACCATCAGATTGAGCAATTCCAGGTAACGCGTGATTTTTCGCTCAGTCAGGTAAATATGGTGCATAATCCCTCCAGGCACTAAGTTTCAACGTACAGACCTGATCTGCCCGCGTCGGCAGCTCGAGGCAAACCGGCGCCGCCACCGCCACCCGCTTGCGTTTTCGCCACCTCACCGCCAGCCCTCCGGCTCGGTACAGACGATACACCCGCTTGTGATTCACCGCCCAACCTTCCCGGGGCAGCAACACCGTCGGCCGCCGATAAGCAAAGCGCCGCGCTTCCGCCGCCACACTTCACGGTCGCTCGCGCAGCCCCACCTCCTTGCGTTTCTGGGTCACGTAGCGGTAGCTCGATCGCCCCATCCCCACCAGTCGGCAGGCCCGCCGCTTACCGAGCTCGAACCCGGCTTCCATCACGCCCACGGCCTCCTTGCGTGCCGTGGCCGTTAGAACTTCTTTCCCAGCACCGCCTGCAACGCCTGAGGATCCAACGCCTGCTCCGCCACGACCTACTTGAGGCGGCGATTCTCCTCTTCCAGTTGCTTCAACCGCCGCGCCTCGCTCACTTCTAAACCGCCGGACTTCGCCTTCCAGCGGCAGTAGGTCTGATCGCAGATCCCGTGGTTCCGGCAGATCTCCTTCACCGCCAGCCCCGCTTCCCCTTCTTTCAACACCCCAATAATCTGCTCCTCCGTAAACCGGCTCTGCCTCATCTGGGCTCTCCTTTCGGCTCTTATACCCCGGGAGAACTCACATTTTCATTGGCGCAGTTTTCGGGACGCAGGTCACCCCAGACCGCGCGGCCCGATGAGTGGGACTGCCTCAAAGGCAGTTGGCCAATTAGTCTAGGCGTTGCCCTAAAGCCCGCCTTGCTTGATGATTTCACGAGCGCCCGCCGTTACCATTCGCATCCTCTTGTTCGCGGATGTAGGGCCGGACTTGCTGCAGTTTAAACCCGACCGTGGAGACGGCATAGCCTCGAGCCCAAAAATGCTCAGCCGTGATATTTCGCTCCTTGCCGCACAACTGTCGGGCAACCGCAAACGCACTCCCCCCTTCAGAAGCCCGATCACCCCAGCCACCGGGTACTTGGGGGGAATCTCGATGCACATATGGACGTGGTCCGGCATCACCTGTTCCTCGTTGATTTGGCACCCTTCTGCGGGGTCAGGGCGTAGATAATCTCTCCCAGCTGGTGCCGCTCCCCCCCGAATAGTACTTCGCGCCGTCGCCTGGGAATAAAGGCCACAGGGTATTTGCAGTTCCACCTCGAATGGGATAGGCTCTGGTAAAGGTCAGACATCACATCCTCCTTTTGGTAGTTCTCATCAAACCACCAGAGGGGGATGTCATGCCTGAACGGCCAAACCTCTTCGAGTCTCACCGGTCGAACCAGTGGCTTACCTTAAAGCGAGTTACTACTCTGACTTCCTTCATCAAACTCCTCTAGAAATCGACTAATCGACATGATTGCTATTCCTCGATCTAGGCCGACCGTCCTTTGGTGTGTTTCGTCTGTTCCACGCTGAGCAAGGCTCCGCCATTGGCCGCTGACTTATAAGCTGCATCCAAAAAGTTCACAGTCCTTTGTCCCAGCTCACCTGGAGAGAGATTCTCACTAATGCCGAGAATCAATCCCACAAAATGGTCTGCTGGAGCAAAACGCGGATAGCGCTCTTCCGCCTTTAGAGGCGGTGGACATTCGACTGTACCATCGCGTTTCCGTATCATCAGGGTTCCGGCAATCATATCCAGGATCAGATAACCGCGGGTGCAATACACCCACAAAGTGTGCTGGTCCGGATCGCCTATGCGAAGACTTGCGGTGCTGGCTAACACTCCCACTGCACCGTTGTCCAACCGCAAGTTGACAGAATCCGCCACATCGACTTTAAAATCGAAATGAGGCATGTGGGCGCTCACCTCCTGAGCACTCAAACCAGTGACCCAGAAGGCGAGTGCAGCCGAATGGCTTACCTGGCAGTAGCCTTGCCCTCCCCCTCGATCTGGATCGGAGTTCTCGTCTGCTTCTGATCGGAATAGAGGGGCTTGTATCACTCCTGAGTAAGCATCCAAATTGCCTCGATACATCTCGTATCCGCTCCCAGCAAACAGACTCGATACCAACTGAACTTCTCCCAACTCCCCAGATAGAATCACCTCGCGTCCCCGACGGACGTGAGAAGTGTAATTCCAGGGCAAACTCATCACGATCTGGAGCCCGTTACGATTCGCCAACTCAACCAGTTCGCTTGCTTCGCTTGTCTTAAGCACCATGGGCTTTTCCAATAAGACGTGCCACTTATTCTCTAAAGCAGCTTTGGCGACCTCGTAATGGGCAACATGCGATGTGGCGACCACTACCCCATCCATGGCCTCACTCTCGAACATTTTTCGCCAGTCCGTATAAAATCTGGGTACCTTATAAACTTCCGCAGCTCTGCGAACCTTTTCTAATGATCGATCGCAGAGGGCCACGAGTTCAACTTCCGATCTCGCCAACAGGGCGGGAATGTGCGTATAAGTCGCCCACCAACCCGTCCCCACCACGCCTATTTTAACTCTTCGCTTTATAACTGACATGTCGTCCCCCCTAGGCAATAATGCCGTTCGGAAAGCGAACGTAAAGCCGATTATCGTGTGTTGGAATCACTATGTCTGCTTCTTTGCGAACGCGATCGAGAGCATCATAGAACTCAAAGAGGTTCTCCAACACTCCGATCGGAACACTCTGCTCGAAGTTCTCGTATCGAAAGATGGAATCCGAAAGCACGACCCTACCTTTTGCCGTTTGAATGGACACAGCCATGGAACCTCGATGGTGGCATCCTACCCAAAACATCTTGATTCCTTCTAAGACCTCCTCTTCGTTTCCTACCAGGTGAAGCCGTTCCCAAGCTTCAGTGATCAGATAGGTCAGTGTGGAGGGGGTAAAAACACCACCGCGGGCCACAAGCGAGGGTCTTTTGGGGGCCAAGAAATCAACCCAGCCCGTTCGGGAGAGGTAAATCTGTGCGTTCCGAAACAACTCAATATTGCCAGTCGCGTAGGCGCCCATCGAAATGATCAGAACCGTATCCACGTCCTCTGGTTTGACACCTACTTCTGCCAAAACTTTTTGCGGTGGCCAAATCTGATCCGCGGGGAGTTCATTCTTGGGATGGAAAGCCAAAGAGGCAGAATTTAGATTGTCGAGGTCCTCAGGCTTTTGGGGTAGCCCTGTATTGATCAGAATGGTGCGCTCTCCGCCCTGAACCAGCCAGGTGAAATGCGGACCGTCATCCATAGTGTCCCAGTGGCTCATGTAGTAGTTAAGAGGCCCTGGGCACAAACCCTCAGCAATCTTGAATGCACGTAGCCGATAATTCATGAGAATCTCCTTTCGGACGGAAGATCAGATATCGTTCCAGTCGAACCGCCGGAAGCGGGGACACCCTGGCCTCGAGTTCTTTCGCGAAGCTCAGCCAAAAGTCTCTGGATGGCAGCCATAAGATGATCTGCATCTGATTTGAGCGTTATACATCGAAAACCCTGATTTGCCTTTTCTTCGGCCTCGTCCATGGAATAACAGTTACAGCAGGTGGTTCTGTTCAAATACCCCGCAAGGTTCCCGCGCAGTAACCGGTATCTACTATCGTGCGTTCGGGCCCACTGCCGCCCTAAACCCCAATCATGGCCATCAATTCCTTGGACTCATTAAGAAACCAATGGGGCCAACCTTTGGGTACAAACGCGGTGCCACAATCGCCTAAGCGATAACGCTTGCCGGCTACTTCACATACGGCTTCCCCGCGAATGATCATAATTCTCCCTTTCATTCCGGAGCAACATGTTCCGACGCCAGCCAGGGCACGGTGGCGAGTGGCGGCCATGGCACGAATATCTTCCCAAAATCTACGGGCTCCGTATAGTCCCGCCCGTGGTGAAAATTATCGATATTCTCAATTAACTTCGCCGTTTGTTCTGTCCCATCAATCATAAAGACGTTGATCCAATACAACACTCCCAGGTCCGAAGGGTGATCCACCATCTCCGACCATTTCTCCGCCATCGTAACTGCCTTTGACCGGGCATCCTCGAATTCTTTCAGGCTCTTGTCCAGTCGGGTCAGAAACTCATTCCGGTCGGCTCCCGGCCGGTAGGCGACAAACGCACTATCCAAGTCGATAAATGCCTGGTCCCAGGTGATCACCGTTTGCAAGTGCAGTATGTAAGCCTCCGTCCGGTTAATCAGGAAAGCCAAATACGCCTGCGAGCGCGGCTCGACCTCGGAACGAGCGCTCTCGAAGCTGTCAAGCGCCTCCTGAAGCATCTTTATGCTTCCCGTAAAGTCGGCGATCCGGTCGTGAAGACTGCTGATGAAAGGTCGCCATCCACTGGATCTTGGACCATCGTAGAAGTTCGGCTGCTTTGAATACTCGTAAGCGACGTTCAACTCGGCAGGCGTACCACCAGGAAAGTTCCCCCGACCATTCCAACCCATGTATTCCTCGTTTTTCTCGAGCGTATCGAAGGCTTTCAACATGCGTGGCAAGGCGCGCTCGCCGAAGATCCGCTTTGCATAATTGCCGTAGAACTCCTGCGGCGTGAGGTGCGGATTCCACTCTCCTTCGGCCATGAACTTAGTATTCGTCTCGGTCCCCCGCGGCCGGTTCACCTGCGAGGCGAATCCCGCCAAGCCATATTTCAAGCCCCCCTCCAACACTTGGTCCTTGTAATAGAGGTTGACGTTAAACTGCATCCCGAGCATGGAGCTGTCGTCGTCCATCCGATTCTGAAGTATGCGTTCTCTATCCCCCATTCCCCCGAACTTCTCCATCGGAACGCCTGTCGGTGTCCAGATAGCACGCGACTCCATGGTGCTAAACGGCACGCTGGTTGGAAACATCTTGTTCAAATAAGGCAACACATAAAGGTGCCCGAACGCTCCTATACCCAGCTTTGCCTTGGGCGCGATCCGATCCCGCGCTTCCATGAGCTTTTGTATAAAGTAGACAGTCCCACTATTTGAATCGAGTACGGTGTCGTTGTCTAGAGCAATATCGCCTGTATACGCAGCCCGCGCCTCGACTATACCCGGGTACTGGGACCGCAAGTTCAGATAGAACTGTCGATCCTTCTCATTCTGATTGCAGACCGGATAAGCCTCCGACAGGTGCAAGAAATACCCCTCAGCCTCTGGGTAAGTCTGCACAAGCTTTCTCAGCCGATTCTCGTTCAGTTCCAGCGACACCGGATTGTCCGGGCATATGAAAGTGCCAAATCCAGGATGGAAGGGCAAATCCAGCGTTCGCGTCGTGTAGCGCGCCAGGTTCGGCGCCACGCACCCTACATCCAGCTCGATCCATACCTTGATCTTCCGGCTCGCCGCATAAGCGATCAGTTCGTGTGTGTATTTCTCCGCTGCCTCGAAGGCCTGTTCATTGTTCTCAATATGCTGGAACTCTGGCGCCGCAAACCGGGGATAGATACCCGCTCTCTTGAAATTTTCCTGGCCTACCTTCAACTCGTTCGCGTTGGAGGATCCGTAGCCGTGCGCGCAAAGTAGATAGCCGGTATCTTTCCTCGCCACGTCATCCATCCGCATCGTCTCTCCGCGGTATTCATATTTCAACCAAGGCATGAACGCGTTCCAGTAGAGGTGCAGAAAGTTCATCTTCATTTTTGCCATCGCGCCCAAGAACTTCCGCCAGTCCTCCATCGACATGATCGACTGATTGGGGTAGAAGAAGCCAAAAAACAAGCCTCGGCGCCGGAAGGCCGGATCGCTGCGCACGTCGAAATCTCGCAACTCTAGCTCCGGTTTCTTCTCCGGCAGGATCTCCCCGGTGAGCAGAAACACCGCTCCGTAACGTTCCAGCAAGTCATACGCCGCGTACATGGTTGCCGCTTCCTCATTCCCCCCCGCCACCAACACCCGACGACCCTCCAGCCGTAGCGTGCGCAGAATGAACCCGTCGGCCTTCAATCCCTCGAAGTTCACCAGTTTCCTCGACGCCGCCTCTCGCACCAGTTCGTTGGCTTGAGGCCCACCCACCAGAATCCACCCCCAATCCTTCGGTCTCTTGCGCGCTTCCTCCGGGGTGACAATCTCCAGCTTTACGCCGCTGAAAGCCTCGAAATACCGCTGCACTTCCTGCCCCACAAATCGGTAAAACTCACCCTGCCCGGCCACGATCGCGGCCCGCGCTTGGCCTTGCGAAACAAGAAACCCCATCGATCCGCCAGCGGTGGTGGAAAGGCCAAGGGATAAGACGAACAACGCTACAAGAGCCAAAATCCTCACCATGCTCTCCCCAGTCACTGCCCTTTCAGAGTGATTCTTTCCCTTCTGTCTGGATTGTCCTTCCATCGTTGCACCTCTTTTCGCCCTAGGGCGAAGATATGGGCACATTGCGCCCCTGATTTCAAGATTAGGAATTGCGTTGCTCTCACTCAGTAAAAAAGAGCTGCTAAGGAAAACACTTAAATTGCGCCGGCATTTACCGTAGCGCCGGTCCGTCACCGGCGATGCTCGCGGCTCACGGAGCAGCGCTCCAGAAATTGACCGTCACGATGTAACTGCTCGCATTAACGCATTCGAGCGGGGAGCCAGCTCATCGATCGGGCGTTTGTCCCCGCTGTCTGTTTCATCAAATAGCATCCCACCCGACGTAACAGAGTAATCCTAGGACGCGCGGCTTACTTCAACCAGTGTCACGGACAGAGGTTCCAAGCGAAACCGCTGTCTCGAAGGAAGCTTTATACGCTCTCCTAAGCTCGCCCGCTTCCCATCCGTCACGCTTTCCACATCATAGGCATGCTCCTCTTGGGAGTAAGAAGATAACTCCACCTCGAATTCCACCGCCTCCTGAGAAATATTCGCGAAGAAATACCCTATCTTCCCTTCCCGCGACCGCCACGCCGAGTGTTGTACCGCGTAGTCCTTAACTACATGCCGGTTAGCGGGATCTAGGCCACCAACAAGGCGCCACGGGACGTCGGACACGGCAATCACAGGCACATCGATCTTTGGAGGGCGGAGCATCTCTCCAAACATCAGGTACTTCCAACCCTGCGCGGCGGCGCGCACCACCTTCTTATAGAAATCGATGGTGACCGGATTCAGCTCCTTGGGTTCCGAGTAAACCCAACCGCCCGCCGGCGCTACCCCTTGGGCAAGACACTTTCCCAAGCTGCGGGTCCAATAGAGGATTTCGGGACGGTTAGATTCGTTAAAGTATGCGCTGAACGCCCCGATATATCCGCCGTAGACGTACTTGAAGAAGGGGATGGCCTCACCACCCATGGGATCCCCAACCCGGTAGTGCACTTCATCCTCCATGCTTCCGCCGTGGTGATTGTACATGTCAACATGGGGCATAAAGTTTTCAGAAACTCCTTCCGTCGCGACAGCGCTACTGGGATCCCTGTCCCTCGCCTGCTTGCGCACCTCAGCTATAATCTGGTTCCAGGCGTCCGAGTACCACGGACCATAGCCGAGCGGGTGGCCGTGCTTGGCATCGTAACAGGCCTCCGGCGAGGCGATCGGAACGCTGTCAAATTCCACCATGCTAATCCCACGCTCCAGGTACTCCTGACCCATCGATAGCATCGTTTTCTCCGTGAACTTCGTCCCGGGGCACAAACGAGCGATGTCAATAGGAGGACCTGCTGGCCCGCAGCACGGCGGCATGTCCGCTTCCCCCTTGTCATTCATGATGGCGTTGGGCCTTACTTCCGCTTCAAATTGGGGCCTGGTGTTATACGGTGGTGAAAGGCGGACGGCGACATACCATTTGGCCGGGATGCAGACCATCCCATAGTTACCGGCGGCACGCAACTGCTTCAGGGCCTCCTTGAAAGCCGCGTCGCCTTCCCGGAGTGGAAAGATTCCCGGCGGGCCAGTCCACGGCCCGCCTCCTTCATAGTCGCTGATTATCGCCACAATCGGCACTCCAGCATCTTTGGAGAGGCGATTCACCAGAGCGGCGATCTCCGACATGGGGTGTTGCAGCTTAACGACGGGCATATCGTAGTTCGCCATTTCGAAAAAACCTACCCCGTGGCGCAGCCAGTCCGGAATATCCCGCTCCCAAAGTTTCTTGGCGCACCACCATTGCCGCGTCCCCCATGCCTTGTAAATGTCCGCACCGTCATACCAATCGCCGTGGAAAACACCCACCATGGTGTCGTAGTCAAACGCTGCATCCCCCCCCATGGCTTCGCTAGGAAAATGCGAGATGGACATAACCGGGTTGGGCTCCCAGTCCGCCATTTTGCCAATATCGAAGCCCTTCACGTTCTGCTTGCTGTCGTGGCAAGCCATATACAAGCCGGCCAAGTCGTTGTAATAGAGCATGAACTGCATGGGAAATTCTCCCGGAGACTTGCCGTGAATCTCCCCCATGCCCACCTGCGGCGTGTCCAGGCCGACCCCCGCCATGAGCGGCAAATGATCCACCACCGGGTAGGGATTCCTGAAAACGCATCCCTCGTCTACCCGGGGAACCGCCAACGCCTCTCCCGGCACGCTCTCGCCGGCTTTCATTACCCCACTCAAAATCGGGCAGGTGAGCTGATAGACAGCTTCCTCCTCTAACCCCGCCACGCTCATGTGCCATGTGCTCAGATTGGAATTGCCACTCAGCGTCACTTCCACCTTGACCGTGAATCTGCGGTCGGGGAAGGAGCCTGCCTCCAAGACAAGCGTTGTGCCGCCCGCTTGCTCCCTCTTCGTTACATGGAAACTGCGCGCCTCACGGCTGTCAAACCATTCCACTTGGCGGTCCTTCTGACGTCTGAGGGCCAGGCGAAATAGCGAGCGGGACGCCTGTTGATGGCGCACAAATTGGTAGCCTGTCGCCTTATCAATAAGACTACACAACCCTCCCTTCGACTTGACATCAAACCCCAGCTCAATAAGATCGTTACCGATCCTGGGCATACTGCCTGTCTCATCTGCATACACCTGATCTTTTGCGGTTGCCGGCCATGAGGAAAGCACCGACAAGTTCGTAGCCATTCCCGCGCCCGCCAGGGCTGCGGATTTCAAGAAGTGACGACGCTTCATCATTGAGCCTCCTTATTCTCCTTTTGTCTCTGCCAAATCAAATCTTAGTTAGCAGGATGCTAAAAAGGCTTGAACCTGTCATCCTGAGCGTTCATAGCCGAAATCGACTATCCGTGATACCAGCACCTCGTTCTTGGCCTTCAGCTTCTCTGTGAATCCCGCGCGCGGCTGGGCCGGCCTCTACGAGATGACGCCTGATCACCACGCGATCCTCGGGCCGGTTCCCCAGGTGCCCGGCCTTTTCCTCGCCAATGGCTTTAGCGGCCACGGCGTAATGCACTCGCCGGCGACCGGAAAGATCCTGGCGGACCTGATTCTGAACGGGACGTCGAGCCTCGTGGATACGCGCGCCCTTAGTGTCGAGCGTTTTGCCGAAGGGCGGTTGATCGAGGGATCGGTGGTGCTTTAGGCTCCAGTGACAAATGACGAGCAGGAGTCAGCAGTTAGATGCAAGCGCCCGCCTCCCGACGCGTCGCAAGGCCTGCAGCGCTTCAAAACGCAGGAGGCCGTGGGGACAAAACAATTCATAAGTAACCGGTTAGGAATTCAGGTCAAAGTACATCAGATAAGGCTCACCCTCGCTCAGCTCGTAGAACGGCGCGTAAGTGCCCGCCGACCTCACGATAGCGTGAAACTCCAGAGGTCTCTTCGCCTCCGCGAACAATTCGGCCAAGTTCTGCCGGGAAGGGATCTCAATCTTCTCCTGTCGCCGGACGAGGACAATCGGGCCGCGCATTACTGCAACGCGATCAGGATGCTGTTTGTCAATTGAAACCACATTGAAAGGCATGGAGATCTGGACTGCCAGCCTGTCCCCTGGATTCCACGCTCGCTCGATAGTTCCCCAGCCGTTTCGCACACTCACTTCCACGGGGGACCCATTGACCTTGGCGTTTATCCCTTCCGACCATTGCGGAACTCGGACTTGCACGCCAAATGATGCGTTCCTCTGGGGACGAAGTGTTAAAAACGTTGTATCAGTCTCAGGATAGCTGGTTTCTTGCTCCACCTTGATCTCATGCCCGTCCATGTTCCAGGTCACATCGGAAGGCACGAACAAGTTCACATACAGACTCTTGGCGTCCTTGAAGTAAATGACGTTGTGATAGTCAGCCACCGCTTCGATGAAAGTCCCGGAACAGCACGGAAAAGCAGCGCTGTAGTATACCTTGCGGCCGCCACCTAACCGATAGTCCGAGTAGTAAAAGGTCATCCCGCTAGGACCCATGGGCAAAGCTGGCCCGATGCCGTTGTAAGCCAGTTTCTCAATCCAGTCCCCGTATCGGGCTTCACCCGTAAAGCGCATCAGGTAACGGCTGAGTTTGAATCCCGCCCACGAACCACACGGAGTCTCAAATGTGTCGCCGTTATCTTCTAATGACTTCCCGAGGGAACCGTCGGGAGCCTGCAATCTCTCACCGGGTCCAAACCCGCCGGTGGCATAACACTGCGTGCGCTGGAACCAGTCATAGGCATTGATAATGGTGTCGAGATACGTCTTCTCGCCCGTGACAGCGTAAGTCATGGCGGCGCTGCTCAGCGTATTGCAGTGACTGTAAGCATGGAGCCCATAGGGAGTCGGCCCGCTGCCGTTGGTGAACATCCCCCAGTAAGCCGGGTAGCGCCAGAGGTCGCCAAACGTCTTATACTTGGGATTGCCAGTTAGCTCGTAAGCACGGTAGAGATTCTCACAGAGGGTGTACCACTCACAGCCGCCGACGCCCGAAGCAAATGCCGGTTTCGGACTTTCCCGCTTGCGATCCAGATTCTTGACTGCCCAATCAGTGATCCTCTCGAGGTTCGGGATTGCGTCTTTCACCCCGCCGAACTCGCACAGATCTACCAGACCTCCAACTGTCTTCTCATAGGTGTAGTGAGGAGCAATAGGGTTGCGTGAATAGTAGAAGAAGCCGTCGGGCTCAATCGTTTTTGCCCATTCACGCATCAGGAAGGTGGCCTTGTCCAACATCGCTTGGTCACCGGTGGCGCGAGACATGCGCGCCATTCCTGCCAGCCATTGGCCAAAGGCGTTGAACATGTCTCCGCGGCTGAAGAGGAAGCGCGGCCACTCCTCGGGGTAGTCTTTGGGCGGCCGGGGATCGCCGCTGTACCATCCGCCAAGCGAATTACCCGGCGCAGGCATCCCGGCTCTTTCCCGAAAGCCTTTCAGAACGTCGTCATTGGAGAGCTTGAAGTAGTAATCCCGGGTCGCGTCGTATTGCTTTTTGAAGATCCCGCTGGTCAGGCGCACACCCTCGTAGTTGAACGGCTCCAAAAAGCTGCGAGGCTCACCAGATGTTCCGGCGAAAGCTTGCCCCGGCTTGGCAGACCCCATTAGCGCTGGTACAAACGTCGCGCTCACACACGTCTTCATGAAATCTCTCCGGCCGCGTTTCTCCATCATTCCTCCCTCCAATTGGGTGGGACTGCCTCCCCTTGGACAGTTCCAGGGATTTCCTGTAAAGACCTTCCCCTGAAATCTCCGAAAGTGCGAGTTTGACCACTGGCAAGAAGCCAGACCCGCAGAGCGGGACCTGCATCTGGGGGAAGAAGCCGCAGACCTGCGAAGGAGGATTGCACCACTTGCTTGCTCCTAAATTCAAAGGGACTTATATAGATGACTCCCTTAGATAGCAACAAAATTCCTGCGGCTCTGACCGGAGCTTTCAGGCCGACACTAAGGCGGGGACCAATTCCTTTCGCTTTTCATCCCGCCTCTTTCTTCGCAACCTCCGCTTGGCCGCTTTTGTTTTCGGCTTCGGGCGGTAGGCTAGAACGACGTCTGTTATATAGTCTAATTCCGGTGGAACATTTTTCATGCAGTCAGCTCCTTGTAGGTGATTCGCTTTCCGGCTACCGCGTCCACCAAGCTGTTGAGCCGTTCAAGCGTGTGGCGCTTCACGTTGCCAGCATTGAGCCGAAAGGCGAATTCGTCCACGTAGCGGCCAAGGTGCTTCACGCTTGCATGATGATAAACGCCATGCAGTCCGCGCTTCAAGACTGCCCAAACACTCTCAACGCTGTTCGTTCCGGCGATTCCGCGAACGTATTCCCCAGCCGAGTGGTTGACCCTTTCCTGTTTGAAAAACAAGCCGTCCATATCGTTATACGCTGCGTGTTCGTCAGTCAGCAGCGTGGAGCCGACTTCGACTCTCGCATGAATCGCGCTTTGAATTTCTTCCATGCTGCTATTTTCAATCGGCATTGCCAGTGTTTCTCCGCCCCGTTCGCGCATCCCAAGGACGGGGCACTTACCGACAGCGCCGCGTCCAGCTTTGGGTTTATCGCGTTCATGCTTGTTGCTTTCCTTGCCGCCGATGAAAGTCTCGTCGATTTCAACAAGCCCGCTCAGCTTGCTGTTCTCGTCATTGCACGCTTCACGAAGGCGATGAAGAACGAACCATGCCGACTTCTGAGTGATGCCAATTTCCTTAGCAAGCGGCATGGAAGATATACCCTTCCGTGCTGTTACCAACAGATACATAGCATACAGCCACTTGTGAAGTGGAACATGCGAACGCTCGAACATCGTCCCTGTCCTCACAGTGAAGTCGAGCTTGCAGCTATTGCAGCGGTAGAGGCCGCCCTTGCGGATGGTGATGCGGTCGCTGCTTTTGCAGCTAGGGCACTTGACGCCATGCGCCCACAAACGGCCCTCAAGATAGGTCCGGGCCGTTTGTTCGTCCGGGAAAACCTCGAAGAGTTGGAACGTGTTGATTGTGCTTTTGCTCATTACCCCTCCGGGTTCCGCTCAGTTGGCGATTCCCCACACGCCGTCGCGGAACTCCGCGCCGGCATCGTCGCGCAGGCGGCTGAGCTAAGGCGTTGGTGTAGAAAAACTTTTAGTCTGCACCACCAACGCCTTTGTGTGCCCGCATTTCAGAAGATAAGCTTTATGGCCATCTGAGCGACGCGCGGGGCATGTTGTATGGTCGTATACACACCCAAAGCCGCTTCGTTCGATATAGAACTACCTGGAAAGGGACCCAATTGAGTATGGTTCCAAAGGTTGAAGAACTCAGCCCGAAACTGAACGTTGAATCTTTCCGACACGAACGTGTTCTTGAAGAGCGAGAAGTCGAAATTGTTAATTCCTTTCCCGTTCATGGTGTCATTACCCAAATCCCCGAAATATCCCACTGCGGGCTGCGCAAAAGCTGAGCGGTTGAAGGCACGAGTAGGGTCTATTCGGTCTGGCGCATGAGGGTTGCCGACCAGGTCGGCACGGAAACTGTTGTAGGTTCCTTCGGTCTCTGATTCATCGACGGCACTGATTGGGTACCAGAAGCCGCTCTGAATTTGGTAGATGCCGTTCGCTTGCCAGCCACGAGTTAGTTTGTCCGCCACGCCACTTAAGCCCGACCCAAAATGGTTGCCCCTGCCAAAGGGGAGTTCATAGGTTGCGCTGATAACGAGCCTTTGCCGGACATCGAAATTGGTATTTCCGTAGTCAGCGTTTCGGTCCCACATGTATTGGGGCTCATCGATCGTCTCGGAGTCAATGGACAGATTATGGCTCCAAGAGTAGGCAGTCTGCATGTAAAAGCCTCTACTGAAGTGCTTCTCCACACGCAGGTTCAATGCCTCATAGTTCCCTTTGTTTGCGCTTTCGTCTAGAAAGCAACACGCGATGTTGTAGTAAGGGAACACAATCGAAGAGACGTCTCCCGGGGTGGCAAGGACGCCCTGATACTGAGGAAGACGGGCGTTCAGACGCTTAGAGCTGTTTCCAAGGTAGCCTACGTCGAGTACCCAGTCCGACCCCACGAGCCGCTGCACATCAAAGCTCCACTGCTCCGTATAGGGAAGGCGCGTATTCCTATCCATACCGAAGGTGCCACTAATAGGAGGATAGGGCGCAGGAGTGACGGGCGCAGGAAAGAGGGCATCAAGGTCAGGAGGATTTTGGGGCGTGTAATCCCGACTGAAAGCAGTCGTGTAGGGGACCGAATCAATACCAGTGTTTTCGTCGCTCTGATAATTGCCATAGAAAATCCCAAAACCGCCTCGCAACACGGTGTTGTTGCTCGCGAAGGGGCGGTAGGCAAAGCCGACACGCGGACCGTAATCCCTATAATCAGGGTTCATTATGCCACGAGGGCAATCCGAGACTAGGTAGGGGTCGTTGAGCAGCGCCACCTCCTGGGGATTTGGCGTACATATTCGGCCGCCGGGATACGTCAAATCTACGCCGCTGACTCTGTTCATTGCCTCCGTATAGGGTTCCCGATATTCCCATCGAAGGCCCAAATTGAGCGTCAACCGCGCAGAAACCTTCCAGTCATCCTGAATAAATAGGTTCGGGCTAATGGAGTGAAGGTAAGCTTGATTCCCACCGTTTGCATCTCGGGCGAAATCTGTTAAGCCGAGCAGAAAATCTGCCATCCCGTTTCCACTGGGATTCAGGGGTCCCTGTGTGAAAAGTCCACTAAAATAAAAGTTGCCTCGCTGAACATCCGAATTTACATCATTATACAGCCAATGGTAGAATTCAATGCCCATTCTTATGCTGTGTCTACCGCGGGTGTATGTCAGCGTGTCGGCGAAGCTATAGGAATTTGTGAGGAACGCATACGGCGCGAACGATCTGCTGCCGTATGTGCCGTAGCCAGTGATGATAAGGGTGGGTGTTCCGAGCTCATTCGGGGCTGTGTTCATACCGGTAAAGATATCCTGCGCTGCTCCCTTAAAGCCGGATTGAAGTGACTGAGACGAGAAGGGTCGCACGAAACCCACCCGTAACTCGTTAATAACGCGGGGTGAAAACAAGTGGTTAAAGCCGAGGGCGACACTCCTCCCGTTCTGAATCCAAACTCCGCCGGATAAAGGATACACACTGGGGGAGACGATATTCTCGTTCTGGATTGTGGCCCTGGCGAAGAGTGAGTCCCGGTCAGAGATCTTACCGTCCACCCGCACGGTCTCAATGTTTATCGTGTCAGGTGTCACGAGATATGCCACCTCATTGATGTCTCCAGGCAGAGAGGTGTTCGGTGGGGCAAACATTCCCTCGGCAATTATCTTTGCAATCTTCGGGTCGATCAGGTTGGATATATTATTTCCGGGGTACTGCACCCCGGTCACGTAATTGTAGATGGGCGCATCGGCCGAAAAGTCTCCCGATAGCTCGGCTGTGGTAGGCATGGTGCCCTCTTGGAGGTTGAAAGTGTGGTTCCGAGTGCCTTCGTAGTCGCCGAAGAAGAACCACTTGTCACGCTTAATGGGTCCTCCGAGACTGCCTCCGAACTGGTTGTAGCGCAACTGGCCCTTTGACCTGTTCGTTACGGGATTGGTATAATCAAAGAAGCCCCGAGCGTCCAAGACGTCATTGCGAAAGAAATCGTACCCCGTGCCGTGAAACTTGTTGCTTCCCGATTTAATCGCGATCTGAACCTGACCCAGGCCACGGCCAAACTCGGCGGTGTAATCCTGGTTCATGATCTTGAACTCTTCAATCGCATCAATAGGCGGGGTAACTGCAATGGTTTGGAACCCGGGGTCATTGTTCTCCAGCCCATCAATGTAATAGGAGTTCGCGTCATCCCGCCCGCCCGCTACCCACAGTCCCCCTCCTGCGAGTCCCGTGCGGAAAGTTCCCGTCGTCTCGGCGGGGATAATTGCTGTATTTTCACCTGATGTGGTAGCTGGCTCGTTTATGGCCCCACCGGAAAGCGCTGCCAAGGCTATAAAGTTGCGGCTCACCAAGGGCAGGTCCACGATCTCCTTGTTCTCGACAACCTTTCCGATGGTGCTGGTGTCGGTCTCGATGAGTTGCCCCGCGGTAGCGGTGACCTCCATCCTGGTCGTAACTGCGCCGGGTTGAAGCACGGCGTCTACACGAAGCTGCTGATCGACGTGGAGGGTGAGCGCGGTCGCAACAAACGACTTAAAGCCCACAGTCTCCACCGTCACTTGATATGCGCCGGGGAATAAATTAGGGACACTGTATTCACCCGCCGCGCCGGTTGCGACTTTACTCGCCACTCCTGTGCCCACGTTGGTGACCGTAACGTTAGCATTAGGCACTACTGCGCCCGATGAATCAGTGACGGAACCGACAATGGTCCCGTACGCCTCTTGCGCTTGGAGCGATTGCGGAACAATCCCAAGCGTAAGCACGAACAAAAAAATGGCAATCCCTTTCATTTTTCCTCCTTATTTGCCTGACCGAATTTCTGAAATTCACATTACGCCCCCTATCGTGTACGGGGAGCTGAGATTTGTCAATGCTTCTGGTATTCGCTCTTCGAACAAAATCGGATATTATGGGGCAGGCGGTTTTTAAACCTTTTCTTGTACATCTGGTGAAAGAGCGGATGAAAACCTGTTACGCCATGCGGCAAGGGCGAATAGGCCATTTATGAAACTACTTGCGCACTCGGATATTCTCCCTACTCAGCCGCCGAACGTCGCCCCTCTGATTGGGTAGCCTAAATCGTTCTGCGTGCGCAACGGAGCTGCTGGAAACGCTGCTTGACGTGAACCCCTGGAAACTTTGCAAGCCGCTAAGTGGGAACAGGGCCAACGCAACACCGGGGCACGTCCGCTGCGGGATGCACACTGTACGCACACTTACCGCGAATAAAGACGCGGGGGAGTTTGAGTTCTCACAATCACCGAAGATCTCCGCGACCGAGAGTTCGGCGTCTGGCTGAAGGGGAATACACTGAGCGGGCTGGGTCTGCTCATCAGGGATTGGGTGGCGGGAAAAACCCAACATGATGACCTGCCGACCGAGGCGGCGAGTCCAGTTCACGGCGACAGCGTGACTGCTGAATGAGCTGTGTGGAGGCCAAGCAGGAGCCGAAACTGCGCAGAGTGATGGTACACTGGCTGCGCTCTGAAATGTTCGCAATTGATGAAGCGAGTCACATCTCATTGGCGGATCAATGAGCGGGGTTTTTGTCGGGTGGGGCAGCGGCCGTGATCATGGTGGAATTAAGCGGAAACGGATATCCAAAGGGCAGGTGCGAGAAAAGTGGAACTGCTCGCGCTATTGGTGCGGCAAATAATTCTACCCGGTGTATTGACTAATACAACAACGTCAGGTTATTGTCCCCCTCCCGCATGGGAGGTGCTACCCTCCTGTACATGACCGAGAGCGAAATCGAGAAATGTCGAAACCGTTTGGAACAATTCTTGGCCGACCTGCTGGAACCGCTGGGGCGCCGCGAGCGACGCTATTGGAGCTCGGTGTACGTGCGCGGCCTGTTGCTGGACGGCGAACGCAAATCCATCGAGCCGATGGCGGGGCGTCTGCCGGAGGGAAACGTGCAGGCGATGCAGCAGTTGATCGGACAGAGTCCCTGGCCTTGGGCTCCGGTTTGGGAACGGCTGGCCCGTCGCATGAGCGCGGAATTGTCTCCCGACCCGGTGTGGGTCATCGACGACACGGGGTTCCCCAAACAAGGTCACCACTCCGTGGGAGTGGCGCGCCAATATTCGGGCACGCTGGGCAAGACGGCGAATTGCCAAGTGGCGGTGAGCCTGCATCAGGCGGGAGCGGAAGAAAGTACGATCCTGGACTGGCGACTCTACTTGCCGGAAAGTTGGGTTCAAGATCCCCAGCGGCGAGCCGAAGCGGGTATCCCCGAGGCAGTGAAGTTCCGGACGAAATGGCAACTGGCTCTGGAATTGATCGACGAGGCGCTGGTTTGGGGCCTGCGCGGTGGGGTGGTGTTGGCGGACGCCGCTTACGGTGAGGTGACGGAGTTCCGCGACGGACTGGAGGCTCGCCAACGTCCTTATGTGGTCGGTATCCCTTCGTCCTTGGGGGTGTGGGCCCAGCCACCTCGGATGCACAAACTGCAAGCGCGGGGTCGAGGGCGTCCCCCGAGTGTTTATCACTATGGCGACACGCGCCCCCCTCGGTTCGAGAGGTGGCGGAGAAGGCCCGGGGATGGAAGCAAGTCCGCTGGCGAGAAGGTACGAAAGGCTGGCTGGAGTCGCGCTTCCACGCCTGCCGCGTCCGACCCTCGCACAGTTTCAACGAAGGCCAGCCACCCCATAAGGAGGTCTGGTTGCTGGTGGAATGGCCGCGCGGCGAGAGGGAGCCCACGAAATACTTTCTCTGCGACCTGCCACCACACTACACGCTGCGGCGACTGGTGCGCATCGCCAAAAGTCGGTGGAAGATCGAACGGGACTATCAACAACTCAAGGAGGAGCTGGGGCTGGATCACTACGAAGGCCGCAATTGGACGGGCTGGTATCATCATGTGACGCAGGTGATGTTGGCGCACGCCTTCCTGACCTTGGAGATGTTGCGCATTAAAAAAAACTTCTGGGTGGACCCTGCCACAAACGCGCCGTGAGATCCAACGGCTGTTGTTCACTTGGACCGGGCGTTGCGCGTATTGTGGCAGCAAGATTCGCAAAAGCAACCGACCACCTTAACTTAACGTAGTAGTACCTGAATCCGGCGTGAAAGAGCCCATTTTAGCTCAGGTGATGGCCCGAAGCTTCGCAATCTTGGTGAGGATGTGGTGGGCCAAGTTTTCAATCTGGGGTGTTTTGTGAAGCCGAAGGACCGGTCGATTGTGGGGCCGAACGAGTGCGCCCGGAAGCAGAAAGAGCTTGTGACGAAGCGTCCGGAGGGTGAAGCTTTGCCAATCATCGGGCAGGCATGCACGCTGAAACGCCGTGACGAGGTTATAGGCAAAGCGGATGACCTCAAGATAGAGGTTGTTGGCCGCGAAAGCACGCGTGGGGATGTTGGCGAACGCGAAATCCTCGCGCAGTTCGCGGATGCGTACTTCGATGGCGGCTCGACCGTCGTAGAAATGCCAGACACCCTGCGGGGTGAGGTCCATGTTGGTGACCCAGCCTCGATAGTAGTAGCGTCCGAGTTGGAACAGCGTCAGATGATGTTCCGCCGTCTCGACCAATCGGCGGGCAACCACATGGCGTCTGGGTTCCAACCAAACGTGGGCTTGGTATTCGCACTCCGCCATCTCCCAGTCGGCGTTGACCCGCTGGTAGTTCAATCCCGGGAGAAGGTGGCGCAGGGGCTTCCGGATCTGGGCCACGACAGCGTAGCGAGTATCGTGATCCTCCAGTTCGGTTAAGAAGGCGTCATCCCAGAAGGCCGCGTCGGCACGGACCCGAACGTCACGAACGCCGGAGGGCAAGTTGCCCCAACAGTCGCGGAAAAGCTCGACCGTGCCGCTGTGCGGATCGGTCTTGCCTGGGCGCAGGGATGCACCCAGCAAGTGGGCCGAGCCGGCTTCGACGCAGAGCAGCGGTTGATAGGATCGCTTACCACGATAACGAGGGTTGTAGCCGACCGATGCACCCACTTGATGTCCGAAGGTGGTCACGACGGTGCTGTCCAGGTCCAAGATCAAGCGAGAACGGTGAGTGGGGAAATGGATCACGAATTGTAGCAGTCGGTCGTTGGCGCGGCGAAGTTGGAGCGCGAACGATTCGGGAGCGCCGAGTAAGAAACGCCGAAGAGTCTGCGGGTCGGGGAAGCGCGGCAGGCCCGTCAAAAATTGGAACGTGCCGTTGGAACGCAGCAACGACGCGGTTTCGATGCGATCCAAGCCTAGGATGAGGGGCCAGGCAAGGGCCAGTACCATCTGGGACAGACTGTAGTCGGAGTTTCGACGCTCCCACTTGAGATGGTGTGCCAAGAAGTTGCGGATTTGGAGCACTCGTAAGAATTCATGAAGGAAGAAAGCGCCGCCATAGTGCGTCAAACCCGCATGACCAAAGGCGATTGTGACGTTTCGTGGCGATCGGCGCATTTCGGCTTATCCTAACCTAAGGTTAAGCTAAGCCGAAAAAGCAAAAAGTGCCTTCTGCGCCCTTACCACGAGGCCCCGGTGCACTTCTAAATGCGTTGAATGCGCCGGATTCAGGTAGTACTAACAGCAGTTGGAAAAACAAAGTCCGATGACCTAAATCGGGAATGGATATATTGTAATATTGCTGGAGTGGAGATGGTGGGTGAGATGGGCCGCGATAGGCTGTCCCTCTAGGAACGGAAGGACGCATGAAGAAGAGGAGGATAAAATGAACGACAGTATCGAATCGCGGTATTTCGTCGAGGCGGCGGCCAAGACGCTCGACGTTCTGGAGGCCTTTGACAGCTTCGAACAGCAACTGAACGTCACAGAAATTGCTCAACGGACTGGCATGACTTACTCCTCGGCATTCCGTTTAATGTATACGCTGGAGAAGCGCGGTTACGTGATGCGGCGGGGGAATGCGAAGAGGTTTTCGCTGGTACCGCCGAGGAAACGATGCAGAATCGGTTACGCTGCGATGGACGAATCGATGAGGTTTTGCAGTGAAGTGACGCGAGGCATGGTCCTGGCCGCGCGGCGCCAAGGTGTGGATCTGATCCTCCGAGATAACGAGCAGAGCCCTCCAAGAATTCTTGCCAATGTAGATGAACTTCTCGAGCAAGGAATTCAGTTGCTGGTTGAACACCAATCAAATGAGGAGGTGACCCATTTGATCTCTGCGAAGTGCCACGAAGCACGTATACCCATCATCGCCGTCAATTATTCCATCCCGGGAGCCTATTATTTCGGCGGCAACAATTACTTAGCAGGAAAGATGGCCGCCCAGTTCCTGTGCAGATTTGCCAATGGAAACCTCCGGAACATCGAAAGAGTGCTAATTCTCCCGGCCAAAGGTGTGGGTTCAACCCAGGAGGCACGAGTGGCCGGAGCCTACGATGGCCTGAGCGAAGGTTTTCCTCGTTTGCGCAAGACCGATATCGAGATAGCCTCGCCCGGCGGGTCGGTTCATGATGGGTACCGCGCCACGAAGGAATTGCTTCATAAGAGCAAAGGCAAGAAGAAAATCTTGATTGCCGCCATGGGTGACCCTGTGGCGCTAGGGAGTTGCCGGGCCGTACTAAAGATGAACTTAGGCGCAAACACATGTATTGTGGGACAGGGGGGTGGTCGCGATAGCCGGCGATATATTCAGCTCGGGTCACCACTCAGGGCGTCGGTGGCTTATTTCCCCCAGACTTACGGCGAGCGCATCATGTCTCTCGCGTTGAGAATTCTAAGAGGAGAAAAGGTGCAATTGGCTACTTACACTGAACACGTCGTTTTGACGAAAGCGAAGATTGAAAGGTATTATCCCGAGACGGGTGTTTTGTAACAAACGTGACTTACTTAAAGAAAACTTTCGATTGTGTCACACGAAGGAGCCGAGCTCCCGCTGACGTCCGAAGTGCGAACGATGCGGGAGTCGTTGAAACCCACGGAATCGCCGCCCCGAGGGCATCCCGAGACCGTGGAAGCATTGAGTGACCTGCTGGGCTCGCATCACATCCCGGGTGTCGGTACGGGTGAATTGTTCCACCACCTTGCGAAGGCGACCGGCGCACGGGTCCAGTTGAAAGAATCGCCGAGGGTACCTACAATTGCCCTCGAACGGGGTATCCTACGTGCTCGTGGCACCGGACACCCGATTGCTGAAACCCTTTCCATTGCGGAGTGGAGACCATGACCTCACGTGAAAGAGTTCTTGCTGCTTGCAACCACCGCCAGCCCGACCGTGTGCCGGTTGATCTTTCAGGCCACGGTTCCTCAGGGATCGCCGCCATTGCTTACGCCAGACTGCGCCATTATCTCGGACTGCCCAAGAAGACAATTCGCGTCTATCACCCTCTTCAGCAATTGGCCATCGTGGATGAAGACGTCCTGGAGCAATTCGGGGTCGATACCCTTGATCTCGGGCGTGCTTTCGCCCTCGACGAAGAATCTTGGGCGGACTGGACATTGCCCGACGGCACCCCCTGCAAGATGCCGGCATGGGCACTACCCGAAAAGGGCGATGGGAAGTGGGTTTTCCGCTCCAAGAGCGGACGTGTGATTGGTCACATGCCCGAGGGCGCACTCTACTTCGAGCAAACTTATTTCCCATTCGCAGATGGAAATGGACCTACGACCATCCCCGGAGCGGTGCAGGAATCCCTGTGGTCCGCCGTCGCTGCTCCTCCCGGGCCGTGGGTCAATCATGCGCAGTTGAGAGAAGGAGCAAGACGGCTGCGGCAGAAAACCAATAAGGCCATTCTGGGCGGTTTCGGCGGCAATCTGCTCGAAGCCGGGCAGCTTCTCTATCGCCACGACAACTTTTTTATGCTTCTGGCGGCCGAACCCGAAAAGGCGCACGAGTTCCTCGACGAGCTGGTCGAGATCCACCTAGCGAATCTGGAAAAATACCTGGCTGCGGTGGGAGACTGCATCGACATCGTCAGGTTTAGCGACGACCTGGGAACGCAGAATGGACCGCAGGTTTCGCCCCGGATGTACCGGGAGTTTTTCAAACCTCGCCACCAACTGATGTGGAGCCGCGCCAAACAACTGGCCAATGTGAAGGTAATGCTCCATTGTTGCGGCGGGGTTCGCGAACTGTTGCCGGATTTGATTGACGCCGGACTAGAGGCAATCAACCCCGTTCAGATTTCCTGTGCCGGCATGGACGCCAGGGAGCTCAAAGCTGAATTTGGGAAGGACATGGTATTCTGGGGCGGCGGTTGCGACACGCAGACCATCTTGCCTGAAGCCAAGCCGGATGAAGTGCGCCGGCACGTCAAAGAACAGGTACAAATCTTCAGCCCCGGCGGAGGCTTCGTTTTTCAGCAGGTCCACAATATCCTGGCCAACGTTCCCCCGGAAAACATTGTTGCAATGTACGAGGCAGTGAAGGAGGGGACAGCGGGTCTGAACGAATAGTCTCGATTACACAGTTTCCCTTACATATCCAGGCGTGATGCGGTTGCATGTGTCCAATGGGGCGGCGCCACACGCAACTGTCTTGACTGGCGTGCAGATGTATCTGAGGGTTGACGAAGCGATCGTGCATGAGATCAATCCCGGCCAAGCGCAAAACCAGTGCAACCTGGGTTATGCCAGGCAGAGGGACTGGCGCGAAGGCCTGCATATTGACCCGAACTAACCGCAATTGCGGCGAAACATGCGGTGATTTTCCGAGGTGCCCGCCTTAGGGTAGCAGGATGAATTCCCCTCAAGTACCCTGGTCTCGAAGGTTGGCTCATAAGGTTACCCGCGTCCATAGGGGGGTAACATTTCATTGGACGATCCTGGAGCCGTCTCAACCCTGCTTGGGTGACCCCGATGTGGAGGGCCGAGGGAAGGACAACGGACTCAAGCGACAAGTCTGTGGCGCAGTTCACCTGTCCGTGCGTGTGGCCTCGAGCCATGGCACCCATGACCATCTATTATCTGGGCGACCAGAATCCAATGTGGAAAGAGACGATTGAGGGAATGATCCAGCGCATGACGCAACTTGCCACCGACCAAGGCGATTATTCCTTCTTTCCGGCGGGCGCCTATGAACCCTAGGCCAAGTTCGGCGGTCCCGGATCTGCCGACATCATGCCCACAGGCTACTTGGCGGCGGATCATGGCAACGGTCGCTTGATTCAGGGCTTGGCGCAATATTCCTTGTGACCGGTTACGAGCCCGCTCAGAAGTTGGCCGGAAAGGTCGTGAAATTCCTGAAGGACCACGCGTGCTACTACGACGCTGAAGGCCGATTTCTCTGGTCTCACACCGATCGAGTGGAGGGAGAAGCATTTGGTGGACACTTCCACAACCACGCGATCGGCCTGGCCGCTAAACTGAGCACGGCAGGGGTGGGAGACTATTGGGACGACATCGACCGCTGGGCACGGAACCAGTTTGCCGAGAATCAGTTGACAGAGGGGGAATGGATTTGCCGGCTGGCCGAATCTATGCCGAAAAAGCCCGTGGCGTACAACGAGACAGCCGACCAGGTGGCGAAAAGAAACTTGGGCGGGTTCGCCGGCTGGGCCTCCGGGAATGAATGGGCTTTACGCACAGGCATTATCCACTGCTGCACGCGAAATTCCACGCGTTCACTTTACTACATTTGGGAAAACATCGTGGAGTGTGAGGGCGACGAGTTCCAGGTGAATCTTCTGCTCAATCGTGCTTCAGCCTAGGCGGGTGTTTACAGTTTCATTCCTTACGAGGGCAGGGTCAACGTCAACATGAAGAGGTCTTTTCAGCGTGTTCGTGTTCGCGTACGGGAATGAGTGGAAAGTGGAAGCCCTCAGGTGGTATGCAAGGTGAATGGCTCGCCGCGACCGTTGGCCTGGAAGGGTCGTTATGTGAATGTCGGCGCGACGAAGGTGGGCAAGACAATCGACTTGGGCTTTCCGATTACCACGCGGACAGCTAAGGAAACTTTAGGCGCGGTGCCCTACACCCTCGAAATCAAAGGCAACACCATGGTTTCCATCGACCCGCCGGGAATGAACGGCGCCCTTTACGCGCATAAACAGTACGGAAGCAATCAGGTACCTTGGCGAAAGGTACAGCGTTTTGTACCCGACGAGCAGCTCAGTTGGTGAGTGGTCCGGGATTTTTTCCCTCCGGTCGCGGCGGCAGATTGCTTTATCGGGCTCACAGCCGGTCCACATTCCCCACGGGGAACTTGCAAGAAACGTAGCAGGCTTACTTATCCCTCTTGAGATCGATGCGATATAGCGGGTCCAAGCCTCGCGAAATGCGGTCAATGTCAGTGCCTACGCTTCGTGCGCGGCCGCGGGAAGTGCCGTCGGTTTGCCCCGAGATGTGCGGCTGGCGATGACGCAGGGTAATCTGAAAAGAGGTTTATTCGGATCGACCGGCTCGGACGCGAACACGTCCAGCCCCGCGCCGCCCAACCGGCCCTCCGCTAGTTGCTGGGAGAGCGTCTCCTCGTCTACCAGCGGCCCGCGCGCCACGTTGACTAAACATGCCGTCGGCTTCAGCAAGCAGTGCCGGCGCGCGTCCGTGATGTGCCGCGTCTGGGCATTCAGATGCAAGTGCAGCAGGACGTAATCGCTCTCCGGCAGCAGCCGGTCGATACCCGCCGGTTTTCCCACCACCTGCAAATCGAACTCCCGCCGTTCCACTTCCGAGATCTCGCGAACGTCCACCGCAGGCACGCACAGTCCGAACGGCCGGGCCCGCGCGGCTACCGTCTTGGCGCTCGCGCCAAATCCGATTAACAAGAGCCGGGCGCCTTCCAACTCTCTACCCATCGGCGTGTAGAAGCGCCCCTGATGAAAGCTGGCCTGCGCTTCATGCCAGCGGCGCGCCAGCATCAGCATGAAAATCATCGCGCACTCGGCCAAGGGGACGGGACTGAATTGACCGGGACGCCAGCAGGGGGCCCTCGTTGGCCAGAAACAAGTCATCCCCTCCAACCAGCAGAAGGCTGTCACCCTGCCCGCGCAGGGTCTGGCATGCTCCAGGCTATAACAACCGTTCCACATTTCCACAGTTCCACATCGCTTTCTTATATTCCTTGGAGGCTTGGCGATCCGTTTCCACCGCGTCGGTATAAGTAGAAGATTGAAATTCCTTGAAGCATCCGAGGAAAAAGAAAGGTCCATGGGGCCCACAGTAACTCTATCCATACCTTCGGTCCCGACGATCTCCGCCATGTTCTCCAAGGCCGCGCGAGACTCGATGATAGGGATATACAGCAACGCATCGTTGCAATGCACTCATGTATTCATTAAGGTCTAATCCGTATCCCCTTGCCCTGCGGGGGCCATAGCCATGTATGCCCTGAGGTGGATAGCGGCAGGCCGCCACCAGCCGCGCGGCTTCTTCCCCATTGTTGATGAATGGGCACAGCGCCACCGGGGAACCTAAATCCAGAACGCCCCGCCCTTGTTTGTGAAAATGTGGAGGCGCTCAAGATATCAGATTTCGGCGTCCCGGACAGTAATCCCATAATGGTCTTGCGCGACACGCGCAAAGCGTGGCTGGAAGCCAACCGCCCCCGAAAGGAAATGAGTTATATCTTTGCCTCGAAGGGAAGCGGACCCTCCCGTGTGGCTGAAAAATAGAGATCAATTCTGGGACAGGAGTAACCAGTGGGATTGCCTGCTCTCAACGGCAAGGAATGCAGAGAGGACGGTTCCGCTAAGTTTATGTGAGTGCGTAATCGAGTTTGGACAATGGAACTACCGATCCGTTGACGCTGCATCGGGTATGAGCTTCGAACACCCTCAGGCTGCTTTTCGGTAGTAGTAGGTTAGCAGGCCACCCAGCCGATCCTTGCGGACCACAACACCTGCTGCAAGACTCACCTCAGTCCCGGTTCGATAAGTGTACTGTCGTGTCCGTGAACGATGAAGACAAAAACAACCCCAAAACTGAGAGTGGGAACACCGAAGAATTCGGGGGAGATCAAGTCTTTCACATGGTTACTGAGGAAGGCACGCCACGTCTGATAGGGTAGTCTGCGCCCGTGAACCACGTATTTGGCAACGGTGGCTTGGGTACTACCAATAAGAACACAAGGAAGGCCGGCTCGTGCGCCGCCCCGTCTGCGAACGTCTTGCCCGCTATTGCGACGACTACAGGTCAAAAAAGGATCTACTCCCGCTCGTCGATGAAATCCTCTTCCCCGTTAATGGCGGGGCCGCACAGTCCGAAAGTTCGCTGACGCTCGCGGAATTCGTCGAGAAGCTCTACCTTCCGGACCGCCGCATTCCTGGGTTGAATCCTCGCCAAACGTCCGGACTGTGGGCGAACTGTGACGAAATATAATCGAAGAACGGTTTTTGTTATTGAAAAGCGACCAATGCAGCCTTGGAGTATTGCGGGCTGGCGTTTTACGTTGCCGGCCACTGGCTCGACCGCAGTGCCCCCTCGTTTTCACGGTTGTGGATTTCCTATGTGTGACCCCGCCCCAAAAAATGACCGACCCATGGAGGTGGCACGACAATGTTGAATGATGCTCGGCATACGCTTGGGGACCTTGTTTTGCAATGCGTGACGCTGACCCTCGTGTTTAACTACCCTATGCAGTTAGGTGTCACCGCTTTCCTCAAGAAATTCTGCTCATAATCTGGTCGTTAGCCCAGGCTACGGGTCAACCACCAAAGCTTTTCCTGGGTTACAATACCAGCCATTCGAAAGCGGGCTCTCCGACCCTTACGAGCGCCCGGCTAAGAGCGGTCAGGCCTTTTTGAATTGACATGGCCCGCCTCGCAAAGGGGGTACTCCTAGTAATGGTGAATTCCCCGAAAGAGCGAACCCCGCGCACCCGTAAGGCGGAAGCACATGTATCGGAGATGGCCCGCCGGGAAGCTGACCGGCAGGCGAGGCGAATCGCATGGGAACGCCTACAGGAAGCGAGACAGCAATACATCGAGTGGAACGCCTTCAGCCTGTGGGCGCGCGCGATCGCCGAAGCTGAGGGCTGCGCTCCCGCATGGCTTGTGAAGGTTCTCGAGGAACGCTGCCCTGGGCTGCTTGAATCTGAGCGAACATCCGAGCTAACGCACCAGGACCCTCCACTCTACCGGGGGATATTGGAATGGGTCGAGAGTAATGTGCTCGCGCAAGCCAAGGATGAAGGTTGGCTACGGGCAGTCACTTTCTATGGGGTCAGAGATCCCGCCTACGTCCGGGACTGCGCTTATTGGCAACAGTGCGAGGCGCAATGGAAACGGCAGCGCCCTTCGGCCTACCCGTCGTTCGAGGAGTGGAGAACAGCCTCCGAGCAATGTGCTGACGAGGTTCTCGACGCATTCGAGATGAAAGAGGACAAACGTCAGATTATCAAGTCCTGCAGGGTGGCTGGTCCCGAACGCCTCGCGGCAGCGGTGGCCCAATATATGGAGTGGGAAGTTTTCACGTACTGGCTGCGGTCGTTGTTGGAGTCAGATGGAAAACTCCCTGACGCCATCGCGAAGGAGTTGCAACGCCGCTGCCCAGGTTTCCTTGAATGCGACGAAGAGCTTTGCAACACGCCCTCTCCGGAGGATTACACCAGAAGGTGGAAAGCCCTTCTTGAGTGGGGCGAGAATCGGTTTTTCAGCACAATGCGGCAAGAAGGCTGGTTCGACGCGGTCGTGTATGAGGCGCGAGCGCATCCGCGAAGCGTCCGAACCGTAGACTACTGGGTGTTTTACTGGGACGAGCATTGGTCAAGTCATCCCCTCGAAGCTTACCCTTCGTTCCAAGAATGGCGCCGTGCGGCTGACAACTTTGTCGTTGGGTCAGGAGGCGAACGCACCACCGGAGTATACCCGTGACTCCCTGGCGCTTGCAGGCCCTTCAAACTGCTTTTTCGAGCACATGCCTCGATGTGCCGCCCATGGGCATTGCCACGTGTTTTACGGCCACACCAAGGGCACACGCCGACCTTCTGAAGATGTTTGAGGTTCCCGTTCCCATTCTTCGGCTGCTTCTGAGCTGGGACGAAAGGCGCATAATCTCTCAGCCAGGATTGCATCTCCATATCGAGCGCGTCGAAGTTTATTTCCGAAGCGTGCTTACGACAGAGCTCCTGCAATGATTCGTGAGTGATTCGCCCATCTCGGCGCTCCAGGAATCCCGCTGCCTCCCAGCGCCGTACCGTTTTGGGGCTCACGCGCAAATCCCTCGCCAACTCCTCCTGCGTGTAGTTGTCTCGAACCCTGGAACTCTCGCCCAATTTTGCGAACCTCCACCGTACTGTCGCCTCGCTTCGGTGGAGCAAACGAGCAATCGTCTTTACCGATTGTTCTTGCGCGAAATCGAGCAACAACGCATCGTCCGCAGCCGACCAGGGCGGACGTTCTTGGACATACTTTTGATCAAAACCGAGTTCTTTCGCTCGTTCCCAGACATTGTGGCTACGCCACTTAGGATGCAAACGCTGAATTTTATTAATGGCTTCTCGGGCTCCGGACCAGCCTCGTGAGTACCCCTCACGAATGATCGCATCCAATTCCGGGCTCCAGACGACCGGATCTCGCTTGGAGTCCGTCACCGCTGCGGCCCCACTCAGGCCGTGGCCTTCATTCCCATCTTCTTGGCCTTTCATACGACCTGCCCTTCCGCAAGCGCTCTCTTCATGGCCCGTCGTCCAACAAATACTCTCGGGTCAGTGAGTGAGCTCCAGCCACTGATTGCGGGGCGCCTGTTACGACCGCTTCCCTCGGCGGAGGCAGCTGGCAAATCGACGGGCTGCCAGGTTGGTGCGTAGCGCGTTCTCAGGGACTGTCATGCAGGCTGCGATGGTAAATGCGACCCTGCGCAAGCGCTTTGGCACTGAAGTGTCAGGCGACTGCATTTCCATCTGCGCACTGCCCCATATTGAGGGAGGCCGAAATAAGTGTCATGCTTAAGAGGCATGTATCAGCATATGTCTCCACGACTCCGAGGGGGTGGACACCAAAGGCCTGAAAAAAAGAATTGAGGCATTAAGATTTAGACCGTTTGCGGACATCTCTATTGTAGGAGGAAAAATAGTTTGGAGTCTTTGTGCGGACGTTAGAATCCTTGAGAAATGGAACGGGAGAGGCTGAGTGGCAACCATGCGTGGAGATTCCAGAGCTAACCCACCCGTCTGGATTTGGCAATCGGAAGGCTCTGGGGCAACGGTTGAAAAAGATCTGCTTGATGCAGCGCGGCGAAACTGGGCGCGCGTGCTTTCTTATGCCCGGCGCTACGACCAGGATTCATCCATAGCCGCAGACATACTCGAAACGGTACTGCTCGCAATTACCAGAACTAGAAGAGCACACAGAATCTCGGGTAATTCGATTCGAAATCTCGACAGTTACCTGTACGTGGCCTTTGTCCGCAGGCTTAACAGGCACGTGGCAAGGCAGCCTAAAATTCAATTTGTCGGCTCGCTCCAGGATCTCGATGCCTTCGGTGGCATTCACACCCGCGGCAGCCCGTCCACAGTTGAAGATGAGTTGCTCGTAAGAGAGTTGCTGAATTATATGACCGGGCGGTCGCGGGACATGTTCTTCCTGAGAACGAACGGCTACTCCTGGAAAGAAGTCGCACGCTTCCTGGGA